>JBOHBB010000070.1:0-4897 GCA_050698135.1 Gaiellaceae bacterium
GCCCTGTACCGTGGCCTCAGCGTCGACTTGTCAGAGAGTCGGTACGGCGGGTGCTTTCACAGCGAAGTGCCCGCCGTCGCTTTACCGTCCGACGCGGTCTGTAAGGTCGGCCACCTCTGACGATGACGACGCCTCCCCTGACCGAATGAACCGCCGGCCCGCGCCGGTCGAGCTCTTGCTCGAAGCCTCGGAGCGGGCGGCTGCTGCCGACGAGGAGCTCTGGCGATCCGAGCAGTCGTTCTGGGATAGCGATCCGCTGATGGGTGCTGCCGAAGCCGACGAGCGAGCGAGGCACGAGGCCCGCGTCGGCGCGGCGGTCGCTCTGCGGCTCCTGACTCCGACCGTTCGACCGGCGCAGAGGCCACGACAGGGTCGAGCTCCTCGTCGCGTCGTCCGCGTCTCCCGCCGACGACGTCAGGCGTCCCGAGCCGGTCCTCGCTCAGACGACGACCCTCCTGACCCTGACCCGCCGTTAGGCGGACCCGTTGAAGCGGAGGCGGTCGCGTGAGCGCCGTCCCGGTGATCGTCGTGCTCGTCCCGGTCGAGGGTGAGGCGGTCGCTCGCATCTTGAGCTCGACCTACGAAGAGGAGCTCCGGGTCGCTCTCGACGTCTGGGACCGCGACACGATCCTGAGGGTCGCAGCCGCGATCGAGCGCCTGCGCTCCGCGCTCGCCGAGGAGACGAAGGCGTGAACACGGACGCGATCGTCTGGCGCGAGCACGAGCGGTGGCTCAAGCGCCACGCGCTCCTCGTCGTCGCTCGGGAACGCTGGACGGACGAGGACTGGACCGCGGCGCGACCGCTCGCAGATGCCGCGTGGGACGCGCACCGGGCGAACCTCTACCTCTACGACGCCGAGCGAGCTCTTCGCGAGCAGCACTACCGGAGAACGGCTGCGCGGCTTGACCGCGAGGCGCGGTTCGACGTCGAGTGGCTGCTCGGCGTGATGGAGGCGACGAGGTGAGCGAGACGCGGCTCCCGGTGCTCGAGCCCGCGGCGCTTCACGGTCCCGCCGGCGAGTACGCGCTCGCGGTCGCTCCCTATACCGAGGCATGTCCCGCCGCGGTCCTCGTCTCCTCGCTCGTCGCCTTCGGGAACGCCGTCAACCGAAACGTCTTCGTGCCGACCGGAGCGACGACGCACCACACGAACGAGTTCGTGCTCTTGGTCGGGCCGACCGCGATCGGCCGCAAAGGCGACGGCATGACGATCGGGATACGACCGATCGAGCTCGCGAACCCTGAGTGGCGTGAGTGCCTTCTCGGAGGCTTCGGCTCCGGCGAGGCCGTCGTCGAGGCCGTCCGCGATGCGAAGCGCGAGCTCGACGACGAGGGGAACGAGAAGGTCGTCGAAGCCGGCGCGGCGGACAAGAGGCTGCTCGTCTTCGAGGAGGAGCTCGGCCACGTCATCGCCGTCGCCTCTCGTGAGGGGTCGACGCTGTCGAGCCTCTGGCGAAAGGCGTGGGACGGCCGGCGGCTTGAGAACCGGACCAAGGGACGGAGGCTGATCGCCACGGACGCGCACGTCTCCGCGCTCGCCGGGATCACGCCCGAGGAACTCCTCCGCAAGATGCCCGAGACGGAGTTCGCGAACGGGTTTATGAACCGCTGGCTCGTCGTGCTCGTCGAACGAGCCCGACTGCTCCCTGATCCGCCGAGGATTCCTCCGGCGTTCGACGAGGAGTGGTCGGGTCGGTTCGCCGAGGCGCTCGCGTATACGCGCCGCAGCGGTGCCGGGATGATGAAGCGGGTCGGCGCGGCAAAGCACCTGTGGGATCGCGCCTACCGTGAGGAGCTCTCCATCCGGCGCGACGGGCTCGCCGGCGCGATCTGCGCCCGAGCGGAAGCGCACACGCTCCGGCTCTCGATGTTGTACGCGCTCCTCGACCGCTCGAAGACGATCCGCTACGAGCACGTCGAGGCGGCGCTCGCGCTCTGGCGCTACTGCGAGCAGTCGGCCTACATGATCTTCGGGCACCGCCTCGGTGACTCGACCGCCGACGCGATCCTCGACGAGCTCCGGCGCGGCGAGCTCACGCGCACGGACGTCAACAACCTCTTCGGCGGTCATCGTAAGGCCGGCGAGCTCGACCGGGCTCTCGCTCTCCTCGTTCGCCAACGACTCGCCATCGTCGAGGAGAGGAAGACCGGCGGGCGACTGCTCACGGTCTACGCACCTGCGGAAAAAGCTGAAGAAGCGGAAAAAGGGTCGGCGGCGTGATGGGGACTTTTTCCGCTTCTTCCGCTTCTTCCGCAACCCAAAAAACGAACGACGCCGCCGAGGAAGCGGCAGAGAGGAGGTCCTCACCATGAACGGTGAGCGACGGCTGCGGGTAGTCCAGATCGCCTGCGGCGGCCGTGGCGAAGACGGGCACACCCTCTATGCGCTGACCGAGGACGGGCGCGTCTGGGGCAACTTCGACGGCACCTGGCTCGAAGAGGGGCCGATCCGAGGCGAGCCGCTGTTCGCTTCTCGCAACCCGAACACCGACGCCGGCGTGAAGCCGGAGGAAGGAGTACGACCATGAGCAAGACGCCCCGTACGACCGACGAGACGGAGGCCGCGCCGCCGCGGTTCATCCGCGTCTCGTCGGGCGTTGGCACACACCTTCGCGATCCGATCCCGGACGCGCTCGCCGAGCGCCTACCCGCGAAGCTGATCGCCGATCACAAAAAGCTCGCTGGCCGCATCGACGAGCAGGCGCGTGAGGTCGCCCGACTTCGGCAGGCGATCCGCGATGCCCCCGCCGCCGACCGCGAGGCAGGCAAGCAGGCGGCACTCGCGGGCAAGCCGGTCCCGCAGTCAAGCGAGCCGCGACTCAGAGCCGAGCTCGCTGAGGCCGAGCGCGTCCAGGGCGCGCTCAACGCTGCGATCGTCGAGAGTGGCGATCGACTCCTGAAGGCCGCGCAGCCGGAAGCGACCGCGCTCGCGGATACGTTCGACCGTGAGCTCCACGACGGCACCGAGGCCGTCCGTGCGCGGATCCTCGACCTCGCCGACGCGCTCCGCGAGCTCTCCGGCCTTCACGCGGAGGCGGCATGGATTCGGTGGCTCGCCGGCGCGACCGGAGAGACGGTGCGCCCGTTCCAGGCGGGCTCGTCCGCGTTCAAAGAGACGCTCGGGCACCTCACGACCGTCGGCGAGGCGTTCACGTTCGAGCTCAACCGAGTCGCCGAGCACCGGACCGAGTTCGAGCGACGAGCGCGGGAGCAGGCTGATCAGAACGCGGAGTTCGACGCCGAGCGCGAGCGGCAGGAGGCTGCGAAGGAGGCGAGCGAGCGATGAGCACGAAGCTCCGCAAAGCCTGGGCACCGATCCTGAAGCGAGCGGCCGAGATCGTCGAGGAGTACGAGACGGCCGTGACGCTGAGGCAGGTCTTCTACCGGCTCGTCGCCGCCGGGCTGATCGAGAACAGCGAGAACGACTACAAGCACCTCTCCCGGCGAAGTGCCGACCTTCGCCGGCGAGACGAGTTCCCGGCGCTCCTTGACCGGACCCGCACGATCGAGCGTCCGTCGACGTGGAGCTCGCCGGCGGACGCGCTGGACACGCTCGCGCGCGCCTACCGGCGTGACCTCCTGGCGACGCAGGCGACGTTCCCTGTGATCGTCGTCGAGAAGGCGACGCTCGTCGCTCAGCTCCGCGCCTGGTTCGACGACCTCTGCGTCCCGGTGGTTCCGCTTCGCGGCTACGCCTCCGAGGCGCTGGAACGCGACGTCATCGAGCTCGTTGAGAACGACGAGCGCGACGTCGTGCTCCTCTACTGCGGCGACTTCGACCCGACCGGCGAGGACATTCCACGGGCCTTCGAGGAGAACACCGGCCTCGATCTACGACGTGTCGCACTGACCGACGAGCAGGTCGATCGCTACGCGCTCCCGCCTGCACCGGGCAAGGCGAGCGACTCGCGAGCGGCCGGCTTCGAGGAGCGCCACGGCCGACTCGTCCAAGTCGAGCTAGAGGCGCTCGACCCCGATGACCTGCGCCGGCTGATCGCAGACGAGCTCGACGACCTCGTCGACCTCGAGCTCGTCGAGTTGGAGGCCAAGCGGGAGCGGACGGAGCGAGCGCGACTAGTCGCACTCGCGGAGGAGGCGCTGAACGGGTGAGCGAGCGCCGCGAGAACGGAGCTCCCCGGCGCTCTCAGCGTCCAGGAGGCGCCGCGGCCACCCGGTCCGACCTGGGAGTTGCGGAGGTGCCGGCGGCGTGAGCGAACGGCTCGTCACGGCGCGCGATGTAGCCGAGCAGCTCGGCGTCACTCCGAAGACCGTCCTGCGATGGACCGGCCGTGGCCTGCTCCCGGCGATCAGGCTCCCGAGTGGAGCACTCCGCTACCGGCCGGAAGACGTCGACGCGTGGCTCCACGAGCACGAGACAGGGACGGATGACGCGAGCCGAGGAGTGTCACCTACCCGGAGCGCCATCCGCCCCGGCCAAGCCTACGAGGAGCGGCGATACTTCGACTCGTCACCTACCACGCTGCGCTTCGCAGCCCGAGACGAGGAGGAACCACCACATGCCTGCTGAGGCACGCGGTTACGTATTCCCGACCAAGACCGGCTTCGGCATCCGCTGGCCCGAGAACGGCCGACAGCCGCAGCAGTCCGGCTTCAAGACCAAGACCGAGGCGCGCCGCTGGTTCGCCGAAAACGTCGCGCCGCGCCTACTCCGTGGCGCGCCGTCCGCCGAGATCTCCTTCGATGCGTTCTGCGACCTGTTCCTCGAGCGCCACGGGGCGACCGTGTCGACGCGGACGAGGGATACCATCGCCGAGCGGCTGACCGCGGCGCGCGACACCTTCGGCACCTGGAAGCTCGCCGAGCTCGAAGGTGCTTCCGCCGACATCGCCGCGTGGAGGGGATCGCTCTCCGACACGTCGCGCTACCGGCTCACGCT
>JBOHBB010000071.1:0-14037 GCA_050698135.1 Gaiellaceae bacterium
GGCGACATGGTCGTGCTCGACTTCGGCGGGATCAAGGACGGCTACGGCTCGGACACGACGCGCACCGTTCACGTCGGCGAGCCGACCGACGACGAGCGCGAGGTCTACGAGGTCGTCCGGCAAGCGCAGCAGGCGGGCTTCGAGGCCGTGCGGCCGGGCGTCGAGTGCCAGGAGATCGACCGGGCGGCACGGCGCCTCATCGCCGACGCGGGGTACGGCGAGCAGTTCATCCACCGGACGGGGCACGGCATCGGCCTCACGACGCACGAGCCGCCGTACATGGTCGAGGGCGACACGAATCCACTCGAGCCGGGGATGTGCTTCTCGATCGAGCCCGGCATCTATCTCACGGGCCGCTTCGGCGTTCGGATCGAGGACATCGTCACCGTCACCGACGACGGCGGGCGGCGCTTCAACAACACCTCCCACGAGCTCCAGATCGTCGCGTGAGCGTCCGCGGGGCAGCGTTCCTCGGCATCGGCGCGATGGTCGGTGCCGGCATCTTCGCGCTGCTCGGCGAGGCGGGGGCGGTTGCCGGGTCAGCCGTCTGGCTGTCGTTCCTGCTCGCCGGCATCGTCGCCGCCCTCCTCGGCTACAACGTCGTCAAGCTCGGTGTCCGCTACCCGTCCTCGGGCGGGCTGATCGCCTATCTGCTCCAGGGATTCGGAAACGGGCGCCTTGTCGGCATCGCCTCGTGGCTCGGCTACTTCGCCGCGATCGTGATCGTCTGCTCGATGGTCGCCGTGGCATTCGGGAGCTATGCGACCTCGCTGTTCATCGGCGACGACGCCGGGGCCGCGTGGGACAACATCTTCACGTCGGCCGTGGTGATCGCGATGGCTGCGATCAGCCTGGTGGGCGCGCGTTTCGTCGACCGGGTGCAGTCGCTGATCGTGGTCCTCCTGCTGGCCGTGTTCGCGATCTTCATCGCAGTGACGATCGCGGACATCGACCTGGACCTGCTCGCATTTGACGGCTATCCGCCGTTCTCGGACATCATCGCCAGCGTCGCGCTCACGTTCTTCGCCTACCTCGGCTTCAGCGTGATCACCTTCGCGGTCGGCGACCTGCGCGAGCCGGCGCGCGAGTTGCCGAAGGCGATGTACCTCGCACTCGGCGTCACGGCTATCACCTACGTCCTGATCTCGCTCGGCGTGTTCGGCACGCTGACGGTCACGGAGGTCGTCGGCTACGGCGAGACGGCGATCGCGGAGGCGGCGCGTCCGGCGCTGGGTGACGCGGGCTTCACCATGATGGCGATCGCCGCCCTGCTGGCGACGTCATCCTCCGTCAACGCGACGCTGTACGCCTCGGGCGGGTTGACGGCGATGCTGGCCGAGGTCGGCCAGTTTCCGCCCTTCTTCGGACGCGGCTCGCGGCTCGGCGCGCACGCCGGACTGCTGATCACGTCGGCGATCGTCCTCGTCGTTTCCAACCTGGTCGACCTCTCGGCGATCGCCTCGGTTGGGAGCGCCTGCTCGCTGATGATCTTCCTCCTCGTCGGGGTCGCGGGCTACCGCCTGCGCTCAGAGACCGGTGCGCTCGGCTTGATCGTGCTGGTGGGAATAGCGGCGACGGGTGTGGTGCTCGCCTTCTTCGCGGTGGACACCCTGCGGAATGCTCCGCAGACGTTCGTCGCCATCGTCGCGATCGCGGCACTGGCCGTGATCCTGGACACCATCTGGAAGCGAGTGCGGCCGGAGCCCCCGCCGGCGGCAGCCGCCGCGCCGGTCCAATCCGGTGCCGTCTAGGGCGGCCGAGCCCAGCCGGTTGGTCCCGTGATGGCTCTGCGACGGCTTGCCCGGGGGGCGTCCCCTCGCCGCCCTGGCGGTCGCGGGCTTCCTGCTGGGATCGTGCGGCGGCGGCGAGAGCGCGCTCACGACTGGGACGGGCCTGACGGCCACAAGACCGGCCCGGACAGCGACCGGCCCGGTCGTTCCAACCCGCACGACGCCGACATTGACCGCACCTACCAGGACCGACGAGACGGCAACCGAACCGGTCACGACCGTCACCGAGCCGTCGACCACCGAGCCACCGATGACCGTCACGAGCGTCGAGACCGAAACCACAGTCGTCCCGATCCCGAGGACGACTGCCACGACGGCCGAGCCGGCGTCGTCGACGAGCAGTACGCCCTGGGGCTGGATCGCATTTGCCCTGGCACTGCGGCCGCAGCGGTGCTCGGGCTCGTGCTCTGGAGGCGGCGACACACGAAAGCGGCGACGTGGTCGCGCCGCCTGGACGATCTTTCCCGGCGCAGCCGCCTCGCCCTCGACGACGTCGTCGCCCAGGGCTCACTTGTGACCGGCGAGGTCCAGGCACTCGCCGACGAAGCGCGGTCGGTCGAGACGAGCGCGCCCGACAGTCCATCGAAAGCGACGGCGGCCGCGCTACGCGTGCGCCTCGACGACCTCGCGGCGGCTCTCGAGGCAGACAGGAAGCTCAGGCTCGGCTCGACACCGCCGAGCGAGGACCAGCTCGCTTACTCGACCGCTCTCGTCCACCACGAGATCGAGCAGCTTCAGAGCTTCTTGCGTGCCGGCGCCTCGTCTGCGTGACCCCTCTGAAAGAATCGCGCCCGTGACGACCGCCGCCGACACGGCTCCGTCGGCGCGCGCGAGCGGCGCCATGCTTGTCCTCCTCACGCTTGCGTCCGGCCAGTTCCTGATGACGCTGGACAGCTCCGTGATGAACGTATCCATCGCGACCGTGGCCAAGGACGTGGGGACGACGGTAACCGGCATCCAGGGCGCGATCACGGCCTACACGCTCGTGATGGCCGCGCTGATGATCACCGGAGCGAAGATCGGCGCGATCATCGGGCGGAAGCGCGCCTTTGCGATCGGCTGTGTCATCTACGGCTGCGGCTCGTTCACGACGTCGATCGCCCAGAACCTTCCTGTGCTCCTCTTCGGCTGGTCGTTCCTGGAGGGCGTCGGCGCGGCGCTGATCATGCCGGCGATCGTGGCCCTCGTCGCCGGGAACTTCCCGGCGGAGCGCCGCCCCGCTGCGTACGGGCTCGTGGCCGCCGCCGGCGCAGTCGCCGTCGCCGTCGGTCCGCTGATCGGAGGCTTCTGCACGACCTACTTCTCGTGGCGGTGGGTGTTCGCGGGCGAGGTCTTGGTCGTGCTGGCGATCCTGCTCCTGACGCGCCGGATCGCGGACGCGCCGGTCGAGGAGCGGCCGCAGCTCGACATCGTCGGTGCCGTGCTCTCGGCGCTCGGCCTGGGGCTGCTCGTCTTCGGCGTCCTGCGCACAGGAGAGTGGGGCTGGATCCAGCCGAAGACCGGCGGCCCATCCTGGGCGGGGCTGTCCCCCTCCATCTGGCTCGTCCTCGGAGGCCTCTTCGTGATCTGGGTCTTCTTCCGCTGGCAGGCCCGCCGCGAGTCGCATGGCAAGGAGCCCCTCGTGCGGACGGCGATGCTGCGCAACAAGCAGCTGACCGGCGGCCTGACGATGTTCTTCTTCCAGTTCCTCGTCCAGGCAGGGTTCTTCTTCGTCGTGCCGCTCTTCCTCTCGGTCGCGCTTGGCCTCTCCGCGATCGACACCGGCATCAGGCTGCTGCCGCTCTCGGTGACGTTGCTGGCGGCGGCGATCGGCATCCCGAAGCTGTTCCCGAACGCCTCGCCGCGCCTCGTTGTCCGACTCGGTCTCCTCTCACTCCTCGCAGGCACCGTCGTGCTGCTCGGCGCGCTCGACGCGGACGCCGGTGCGGAGATCGTCTTCGTGCCGATGCTGCTCGTCGGGCTCGGGATCGGCGCGCTCGCCTCCCAGCTCGGGGCCGTGACCGTCTCGGCGGTGCCGGACGACCAGAGCCCCGAGGTCGGCGGCGTCCAGAACACGATGACGAACCTCGGCGCCTCGCTGGGCACGGCGCTGGCCGGCTCGCTGCTGATCGCGACACTGACCTCCTCGTTCTTCACGAACGTGCAGCAGAGCCAGGCGATCCCTGCGAGCGCGAAGGAGCAGGCGCAGGTCGAGCTCGCGGGCGGGATCCCGTTCATCTCGGACGCCGACCTCGAGACTGCGCTCGACGAAGCGGGCGCAAGCTCTGTGACCACTGACGCAGCCGTCGATGCCAACGCAGACGCTCGGCTCGACGGCCTCCGCTCCGCGCTCGCGATCCTCGCCGTGCTCGCCGTCCTTGCCCTGTTCCTGGCCCAGAGCATCCCGACGAGACCGCCGGGATCCGTCGAGAGGAGAGAGTGAATGTGCCGCTGGCTCGCGTACTCCGGATCGCCGATCCGCATGGAGGAACTGCTCGTCAAGAGTGACCGCTCGCTGATCGACCAGAGCCTGCACGCCCGGCAGGGTGCGACGACCACGAACGGCGACGGCTTCGGTGTCGGCTGGTACGAGGAGGGCGAGCCGCCGAGGGTTTACCGCAGCACGCACCCGGCGTGGAACGATCGCAACCTCCGCGAGCTCGCGGCTGGCGTCTCCTCACCGCTCTTCCTCGCTCACATCCGGGCCTCGACCGGGACGGCGATCCAGGAAACGAACACGCACCCGTTCCGCTACGGCAACTGGCTCTGGATGCACAACGGGCTGATCCGCGAGTTCCCGACCATCAAGCGCGAGCTCGTGCTCGCCGTCGACCCCTCGCTCTTCCCTGCGATCGAGGGGACGACCGACTCGGAGTGCATGTTCTTCCTGGCGCTCACGTTCGGGCTCGAGCACGAGCCGGTGGCCGCGGTCGAGCGCATGGTGGGCTTCGTGGAGGAGACTGGGCGTGAGCACGGCGTCGAGCAACCGATCCAGATGACCATCGCAACGTCCGACGGCCGGAGCATCTGGGCATTCCGGTACTCGAGCGAGCGGGACTCGCGATCGCTGTTCTTCAGCACGCGCATGGACACCCTCAAGACGATGTACCCGGAGAGCGAGCTCGCGTGGCTGTCGGATGAGACCCGCGTCGTCGTCTCGGAGCCGCTCGGCGATCTCCCAGGAGCCTGGAACGAGGTGCCGGACTCCTCCGTCGGCGTCATCCAGCCGGGGAACGACGAGCTGCGACCGTTCACTCCCCGCTCGGCCTGAGCCGGTGAGAAGGGACGAGCCGGAGGGGGCCGGACGCGGCTGCTGCTACCGTGTGCGCACGGTTCGGCAATCAGGCCGTCCTGTGAGATGAGCTTCTCGTTCCTCCTTCGGGTGATTCGAGGTAGGCAAGTCTCGAACACGTAAAGGAGTCGAACAACACAATGCACCACCACTCGTTCCGCGAGCTCGGCGTGTCGCCGCCCGTCGTCGACGCGCTCGCCGCTCGCTCCATCCACCATCCCTTCGAGATCCAGGAGCTCGTCCTGCCGGACGCGCTCGCAGGGCTCGACATCCTCGCCCGCTCGCCGACGGGGTCCGGCAAGACGCTCGCGTTCGCCGTGCCGATCGTCGAGCGCGTGACGACGAAGGACGCCCGCCCCTCGGCGCTCGTCCTCGTCCCGACGCGCGAGCTCGCGGCGCAGGTCGGCGCGGTGCTCCACCTGCTCGCCCCCGTCAAGGGGCTCACGGTCGCGACCGTGTACGGCGGGGTCCCGCTCCAGGCGCAGGCGAAGAAAGCCGCGAAGGCACACGCTCTCGTGGCGACGCCGGGCCGGCTCGAGGATCTCGCCAACCGCCGTCTCGTCGACCTCTCGCAGATCCGGACGCTCGTCCTCGACGAGGCCGACCGCATGCTCGACATGGGCTTCCAGCCGCAGGTCGACAAGCTCGTCCGCCGGTTGCCGCGCAACCGCCAGACGATGTTCTTCTCGGCGACGCTCGACGGCGCCGTCGGCGAGCTCGCCCGCGCGTACACGAACAGCCCCTCGCGCTTCGACGGGTCCCCCGAGCACCACGAGCCGGCGGACATCGAGCACTCCTTCGTGTCGGTGACGTTCGACACGAAGCTGGGGACGCTCGTCCGCCACCTCGAGGAATCGGACGGGCTCACGCTCGTCTTCGTCCGCACGAAGCGCGGCGCCGACCAGCTCGTGAAGAAGCTCGCACGCCAGCAGGTCGACGCGGTGGCGATGCACGGCGACATGTCCCAGAGGGCGCGCGAGCGCTCGCTCGCCCGGTTCGAGGACGGCAGGGTGACGACGCTCGTCGCGACGGACGTGGCCGCACGTGGCCTCGACCTCGACGACATCAAGCACGTCATCAACTACGACCCGCCCGCCGAGCACACGAGCTACGTGCACCGGACCGGCCGCACCGGGCGCGCGGGCCGCAGCGGGAAGGCGATCACCTTCGTCCTCCCGGACCAGCAGGCGGAGACGAGCCACGTCGCCCGCAGGCTCGGCCACGGCGAGAAGTACGAGGAGGCCGGGCTCCGCTCGGCCCGCCCGAAGCTCGTCTACTCGGGCCGCCGCCGGCGAAACTCGAAGTGGTAGCCCGCTAGACGGGAGCGAGACCGCGCGCCTTGCGAGAGGCCGCGGTCTGCCGCTTCTGCGCGGAGAGCTGCAGTTTCCTGAGCCTGACGTCCGCCGGCGTGACCTCGACGCACTCGTCGTCGGCGACGAACTCGAGCGCCTGCTCCAGTGACATCGGGCGCGGTGGGATCAGACGGACGAGCTCGTCCGCGGAGGACGAGCGCGTGTTCGTCAGCTTCCGCTCCTTCGTCGCGTTGACGTCGAGGTCGCCTGCGCGGGCGTTCTCGCCGACGATCATTCCCTCGTAGACCTCGACCCCCGGCCGAACGAAGAGCTGCCCCCGCTCTTGCAGGTTGAGGAGCGCGAACGAGTTGGCGGTGCCTCGCCGGTCCGCGACGAGGCTGCCGGTCGGGCGCGTGCGGAGCTCGCCGTGCCAGGGCTCGTAGCCGTGGAAGACGTGGTGGAGGATGCCGGTGCCGCGGGTCTCGGTCAGGAACTCGGTGCGGAAGCCGATGAGGCCGCGCGCCGGCACGAGGTACTCCATCCGCACCCACCCGGTCTTGTGGTTGACGAGCTGCTCGAGCCGGCCCTTGCGCAGCGCCAACAGCTGAGTGATCACGCCGACGTACTCTTCGGGCGCATCGATCGAGAGCCGCTCCATGGGCTCGTGCAGCTTTCCGTCGAGCTGGCGCGTGACGACCTGCGGCTTGCCGACGGACAGCTCGAACCCCTCCCGCCGCATCAGCTCGACGAGCACCGCGAGCTGTAGCTCTCCGCGCCCCTGCACCTCCCAGGCGTCCGGACGCTCGGTCGGGAGCACGCGCAGCGCCACGTTCCCGACTAGCTCCTGGTCGAGGCGCGACCGGATCATGCTCGCCGTCAGGCGGTCGCCGTCCCGGCCGGAGAGCGGCGAGGTGTTGATGCCGATCGTCATGGCCAGGCTCGGCTCGTCGACGCCGATGACGGGGAGCGAGCGCGGGTCGTCCGGATCGGCGAGCGTCTCGCCGATCGTCACCTCAGGGAGCCCGGCGACGGCGACGAGCTCTCCGGGGCCGGCCTCGGCGGCCTCCACGCGGTCGAGTGCCTCGGTCACGTACAGCTCCGTCACCTTCGCGCGCTCGATCCGCCCGTCCGCGCGGCACCACGCGATCTGCTGGCCGTTTCGGATCGTCCCCTCGCGGACGCGGCAGAGCGCGAGCCGGCCGACGTACGGAGAGGCGTCGAGGTTCGTGACGTGCGCCTGGAGTGGGTGCCCGTCCTCGTAGGACGGTGCGGGGATGCGCTCGAGCAGGAGGTCGAACAACGGGCGCAGGTCGTCGGCGAGGTCGTCGGGGTCAAGACCGGCGCGGCCTGCCTTCGCGTTCGCGTACACGATCGGGAACTCGATCTGGCTCTCGTCCGCGTCGAGGTCGAGGAAGAGCTCGTAGACCTCGTCGACCACCTCGCGGATGCGGGCGTCCGGACGGTCGACCTTGTTCACGACGAGGATCACCGGCAGCCGCGCCTCGAGCGCCTTGCGCAGGACGAAGCGGGTCTGCGGCAGCGGGCCCTCGCTCGCGTCCACGAGGAGCAGCACGCCGTCCACCATCGTCAGCGCGCGCTCGACCTCCCCGCCGAAGTCGGCGTGGCCCGGCGTGTCGACGATGTTCACCTTGACGCCGCCGTACCGGACGGCGGTGTTCTTGGCGAGGATCGTGATCCCCTTTTCGCGCTCCAGGTCCATCGAGTCGAGCACGCGCTCGGCCACGTCCTGGTTCTCGCGGAACGAGCCTGACTGCCAGAGCATGGCGTCGACGAGCGTCGTCTTCCCGTGGTCGACGTGGGCGACGATCGCGACGTCGCGGATGTCCTCGCGCAGCGGCACCCGCCGAGGGTACCCGGGAGGCGGGTACTCCTCGCCGGTCCCCGATCAGCCGGCCGCGCCGGCTGCCTCGTCCACCGCGGCCTTCACGTCGTAGTAGCGCCGCCGGGCCTCCTCGAGGGTGTCGCCGATCGCGGTCAGCCCGATGCGCCCGGCGACCGCGATCGCGCTCACCATGTGGAGGACGACGCCGGTCTGCCGCTCCGCGTCCCAGCCGAGCCCGCGCGTCGCGATCACGTCGAGCAGGTCGTCGGGCGTGAGCGACTCGTACGCCGGCGAATCGAGATGGTCCGTCGCGGCGTAGTGCTTGAGCGAGCCCGTCCGCGTTCGATACTCGCCGGCGAGCGGGTCGTAGACGCCGTCGGTGAGCGCCTGGAGCGCCCAGAAGGTGTGCGTCGTTCCGGTGCAGCGAAGGTTGATCTCGAGCGCGTGCGGGAGCCAGCGGCCGTCTTGCTTGACCGCGACGAAGTCCAGCCCGGCACGGCCGATCACCCCCTCGCGCGCAAGCCTGCGACCGACCTTGAGCGCCTCGGCGGCGATCCGCTCCGCGTACTCCTGGTCGGCCGGGAAGTGGCAGCCGAAGTAGGTCTGGCCGTGCGGCCCGCCGAGGACCTGGTCATGGGTGGACATGATGTCCACCTGCCCGGCCGGGCTCATGCGGAGCTGGACGCTCGGGCTGCGGAAGGTGTCGCCCTCGATCCGCTCCTCGACGATTCCTCCTTCCGCGTCGAGCGCGCGGAGGTAGTCGTCGACCGAAAGCTCCGGGTCCTCGACCTCGATCGCGGCTCGCAGGCCCTGCTCCGCCGCCTGCAGGTCGACCAGCGCATTGCCGAACCCGCTCACACCCCGGTCCAGCTTGAGGACGGCGCCGCGTGCGTCGGGGCTTCGTCGTGCGAGCTCGCGGAGCGCGCCGGCAAGGTCTCCTTCGCCGTCCACCTCGAGCCCGACGGGATGCGGGACGTCCTCCTCCTCGAACACGCGTCGACTCCCTTTCTTCGTCCCCAGCCACAGGAGATCGGGATCGGAGCCGAAGATGGGGAGGCCGAGCCGGACGGCGAGCTCGACCTCGTCGGACGTCATGCAGTACGGGAGGATGAACGCGACCTCGGGATCGCCGACGAGCTCGCGCACGCGGCCCAGCGCTCCCGGTCGCGCCAGCAGCTTTTGCGCGAGCGGCACCTTGCGGCCGTCCACGAGCGAGACGTTGACGAACCGGCTCCGTGCCTCGCTCGTGTCGAGCTCCGGGACGAGCGCGAAGTAGTAGTCGAGCACGCGCGGATGGATCGGCTGGGAGCTCACGTACACGACCCGCGAGCGCGGGCCTCGCAAGAGGCTGAGGACGAGGCAGAGGAAGCGCTCCTCGTAGGCGGGGAAGACCGGAACGAGGTGGTCGGGGACGTCGAGGCCGATCGAGTGCGCGACCACCACCGTACGCTCGACGTCGCCGATCGAGCGGAGCGTGAGCGTGTGCCAGACGTCGCGCAGCTTCGCCTGCAGCTCGTCGAACGCCGGGTTCGCCATCGGAGGTAGGTACTCCAGCCCGGGCAGCAAGTCAAGCGGCGCGGCTGATCTCCGCTGGTACCGTCAGCCCGATGGAGCCTGGGACTTCGCTCTCCCTCGAGGGACGGGTGATCGCGATCGCCGGGGCCGGAGGAACGCTCGGCCCCACCGTCGTCCGCCGGCTCGCGCCGACCGGGGCCCGGCTCGCCCTCGCGGGCCGCGATGTCGCCGCGCTCGACGCGCTCGCCTCGGAAGCCGGGGCGGACGCCGACACGTCCTCCGTCGACCTCCTCGACGCGGGCGCCGCACGGGCCTGGGCCGACGGTGTCGCCGAGCGTCTGGGCGGCGTCGACGCGCTCCTCCACCTCGTCGGGGGCTGGCGCGGCGGAAAGCCCATCGAGGAGTCGGCCCCCGAGGACTGGAGCTTCCTCAGCAGCCTCCTGATCGACACGCTTCAGAACGTCACCCAGGCGTTCGTTCCCCACCTGCTCGCGAGCGGTCGGGGGCGGTTCGCGATCGTCGGGGCGGGACAGGCCCAGTCGCCGACCAACACGAACGCCGCGTACGCCGCCGCCAAGGCGGCCGCGGAGGCGTGGACGCTCTCGCTCGCCGACCGGTTCCGGGGTACTGGCGCGACGGCGAACATCGTCGTCGTCGGCTCGATCGTGTCGCCCGAGATGCGCACCGAGTCGCCCGACAAGGACTTCTCCACGTTCACGCCGGCGGAATCGATCGCCGAGGCGCTCGCGTTCCTTTGCTCCGACGCCGCCGGGCCGATGAACGGCCAGCGGCTGACGCTACGCGGGGCCTTCTAGGGCGCGCCGCACAAGTCGCTCGCGCCGGAGTTGTAGCAGCGGAAGCGGTAGGAGACAGGCGAGGACGAGCCAGAGGTAGAGCGTGGGCGCTCCCGCAGCGAGGCAGATGCCGAGCGCCGCCAGCTGGGTCGACAGGCCCGTGTTCGCGAGGAACGAGAGCGTCGCGCGATCGTGGTAGGCGAGGGTCGCGCGCTGCCTCCGAGCCGGCTCCGCCTCTCCGGCGAGAGCGTGTCGGAGCCTGCGCTCGGATGCCTCGCGCAGCACGCGATCCTGCGGCGCGAACACGATCCGGTACGCGCGCTCGACCACTCGCTCGACCCGCCCTCCGGACGGAGCCGGGAGCACAGTCGAGCGCCCGTGTGCCTCCCGGTGGAGCTCCGCCAGGTTGAAGTCGACGCTGAGCAGGGCCGTCACGGTGCAGAAGGCGGCGAGCGCGAGCCAGGGCTGTCCGGTCACGGCGGCGAGCGCGGCGAAGACGGCGACGTTGACGAGGAGGTCGAGCTCCGTGTCGAGGTAGCGGCCGAGGAGGGTCACGTGCCCCGACGCCCGCGCGAGCAGGCCGTCTGCGTTGTCGAGAAGCGTCTTCAGCTGGAGCAGCGCGGCCGCGGCCAGAAGCTCGCCCCGGGCGACCAGCAGGGCAGCCGCGAGGCCGACCGCGGCGTGCACGAGCACGACACCCGGTGGGGGCACGCGCAGCCGGACGAGCATCGGAAAGAGAAGCCGCGCGAGCGGGCCGAAGACCCAGGCGACGACGAGCTCTCGGGCAGGGCGGTCCTTCTCGGCCTCGGCGAGGGGGTGGGTGCGAGCCTTCTCCGTGGAAACCGCCATCGCCTGCGCTCGATCGTAGATACTGGTCGCGTGGCCGATCCGGATGGCTGGGAGGAGGTCGACGACGCGCTCGAGCG
The DNA here is from genome assembly GCA_050698135.1 of Gaiellaceae bacterium. Classification (GTDB taxonomy): domain Bacteria; phylum Actinomycetota; class Thermoleophilia; order Gaiellales; family Gaiellaceae; genus GMQP-bins7. The sequence goes on from JBOHBB010000071.1 coordinate 11,432, forward strand.
CACGTTCACGTTCGGCGACTTCGTGGGAGCGCTCGCCTTCGTGAACCGGGTGGGCGAGCTCGCCGAGGCGGAGAACCACCATCCGGACATCGCGATCCACTACAACCGCGTGACGCTCCGCTGGTGGACGCACACGGCCGGCGGGATCACGGACCGCGACCGCGAGCTCGCCGAGAAGTCGACAGGGCTCGGCTAGTCCGTCGCCTTCACGACGACGACCGGGCACGGCGCGTGGCTCACCACGTGCCGGCTCACGGATCCGAGGAGCACCGAGGCGATCCCGGAGCGTCCGCGCGAGCCGACGACGAGGAGGTCGGCTCCGACGGCCTCCTGCACGAGCCCTTCGCCGGCGTCGCCTTCGACGAGCTTCGCCTCGACGTCGTCGGGCGTCCCGTCGGGGAAGACCTCGGCGAGCGCGCCCTCCAGCTCGGCCGTCGCCGCCCCTCGCTCCGCCTCCATCTGGCCGACATAGTCCCCGGCGGGCATCGGGATCATCCCCGGCTCGCCGATCGGCGTGGGGGGAACGAATGTCCAGACGTGCACGGCGACGACCTGCGCGTCGCGGAGCTCGGCTTCGCCCATCGCCCAGCGCAGAGCCTCGTGCGAGGGCTCGGAGCCGTCGACGCCGACCACGATCGTCCCGGGCATGCGCTCAGCCTACAAGGGCGGCGGTAAGGTGGCCCCGTGCCCGACACGCGCGTGACGGTGTTCGACGTCGGGCCGCGAGACGGCCTCCAGAACGAGCCGGACATCCTCGCCCCAGGCGTCCGGGCAGAGCTCGTCGACCGCCTCGTTCGCGCAGGGATCCGCGCAGTCGAGGTCGCGAGCTTCGTCGACCCGCGCCGGGTGCCGCAGATGGCCGGCGCCGAGGACGTGGTCGCGGCGATCGAGCGGGTCGACGGGGTGGTCCTGGCGGGCCTCGCACTGAACGAGCAGGGCTACGAGCGGCTGGCAGCGTGCGGGCTCGACGAGGTCAGGTTCGCGTTCGGGGCGACGGAGTCGTTCAACCGCCGGAACCAGAACGCCTCCGTCGAGGAGTCGCTCGCGGCCGGGGAACGGATCGTCGCCCGCGCGAAGGAGGACGGGATCGTCGCGACGGTCACCATCAGCGTCGCGTTCGGCTGCCCGTTCGAGGGACAGGTGGACGAGAGCCGGGTGCTGGAGCTCGCCGAGCGCGTGGCCGCGAGCAGTCCCGACCAGATCGTCCTCGCGGACACGATCGGGGTCGCCGTGCCCCGTCACGTGCACTCGCTCACGGCGAAGACGGCTGAGCTCGGCATCCCGGTGGGCGGACACTTCCACGACACGCGGAGCACGGGGTATGCGAACGCCCTCGCCGCACTCGAGGCCGGAGCGACCGTGCTCGACGCCTCCGTCGGCGGCCTCGGCGGCTGCCCGTTCGCGCCGAAGGCGACCGGCAACATCGCCACCGAGGACCTCGTCTACCTGCTCCACGGCGAAGGGGTCGAGACCGGGATCGACCTCGATTCCCTGATCGGCGTCGCGGAGTGGCTCGAGGAGCTCCTCGGCCGACGCCTCGAGGGGCAGGTGTACCGCGCGGGGGGCTTCCCTCCCGCCTAGAAGCTCACGACCTGATCGGCCCAGAGCGTCCAGTCGGCCAGGTCCTCGATCCCGGAGTGGAACGCGCCCTCGGCGATCCGGTCGTCCGTGATCCCGCGCGCCTTCAGGCAGGTCCCGCAGCATCCGACGGGCACCTGCTTCTTCGCGAGCCCCTTGATCATGCGCTCGAGGTTGTAGTAGCCGTCGGGGGTCTGCTGCCCTGCGACGGCGCAGCCCACCGCGTCCCCCATCAGGAACACCCTGAGCTCCACGCCTTCGCGCTTCGCGAGCGACAGCGCCAGCCGGAAGCCGTTGTACGAGCGCTCGTTCCCGTACGGGGGGTCGTTGAGCACGAGGAGATAGCGCACCGCCGCATCGTCGCCCCCACGACGTTCGGGCGCATCGTGGAGAACGCGGTCGGCGGCTTCGGGAAACCCGAGCTAGCAGCGCGCCGGCTGGATCGCTCCCCGGACCTCGCCGAGCTCGACCTCGCCCGCCCGGCCCCGGAGCACGAGCTCGTCGCCGTCCTCGAGGAACGATCTCGCGCTCGCGTCCCCGAGTCGGATCGGGCGCGCGCCGTTCCAGGTCAGCTCGATCAGCGAGCCCTCGCTGCCCGGCCCGGGGCCGGAGATCGTCCCCGAGGCGAGGAGGTCGCCCGTCCGCACCGAGGCGCCGTTCACCGTCGCGTGCGCGAGCTGCTGGGGCATCGTCCAGTAGAGCCCGCGGGAGTTCGTGCGGGAGACGACGGACCCCGAGAGCTCGACCTCGAGCTCGACGTCGAGTGCCCAGCTCCCCGGCGCCCGCAGGTACGGCAGCGGCTCCGGCTCCTGCGGCGGGCCGGGGACGAACCGCTCCTCGAGCAGGCAGAGCGGCGTGACCCAGCCCGAGATCGAGGTCGCGAACGACTTCCCGAGGAACGGCCCCAGGGGCTGATACTCCCACGCCTGGATGTCCCTCGCACTCCAGTCGTTGACGAGGACGACCCCGAAGACGTGGTCGCGGAACGCCGACGCCGGGACCGGCGCGCCCCGGACGCTGCCGACGCC
>JBOHBB010000072.1:0-4855 GCA_050698135.1 Gaiellaceae bacterium
CGAGGCGCCGGCGGCGGCCAACGGCGGCCAGGACCGGCGGCGGGCGCTCGAGCTCGTCGCGGAGGAGGTCGAGCGCTGGGGCGACGACGACCTCGCGCTCTCGGCCCGCACGCTCGCCTGGTCGGAGGACTCGCCCGAGGGCGACGAGACGCGCGCGCTGGCCGCCAGGCTCCGGCGCCACCTGGAGAGGACGAATGGCGTTCCTGCGTAACCGCACCCGGGCGATCCCGAGCGCCGACGCGCGCGCACTGCGCCGGGCGCGGCTGCGGACCGGGGTCGTCCGCGCCGTCCTCGTCGCCCTTGCCTGCGGGCTCCTCGGCGCGGCATTCCTCACCGCGCGGAGCCTCGAGCCGCGAAACAGCGCGCTCACCCCCGGTGGGCGGAGCGGAGTCGTCGTCATCGACGTCTCGCTGAGCATCGTCGGCCAGGACTACGCTCGGGTGCGGGGCATCCTCGAGCGGCTGATCCGCGCCGACAACCGGATGGGGCTCGTCGTCTTCTCCGACGCGGCCTACGAGCTGCTCCCACCGCGCACGCCGGCCAAGGAGCTCCGCCCGCTGCTCCGCTTCTTCACGTTGCGAGGCGGCCAGCTACCCCCGAACCCGTGGACGCCGAGCTTCCAGGCGGGAACCAGGATCTCGAGCGCCGTCGCTCTGGCTCAAGAGATGCTCACTCGTGACGACGTCGCGCCGGCATCGATCCTCCTGGTCAGCGACCTCGAGACCGCGCCGACGGACTTGACCGCGCTCGGCCAGACCCTATCCCGCATCGAGCGTTCCTCGACGACGATGCGCGTCGTTCCGCTCTCGCCGTCGATCGACGGCCTCAACTTCTTCGGCCGGATCCTCGGAGACGACGCGTTCGTCGATCCCGTCGAGCCGAACGCCAGAGAGGCGCCGGTGCTCGACGTCACGCTGAGCGGCGAGAGCCCGCTCTTGCTCCTCCTCGCGGGCGGTCTCTGCCTCGTCGCCCTCGCGGCCCACGAACGTTTCGCCGGACGGCTCATGCTCCCCGCGGGCGCAGGCTGGAGGAGGCCATGACGCGGAGGCACGTGCTGACGGGAGCGGCCGCGCTCGCCTGCCTCGTCGTCGGGGTAGGGTTCCTCCTCCTCGCGCTCGACGTGGCGCGGGCCAGCGCATCTTTCCGGGACGACGACGTTCGCTATCGCGGCACGCCGGACAGCACGCTCTGGCAGCCGAGCGAGGCCGTGCCAGGGGGCATCGCGCGACGTCTGCTCGCCGTGGATGACGACATCCTCTTCCGCCGTGGCGTTCGGGGCGTCCGTCTCAGCCATCCGGAGACGCCGGGCCTCTCCGACCCGGCCTACATCGCGAGCCGGAACGAGGCGACCGCATGGCTCACCGACGTCGTGCAGGGTGACGACGACCCTGCACGCCGCTCGAGAGCCGCGAACCTGCTCGGCACCCTCAGCTTCTCCGACGCGATCAGCGACTACGAGAACCGCGGCAAGCTGCTCACGAGCGCGGCCGGGCGCTTTCGTCAGGCGATCGCGCTCGACCCCGGGAACGCCGAGGCGAAGTTCAACCTCGAGACGGCGCTCGCGAGCTCGCGCGGGCTGGACCTCGCCGAGTCGGGCGGGGGGACGAACCCGTCGCCAGGCGGGAAGGGCTCCCGCGGGGCGGGCGCCGGCGACCCCGGCAGCGGGTACTAGCGTGCACGACGTGGCTCACCGACCGCCGCGGCCGCGAAGCGGACGCCTTCAGGGATCTTCCCGCGACCGGAGTCCGCGCGAGCGGAATCCGGTCATGCGACAGACATGAGCATCGAGTTCCTGAGCCCACTCGCCGGGCTCGTCGCCCTCCTCGGGCTCGTCCCGCTCGCGGCGTTCGTCGACGTCCGGATGCGCGCCCGCCGGGGGAGGCGCGCGATCGGCCTCCCCGAGCCGCCGCGCCGTGCGCGTCTCGTCCCGCTGGCAGCGCTCGTCGCTGCCGCCGCGTGCCTCGGGCTCGCGGCCATGCAGCCGGTCGCCTCGCTCGAGGAGACGCGACGGGTGCGCACCGATGTCGAGGCGCTCGTCGTCCTCGACACCACGCGGTCGATGCTCGCGAGCGCGACGCCGCGCTCACCCTCGCGGATGGACCGTGCGAAGGGGGTGGCGACCGCGCTCCACGCGAGGCTCCCGACGGTGCCCGTCGGCCTCGCGTCGCTCACCGATCGCACGCTCCCGCACCTGTTCCCGAGCGCGGACGGCGAGGTGTTCCGGGCTACGCTCGAGAAGGCGATCGGGGTCGAGCGGCCTCCGCCGGTGCACACCTTCTCGAACCGCGTGACGAACCTCGAGGCCCTCTCGGCGGTCGTCACGCAGGGGTTCTTCTCCCCGACGATCAGCAGGCGGGTGCTCGTGGTCGTCACCGACGGCGAGAGCCTCCCCGGGACGCGGGCGCGCCTCGGCCCCGTCTTCCGGCGCCCGCCGGGGATCGAGACGGTGTTCGTGCAGGTCTGGGACCGCGACGAGCGGGTGTTTCGACGGCAGTTGCCGGAGCCCGGGTACCGGCCCGACCCGGGCGCGCGCGAGGCGCTCGACCGGCTCGCGGCCGAGATCGACGGCGAGGTGTTCGAGGAGGACGAGCTCGCGGGGGCGGCGACCCGGCTGCCGCAGCTCGTGGGCTCCGGCCCGTCCGTCGTCCAGGGCGAGCGACGCCGCGACATCCCGCTCGCGCCGTACCTCGCCGCCTTCGCTTTCGTGCCGATCGTCCTCGTTCTCTGGCGCCGAGACCGCTGATCCCGCTGCAGCCCGAGCAGCGCTCGCGCCGCAGTCGGACGCGACACCCACCCCGAGGGCGCGAAGCGGAAGCCTTCAGAGGTTTAGCGGGCCGGAAACCGGGTACGCGACGCTTCGGCCTTTTGTGTCAGACGCCTCGATGTCAGACGTACGGCTCGATCGCCTCCGGGAAGCCGTTCTCGTCCATGTACGAGATCGCGCGGCTCGCGATCCACACGAGCGCCTCGGGCTGGACCGAGGAGAGCGCGTCCCGCACCGCCGCGTCTCCGTGGCTCGTGGCGCCGCGGAGCCCCGAGCGGGAGCGGCGGAGCCGGCAGAGCGCGAGTGCGGCGACGTCGGAGTCGTTGCCGATCTCGTACCAGGGAACGCCGACTGCGCGCTCGACGAGGGGCCCGACTTCCGCCTCCAGCCGCGCCACGTCGTCGGTGGCGACGACGAAGTCGGCGTCCGCTCGTTGGTCGCCTTTCCGAGGAATCGGCACGGCGTACTCCCTTCTAACGAATTGGCCACTGGAACGTCACACAGTATGATCCTGCACTTTGACCACGGCGAAGAGAGGGCTTTCGGGCGTCCTGAGCGCGGCGCGGTGCGGTCGCGCGTGTCGGGAAACGGGCCGTCCGGTCCGCGCGAGCCATGGCAAGGGAACTGCAGGGCAAACTCGGATGGAGGGATACATGCGTAAACGTTCGATGTTGCTCCTGACAGGCGCGGTAGCGCTTGTCGCGAGCCTTATCGTCGGGCCTGCCGCGACCGCGAAGTCGGAGCGGCAGTCGGCCGGGACGGTGATCATCGGCCACGACCAGGAGCCCGTTACCCTCAACTTCTACATCACCGAGGGCAACGCGTACACGACGTCCCTGGCGATGAACCCGGTGCTCGCGAGCGCAAGCGTCTACAACCAGAACGCGAAGCTCGTGCCGTTCCTCGTGGACGCGGCGCCGAAGATCGTCAAGTCGAATCCGCTCACGGTCACGTTCAGCTACAAGAAGACCGCGAAGTGGAGCGACGGCCGGCAGGTCACGGGTGCCGACTTCCTGGCCACCTACCGGACGTACATGAACCCCAACTTCGACATCACGTCGCGCGAAGGCTGGGAGGACATCCAGACCGTCAAGCCGTCCGGCAAGAGGGTCACGGTGACCTGGAAGAAGGGCAAGGCGTACGCGGCATGGGATGCGCTTGTCGCCACGTCGCCGATGCCCGCCCACAAGGTGCTCGGGCAGAACTTCAACGACCTCTGGCGCAACTCGATCGACGTCGCGAGCGGCCCGTTCAAGTGGCAGAGCTGGCAGAGGGGCACGCAGATGGTGCTCGTCAAGAACAACCAGTTCACCGCCGGCCCGAAGGCGAAGGTCGACCGGGTCGTCTTCCGGTACATCCCGTCGACGCCGTCGCTCTTCCAGGCGCTCAACTCGGGTGAGATCCAGGTGACGGAGCCGCAGCCGCAGCTCCAGATCGTGGACATCCGGAAGAACAAGTCGAAGTTCAAGGTGCAGTCCGGTCCCGGCTACTTCTGGGAGCACATGGACATCCAGTTCGGTCCGAAGGGCCACGCGGCGCTGAAGAAGCAGTACGTCCGGCAGGCCATCATCACAGGCATCAACCGGAACCAGATCAAGCAGGCCCTGTACGTCTCGCCTGGCCTCGTCGCCTCGGCGAAGGACCTGCCCGTGCTTCAGAGCCACATCTTCAAGCCCTTCGAGCAGTACTACCAGCCGAACTGGCAGAAGTGGTCGTTCAGCCAGAACAAGGTCATCAGCATGCTGAAGGCCAAGGGCTGCACCGGCGGCCCGAGCAAGCCGTCGGCGGGCAACGACGACATCTGGAGCTGCCCCGACGTCGGGAAGCTTTCGTTCCGCTTCACGACGACCAGCGGCAACCAGCTTCGTTCCCAGACGTTCGAGATCGCCCAGGCGCAGCTCAGGAGCGTCGGCATCGACCTCCAGGCCCGCTTCGGCCCCTCGGGCACCGTCTTCGGGCAGGTACTCCCGTCGGGCGACTGGGACATCTTCATGTTCACGTGGCTGGGTGGCCCCACGAGCTCGGCGACGAGCTTCGGCCTCTACGGCTGCGGTGGTGACCAGAACTACATGAACTACTGCAACAAGAAGG
>JBOHBB010000073.1:0-9068 GCA_050698135.1 Gaiellaceae bacterium
GGCCACAGCTCGAGACGCCGTGGGCGCCCGCGTGCCGCTCGTGTACGACGATCGCAATGGCGGACCTCGAGCGCCTCGTGGCCCTCGTCCACAAGAACATAGGTCGCAAGCGCATCTGGCTGACCGAGTTCGGGTACCAGACGAATCCGCCCGATCTCTTCCTCGGCGTCTCGCCGACGACGCAGGCGCAGCACATCGCGAACGCATCGCGTCGCGTGCAGCTCGCCCGTTCCGTCGACATGCTGATCTTCTTCCTCGTGCGCGACGACACGGAGGACGGCGGGTGGCAGAGCGGATTGACCACCGCCGACGGCGTGAAGAAGCCTGCGTACACGGCGTTCCGCTTCCCGTTCGTACGCACCTCGAGCAACGGCGGTCTTGTCAGGCTCTGGGGGCAGATTCGCCCTCGCTCCGGGCCGCAGCCGTACCGGATCAGGGTCCTGCGGGACGGACGCTGGAGCTGGCTCGGCGGGACGCACGTGACCGGCGCACGCGGCGTGCTCACGGTCACCGTTCGCGCACCCGCCGGGACCCTCGTCCAGCTCTGGTCGGTCCGCGACGGTGTAGCGAGCCTGAGCGTCCGCGTCTAGAACCAGCGGCCTCCTCGTTGCCACCGTGCTCCCGACCCGTTTAGGGTCTCCTGCGGATGGCCCTCCTCGAGGTACGGGACGTCACCCTGCGCTTCGGCGGAATCGTCGCTCTCGACGGCGTGTCGTTCGATGTCGAGGAAGGCCACATCTCCGGCCTGATCGGGCCGAACGGCGCGGGCAAGACGACCGCGTTCAACGTCATCACGCGGCTCTACAAGCCGGACTCGGGGAGCGTGGAGCTCGACGGGAAGTCGATTCTCCGCTCGGCACCGCACACGATCGTCCGTAAGGGCATCGCGCGCACGTTCCAGAACATCCAGCTCTTCCGGACGATGTCCGTGCTCGAGAACGTCCTGATCGGGGCACACGGGCGCGGGCGGAAGGTAGGCGCGCGAGAGGCGTACGAGGTGCTGGACGTCGTCGGCCTACGCGAGCGCGCCCAGTTCCCGGCGGCGGCGCTCCCGTACGGCACGCAGAAGCGCGTGGAGCTCGCCCGCGCGCTCGTCGCGAAGCCGCGCCTGCTCCTGCTCGACGAGCCGGCCGGAGGCCTGAACCACCAGGAGGTCGCTGACCTCGGCGTGTTCATCCGCCACCTCCGCGACGAGTTCGACCTCACGATCCTCGTCGTCGAGCACCACATGAACCTCGTGATGAACGTCTCCGACCACGTGACCGTCATGAGCTTCGGCCGGAAGATCGCGCACGGTACGCCCGCCGAGGTGCAGGCCGACCCTGCGGTGATCGAGGCCTACCTGGGCAGCGAGGAGGAGGAGCTCGAGCGCGAGCCGGAGACCGAGCTCATCGCCGACCCCGAGGAGCCGAGAGCCGTCGAGCGGGAGGCTGCGTCGGACGACGAGGAGCCGTCCGCGTGAGGACGCTGCTGGAGCTCGACCGCGTGCAGGCGCGGTACGGGCCGGTGCAGGCGCTGCACGACGTGTCGCTCACGGTCGGGGAGGGCGAGGTCGTCGCCGTCCTCGGCGCGAACGGCGCGGGGAAGACGACGACGCTGCGCGCGATCTCGGGCACCGTCTCGCGGAGCGGGGCGATCGACCTCGACGGCAAGGGCCTGAAAGGCGGGCCCGAGGCCGCGGCGCGGGCGGGCATCGCACACGTGCCGGAGGGGCGGGGAACGTTCGTCGAGCTCACCGTCAACGAGAACCTCCGTCTCGGCGCCTACACCCGGCGCGACCGCTCGGTGAAGGAGGACATCAAGCGTGTGTCCGGCTACTTCCCGTGGCTCGCCGAGCGCGGGGGGCAGCGCGCCGGGACGCTCTCGGGCGGCGAGCAGCAGATGCTCGCCCTCGCGCGGGCATTGATGAGCCGGCCGCGGCTCCTCCTCCTCGACGAGCCCTCGCTCGGGCTGGCGCCGATGATCGTGCGCGAGTTCTTCCGCACCGTGCGCGACCTGAACGAGAGGGAAGGGCTCACCGTGCTCGTCGTCGAGCAGGACGCGCGGGTCGCGCTCTCCATCTCGTCCCGCGCGTACGTGCTCGAGGTCGGCCGTGTCGCGCTGACCGGCACGAGCGCCGAGATGCAGGACGACGAGGCCGTCCGGCGGAGCTACCTGGGCTACTGATGCTCGCCGCCGCGTTCGCCGACTTCGTGCAGCAGGTCGTCTCGGGCCTCGCGTCCGGGGCCGTCTATGCGCTCCTCGCGCTCGCGCTCGTGATCATCCACCGCTCGACCGGGGTCATCAACTTCGCGCAGGGCGAGATGGCCCTGCTCTCGGCGTACCTCGCGTGGGCACTGATAGCGCACCACGGCTGGCGATACTGGCCGGCGTTCGTCGCGACGCTCGTGCTCTCGTTCGCCGGAGGGGTCGCGACGCACCGGATCGTGATCCGGCCGGTGGAGGGAGGGAGCGTCCTCCGCATCGTGATCGTGACGATCGGGCTGCTGATCGCGATCAACGGGTTCGTCCTCTGGCAGTGGGGCGGGGAGCCGCGGGCGCTCCAGAGCCCGTTCGGCAACGACCTCTACGACATCGGAGGCGTCGTCGTCACCGGGAACGACATCGGCACGATCGCGGTCGCGTTCGGGATCGTCCTCCTCCTGTGGGCGCTCTTCCGGTTCACGAAGGTCGGGCTCGCCATCCGCGCAGCTGCAGTGAACCCGCACGAGGCGCGCCTCGTCGGCGTGCGCGTGACGTGGATGCTCGCGCTCGGCTGGGGGCTGGCCGCGACGCTCGGCGCCGTCGCGGGGATGCTGACCGCTCCGACCGTCGGCCTCGACCCGAACATGATGCAGGCGGTCCTCATCTATGCGTTCGCGGCCGCCGTCCTCGGCGGCATCGACTCGCCCGTGGGAGCGGTCGTCGGTGGGCTCCTCCTCGGCGTGCTCCTCAACCTGCTCAGCTACCTGTCGCAATACGACGTCTTCGACTGGTTCAGCGAGGAGCTGCGGCTGCCGATGGCGCTCCTCGTCATCCTCGTCGTCCTGCTCGTCAAGCCCTCGGGGCTGTTCGGACGACCGGAGGTGAAGCGCGTATGAGCACTGCTCGCCTCCGGCTCGCGGTCGCGGGACAAACCATGTCCTCCGGCGACGGAGACATGCTGGGGAAACCTCCCGGTTTCCCCAGACCCCTTCCCCTGGTCCGCTTCGCGGACAAGTCGCTTCGCGACTTCCCGACACCGCTCCACCGTCATGGGCCGGGGGCGGGTCCATGACGCCGCGGCAGACACGCGTGATCGGGTTCGTCGCGTTCGCGGCGTTCATCGCGTTCGTGGCCGTCCTGCCGGCGTTCATCAGCGACTTCAAGGCCCAGCAGTACGCCTACGTCGGCATCTACCTCATCGCCCTCCTCGGCCTCAACATCCTGACCGGATACACGGGACAGATCTCGCTCGGGCACGGCGCCTTCATGGCGATCGGCGGGTACACGTCCGCGCTCCTCATTGCGGGCAACGAGCAGTTCGGCGGGTCGGTCGACGGCGGCATGAAGGACATCTGGACGATCCCGCTCGCGGGGCTGGTCGCCGGGCTTGCGGGGCTCGCATTCGGTCTGCCGGCCCTGCGTCTCTCCGGCCTCTACCTCGCGCTCGCGACCTTCGCGATCGCCGTCGCCATGCCCTCGACGGTGAGGCGCTTCGAGGAGTTCACCGGCGGCAGCTCCGGCATCAATCTCTTCGGCCTGCCCGAGATCACGGGCGGGACGACGCCGGTCGAGATCTTCGGGCGCACGCTTACGTACAACGACTGGCTCTACTACATGTCGTGGACGATCGCGCTCGTCGCATTCGCCGGGGCCTGGCTCATCCTCCGCGGGCGCACCGGGCGCGCCTTCCGCGCGGTGCGGGACAGCGAGACGGCCGCGGTCTCGTCGGGCGTGAGCCTCGCACGCTACAAGACGCTCGCGTTCGGGATCAGCGCCGCGTACGCGGGCGTGGCGGGCGGACTGTTCGCGATCGCGAACACGTTCGTCAACCCCGACGCGTTCCCGGTGGCGCTCTCGATCTTCCTCCTCATCGGGATCGTCGTCGGCGGACTCGGCGGGCTGTCCGGGCTCGTCTTCGGCGCGATCTTCGTCTACTTCATCCCGTTCTGGGCGCAGGGACAGGACCTCGGCTCCCTCTTGCCGGACCGGATCGTCGAGGAGACCCAGAAGCCGGGCGGCCCCGCGATCGTCTACGGGGTCGTCCTCATCCTCCTCATGTTCGTGATCCCGAACGGCGTCGGCGGCCTCTTCCGGAAGGCCGGGCAGCTCCTCGGGCGGCTGCGCCGCTCTCCGTCCGCGTAGATCGGCTCACGAGACGGGGCGGGGGTCCTGAGATCTCGGTGCTGGCACGTATTGCGGCGGGGGACGTCGAGGCGAATGATGTCCGGATGCGCGGTCTTCGAATCCTCGCCTGCGGCGTCGCGCTCGCGACGCTCACTGCGCTGACGGTCGGCCTGCTGCAGGTCCTGGAGGTCGTTCCCTCCGAGCAGGAGAACTGGATTCCGCTCGCGATCTATCCGTTCCTGGCGCTCGCGATCCTGTCCCCTGCCGGCGTCGGCCTCCTGATCGCCCTCCAGCTTCCGCGCAACCGCATCGCCTGGATCCTCTTGCTCGGAGCGCTCCTGCCTGCCATCCAGATCGCCTCCGAGCAGCTCGTCGGTGCGGCGTGGGCGTACCAGACCGAGGCGGCGACCGTGCCGCCAGTCCTGTTCGCCTGGCCGCTCGCCGTTGCGTTCGTCTTTCCGGACGGCCGGCTGTTGTCGCGCGGCTGGCGCTGGGTCGTCGGCATGGCGATCGTGAGCTTCGCGTTCACGATCGGGCTGAAGCTGTTCGACCCGGAGCCGTACCCGGCGCCGAACGAGGACATCCCGAACCCTCTCCTCGGCAACGCGGTCGGAGAGCTCGTCATCGACGCCGGCATCTGGATCCCCTTCGCTATCGGGGTGCTTGCGAGCCTCTTTGCCGGCGCCCTCGCGGTCATCCTCCGCTTCCGCCGATCCCTCGGCGTCGAGCGCCTGCAGATGAAGTGGCTCGTGTGGGGTGCGTCGCTGATCCCCCTCGTTCTCCCGCTCGACATCGTGATGAGCACCTGGTTCGGCGGCGGCGGCGCGAAGACGTTCGCGCTCCTTCTCGTCGCCCAGTTCGCATTCGTCGCGGCGATCGGGATCGCGGTCGTGCGGTACCGGCTGTATGCGATCGAGCGCCTCGTCAATCGCACGCTCGTCTACGTGACGTTGACGCTCCTGCTCCTCGCCGTCTACGCGGCGATCACGATCGGGCTGGGCGTGGTCGTCGGTGGGGACTCCGCGTGGGTCGTGGCGCTGGCGACGCTCGTCGTGGCGCTCGCGTTCCGCCCCTTGCGCGCGCGGATCCAGGATCTCGTCGACCGCCGGTACCGTCGGGCTCGGTACGAGGGTGTGCGACGCGTTCGGGCCTTCGAGGACGAGGTCCGGGACGGCGCCCGAGCACCCGAGGAGATCGGCGTCGTGCTCGCCGACGCGTTGCAGGATCCGCTCGCGGAGATCTTCTTCTGGATCCCCGAGACAGGCGCGTACGCCGACACGACCGGAGACGGGCTGGACGAGCTCCCGCACGACGAGCGAGCTCGTCGCGAGATCCAGCGCGACGACACGCGCACGGCCGTCCTGCTCCACGATCCGGCGCTGGTCGAGCGACGCGATCTCTTCGACGGCATTCTCGGCGCCGCCGCTCTCTCGATCGAGATGGCCCGGCTGCGGGTCGAGGTCCGTTTTCAGCTCGCCGAGGTCCAGGCCTCGCGTGCGCGCATCGTCGAAGCGGGCTACGAGGAACGCCGCCGGCTCGAGCGCGACCTGCACGACGGCGCGCAGCAGCGCCTCGTCTCGCTCGGGGTGCAGGTCAGGCGGCTCCAGCTGAGCCTGCCGCCCGACGCCGCCCTGATTCTTTCGCCCGCGCTCGACCGGATCGTCGCCGAGGTGGGTGAGGCGATCGCCGACCTCCGCCAGATAGCGGCCGGAGTTCGGCCGGCCCGGCTCGACGACGGCCTTGCCGCAGCCCTCCGCGACCTCGCAAGGACCTCTCCGGTTCCGTCGACGTCGACGCGAGCGGCGAGCGCGCGCCGGCGAGCGTCGAGGCAGCGGCGTACTTCGTGGCATGCGAGGCGCTCACGAACGCCGTCAAGCACGGGTCGCCGTCGAAGGTGACGGTTCGAGCAGTGCAGGACAACGGCACGCTGCACGTGACCGTCGCCGACGACGGAGTGGGCGGCGCGGTCGTCAGGCGCGGCTCCGGCCTCGCCGGCTTGCGAGACCGCGTCGCAGCGCATGGAGGGACGTTGGAGATCGTGAGCCCGCGAGGAAGCGGGACGCGCGTCGAGGTGGCGATCCCATGCGGATCGTGATCGCCGAGGACACGGTCCTTCTCCGCGAGGGCCTTGCCGGCCTCCTCGAGGACGCCGGGCACACGGTGGTCGCCCGGGTCGGCGACGCCGAGGCGCTCCTCGCGGTCGTCGCCGAGCACGACCCCGACCTCGCCGTCGTCGACGTGCGCATGCCGCCCACGTACGAGGACGAGGGCATGCGCGCCGCGGTCGAGATCCGCCGAGCGCATCCGAGGACCGCCGTCCTCGTACTCTCGCAGCACGTCGAGAGTCGCTATGCGGTCGAGCTCGTGAGCTCGGACGGCGGCTTCGGCTACCTGCTGAAGGACCGCGTCCTCGACGTCGGCGACTTCCTCGAGGCCGCCGACCGGGTCGCGGCCGGCGGATCGGCGCTCGATCCCGAGGTCGTGAAGCAGCTCCTCGCGCCGCCCCGCGAAGGGGACGCGCTCTCCGAGCTCACGCCGCGGGAGCGCGAGGTGCTCGGGCTCGTCGCGGAGGGGCGCACGAACGCCGGCATCGCGAAGGAGCTGTGGCTCACGGAGAAGACGGTCGAGACGCACGTTCGTTCGATCCTCGGGAAGCTCGACCTGCCGCAGGACGGCGACACGCATCGACGCGTCCTCGCCGTCGTCACGTACCTGCGCGCATCCGTCGCCTAGGGCGATCTCGGTACCAGCACCGAGAGATCTCCGGTACTGGCGTCGATGTGGCGCGGGCGTCGTCCTCCTAGCCTCGGTGCACGTCAACCGAAGGAGGAGTCGATGCAGTCGAGCCGATCACGCGCACTGGCCGTCGTCGCCGTCGCGGTACTCGCAATGTCGTCGGTCGCACTCGCGGCCGGCGGGCTGTCCGGCACGTACGCGACGACGATCAAGAGCCCTGCCCAGCTCAAGGGGAAGTGGGCCTTGATTCTGGCCAAGGGAGGCACGTACACGGTCGCGGTGAACGGGCAGCCCGTCGCTCGGGGCAGGTACTCGTCGACCGCCACGACGATCACGTTCGACCGCGAGCGTGGAAGCGGTTGCATCGGAGCAGGCACGTACGCCTGGAAGAAGTCCGGGACGACCGTGACGTTCGTCCGCAAGCGAGAGTCCGCGTCCTGTAGCGCACGAGCGACGGTTCTCTCTCACCGCTTCACGCAGGTGCGGTAGGGCGCGGGGCGACGGGATGAGCTTCGGACGACTCGGGACGTGGTGCGGCCCGGTGACGGTGGCCTTGGCGATCCTCGCCGGCTGTAGCGGCAAGGGCGACGAGGCTGCCTTCACCCCGGTGCCCGGCTCGGACAGCGCGTACTGCGCCACGTACCGGGCGTGGAAGGTGTACGAGCTCGACAACGGTGAGGCGTACGATCAGTCCGACCCGGCCGCTCTGCGGGGATGGTGGAACGAGCACGTGATCGTCGAGGAGACCTTGCTTCGCGAGGCCCCAGCGGAGATCCGCGCCGCGGTCGAGGTCAAGGTGAGCGCCATCCGAACCCGCATGACCCGCTCCTCGAGATGTACGGGTTCGACCTGAAGCGCATCGAGCGCGAGGCTACGGCCGCAGAGAAGGCCGTCTTGGACCAGCCGTCGCCCGAGATGGAGCAGGCCCAGGCAGTCCAGTACGCATTCGAGGAGAGATGCGGGACGGCTCCTTCGCCACCCCCCGCCGACGTCGTCTTCGAGGCCGGCGCGTCGTCGAAGGGCTACTGCTCGGCACTGGGCGCGCTCAACGGCGAGTTCGACGAGGTCGCTTTCTCGCGGTTCGACCCTGACGTTTTGCGCACATTGGTCACCGGCGACAGGTTCCCGGAGGCTCTCGACGGCCTCGACCGGACGGCTCCCCCCGAGATCGCTGCCGACGTCGAGGCCGAGACCGAGTGGTTCCGCACCCGCTGGAGCGACGTCATCGAGCGGTACGGCTACGACATCCGGGGCATCTATCTCGAAGGCACGCCCGAGGACCTGGCTGTCTTCAACCGAACGCATCCCGACGTCCTCGAGCACACAGCGCGCGACACGGCGTACGAGGAGCAGGTCTGCGGACGCTGAAGCTCGGGTTCGCGGTCACCCCGCTGTCGTCAGACCTCGGCGATCGCGAGCACCTCGACGGCGACGCCGGGACTCTTTGGAACGAGGCCGGCGAGCTCGATCGCCTCGTTCCTGCTCTCACACTCGACGATGTAGAAGCCGCCGACCGCCTCCTTCGTCTCCGCGAACGGGCCGTCGGTGACGAGCGGTCGCTCGCCCGGGCGCACGACGGCCGCCGTCTCCGTGCCCGCGAGCGCCTCCCCGAGCACGTACGCGCCGCGCTCGCGCAGCGTCGACCCGTACGCGAGGTGCTGGTCGACGATCGCGCGCCGCTCGTCCGAGGTCATTCCGGCCACCGCCTCGGCGTCGTCGTGGATGAGGAACAGGAATCGCATCTCGCCTCCTTCGTCGCTCCTCTGGGAGACGAATGAGATCACGGGCGGTCGACACGGTTGACTGTGACCGGCTTTCCCGCGCGTATGCTCGTCGCGTGCGGGACCTCCTCGCCGTGCCGCTCGAAGATCTCCTCGCGGAGGCCCGGCAGCTGCGCCCCGGACCGCTCGTCACGTACTCGCCGAAGGTCTTCGTCCCCCTGACCACGCTCTGCCGCGACGTCTGCGGCTACTGCACCTTCGCCCGCCCGCCGAGGCGCGGCGAGCGCGCCTACCTGAGCGAGG
>JBOHBB010000074.1:0-6731 GCA_050698135.1 Gaiellaceae bacterium
GACGTAGCCCCAGTGCGGTGACGAGCAGGCGGTCGTCGGGCAAACCCTTCATGAGCGGAGTCGCATCGAGGTCCTGATTCGCGGTTAGAAACTGAACCGCAGTGCCCTCGAGGTCCTCACGGGCTTCCGTGATGGGGCCGTAATCGTTCACCTGGGACGCGCTCGTACGCGAGACCTTGGGCATGTGCCCTCCTTTCGAGGGGTTGAGCCTGACCCTGCTCGTGGCTAGCTGTGAGGCAGATGGTTGTGCAGTTCCCGGTAGACCATCTCAGGCGGCTCAGTAATGCCCGCCTGCTGCGAGTACGGGCCGATCTGCTCGGCCGCGAAACGGTCGAACACTTCCCTCGACTCCCTCCAGGACGCCTTGCAGCTCGTCCACCTGTTTGCGGAGCGCGGATCACCGAAGTACGAGCGAGCGGCAAGGCGGTGGCTGGTTCGTTACCTCACTGAGGGAACGCCCGGAATCGAGGACGTGGCGAAGGTGACCACGAGCCTCGCGAACAGGCCCGACTAGCGTCGGGTCGCAGCGCACAGCCAGCCCGCAGCGGCTGACCTAGCAAGCTGCCTGTCCTGGGTTCACGAGAGAACTAGCTAAAGAGGAAGGTGACGGTGCCGGTGGGAAGCTCGGGCCGCGACACGCGACCGCCATCATGTGCCACTCGGCGCGAGCAGTCCAGAGCACGGCGTGGTACAGCTCAGGCGCGGTGGCGGCGGTGCCTCGCCCACTCGTACAGATCGCCGAGCAGGGCGACCGCGATGAAGACGAGCCCCACGACGAGCATCGAGAGGATCACGTTCCTGCCCTCTTCGGCCGCGTTGGCCAGGAACGGTGCGAGCGCGCCCATCGGAGTGCGACTCTAGCCGACGAGCCGGGCATGCGCCGCGAGCGCCGCGTCGACCGCCGCATCGCCGACGGCATCCCGGGCGAGACGTTCGAGCACCCCTGAGTCGCCGCGCAGGCGGAGCTCGGTCCGGGCGGCGTCGAGGGCGCCTCCGCCGAGCAGCGCGGCCGTGGCGGCCCACGCCGCCCCGTCGCCGTCCCGTCGGTCGGCGCGCGCCTGGGTGCAGAGTGAGATCAGCTCGGCGAGATCCGCGACGGCATCGACGTCTCCGCTGTGCGCGACCCGGACGAGCCCGTGCGCATAGAGGTAGTCGCCGAGGAGGAGGGCGGCGTCGGCGTCCGGCGGCGAAAAGAGCCTCGCCCGGCCGTAGTGGACGAGATAGCCCTCGTAGATCGTCTCGAGCCCGACCGCGTGGCCGGACGGGCCGAGAGCGGAGAAGACCGCCTCACGTCGCTGGCCCTCTCGAGGCAGGAGCGCCGAAGCCCAGAGCGGGCTTTCGGCCACGGCCTCGTCGGCGATCTCGTCCCACACAGGCCGAGAGCCTAGCCCGAGCCGCTGGCCGCCCTCGGCGGCTCGACCTTCGGTGGCTCGAGGTCGACGTCGCCCGGAACCTCCGGGGTGCCCTCGTCCCAGCGCTCGAGGCGCACCCGTGTGCGGAAGAACTCCCAGATCGCCCGAAGGCCGGCCATCGTGGGCAGCGCGACGAGGACACCCGCGATCCCGTACAGCTCGCCGCCCGCGAGGAGGCCGAAAATCACGAGCAGCGGGTGGAGGCGGAGCGCGCTCGCCATCACGTTCGGGACGACGATGTGCCCCTCGACCTGGTAGATGAAGAGGAAGAGGAGCGCGACCCAGACGACTCCGATCGGGTCGACGACGAGGGCGTAGATTGCGGGCGGCACCGCCGAGAGCCACGGGCCGATGTAGGGGATCACCTCGATGAAGGCCGTCCACAGCCCGAACAAGAGCGCGTACTCGTCGGCGCCCTCGACGAGGCCCGTCTTGCCGAGGATCCACATCCCGACCCCCGCGCTCGTGCCGATGACGGTCGAGAGGATCGCCTGCCCTTTCACGTATCCCCAGAGCGCGCTCTCGATCTGCTGCGTCAGCGGGGGACCACCGTGCGGCGGGAATCGCGCGTCGATCGAGCGCTCGAGTCGCTGCATGTCGAGGAGCATGTAGATCGAGATGACGACGATGAGGATCAGCGAGAAGAGGAGCAGCACGACGGAGATCGCGGCCCCCTGAACGAACTCGATCGCGTCCTGCGCGTACCCGGAGATCTCGCCTGCGCTGAGCGAGTCGATGCTCTCGTCGAAACGCTCGCGGATCTGGATGCCCTCGAGGCCGTGGTCGTCGAGCCACGCCTGCAGCGAGTCGATGTCGTCCTCGGCTGCGGTCTGACCCGTCGCCGTCTCCTCGGTGACGTACTCGTCGGTGCGCTCGGCTGCGTTTCGCGCCTGGTCGAAGGCGACGAGCCCAATCGCCACGAAGAGCGCGACGACCGCCGTGACGAAGACCGAGTACACGATGAGCACCGCGATGCTGCGAGGGAGCCTGATGCGCGTCAGGTCGCGGACGAGCGGGTTCAGCGTGAACGCGATCACCGAGGCCGTCAGGAAGAGGAAGAGGACGTGGCCGAGCGTCCTCGCGAGGAGGAAGGCGAGCACGAGGAGCACGGGCAGGCCGACGAGTTGGATCCAGCGCGGGATCTGGATCGTCGGGCCTGGGCCGGCCATCGCCGGATCGTAGCGCGGCCC
Organism: Gaiellaceae bacterium; assembly: GCA_050698135.1. Taxonomy (GTDB): domain Bacteria; phylum Actinomycetota; class Thermoleophilia; order Gaiellales; family Gaiellaceae; genus GMQP-bins7. The sequence goes on from JBOHBB010000074.1 coordinate 2,603, forward strand.
CTCGCGGGCACGGTTCGCGCGGCTGACCAGCTTGCTACGGTCCCACGATGACCGCGACGACGACGCCAAGATCACGACACGCAGCTCGCCTGAGGGCGCGTCGCCGCCGCGCGCAGGCGCGGGCGCGTTGGGTCGCGCTCACCGTGCTCGTCGGCGCGCTCGCGATCGCGACACTCGCGCTCACCGCGTTCGGCGACTCGAGTGCGAACAGCACGCCGTCGGTCGAGCGGGTCGCGCCGCCGCCCGTCAATGCGGCACCGCCGGACACGCAGGTGCTTACGACGGTCGGCAACCTGCGCGTGCAGTCGCCGATCGCGCAGGGAGGCCTGACCGCGGTGGGCTTTCACGGCTCCGACGAGGAAGCGCTCGTGCTCCAGCCCGTGGGGCCGCAGGCGAACGAGGGGCTGCTCGCGCGCCTCTGGCACCGGATCACCGGTTCCTCGCGCCGCGGACGTGCCTGGTACCAGCTCGAGAGCGGAGCGCTGCGAACCCTCGACGCCGGGGCGGTCGCGGGAACCGACGTCTACTCCCCGGTCGACGGCACGATCGTCGCGATTCGCGACCAGGTGGTCTCGGGCCGTGTCGTCGGGGCGGAGATCGAGCTTCGGCCGACCGCGGCGCCGTCGCTAGTCGTCGCGCTCGAGAACGTGAGCCCGGACCGCGCGCTGAGCGTCGGCGCGAACGTCGCCGCCGGGTCCTCCAAGCTCGGCAGGGTCGCCGACATCGCCCGGTACGAGCGGCAGGCCCTCGCGCGGTTCGCGACCGACCGGGGCAACAACGTGTCGATCCAGGTCTACCCCTCCGCCAGCCTCGGCGTCCGCTAGGCGCGACTCCGCGAGAGCCCGCCCCTGCGCATCCTCTTCATCGCGGACGTCGTCGGAGCCCCTGGGCGGGAGGCGCTCGAGGCTCGCCTGCCGGCCCTGCGCGAGGAGCTCGAGATCGACGCCTGCGTCGTGAACGGCGAGAACGTCGCCGACGGCGTCGGGATCACGCCCCGCCTCGCCGGCCGGCTCCTCGCGGCCGGGGCGGACGCCGTCACGCTCGGGAACCACGCCTTCCGCCGTACGGAGATCGGCGAGTACCTCGAGGGCTCGGACCGGGTCGTCCGCCCCGCGAACGTCTCCCGCTCCGCGCCCGGTCGGGGCCTGACCGTCGTCCCGACGGCGAACGGCGCCCGCCTCGCCGTCGTCAACGTGCTCGGCTCCCTGTTCCTCCATCCGGCGACCGCGATGTTCGAGGTGATCGACGAGCTCGTCCGGGCGGCGAGCAGCGAGACCTCGCTCGTCCTCGTCGACGTCCACGCCGAGGCCACGAGCGAGAAGATCGCGCTCGCACGCTGGCTCGACGGGCGGGTGACCGCCGTCATAGGGACACATACCCACGTCCAGACATCCGATGCGCACGTGCTCCCGCAGGGGACGGCGTTCATCACCGATGCGGGCATGACCGGCCCGCACGACTCCGTGATCGGGGTCGAGTCCGAGCTCGCGATCCGGCGCATGCGCACGGGGCTGCCCGTGCGCTTCACGACGGCTCAGGGAGGCGTGCGGATCGAAGGCGCCGTGATCGACTGCGACACCGAGACCGGGCGCTCATCGTCGATCACCGCGCTGCGAATCCCGTTCCCGTAGGCGGCCGGCCCAGGCAGGAGCAGCCAGAGGACGACAAACGGGAACACCCACGGCAGGTAGAGGTAGAACCAGTGGGTGAGGGCGAGCTGGAAGGCAAGGAGGACCGCGGCGGTGAGCGCCGCGAGCTCGACGGGGCCCTTCCGCCGTGGGACGAAGGCGACGAGCACGGCGAGAGCGATCGCGAGCCCACCGAGCACGGGCTGCGCGAACCCGAGGTCGGGAAGCCCCTGCGCGTGGTACTGGCCCCAGCCCCAGATCGAGAAGGGTGAGTCCCGCCCGAGCTGGTAGCCGAGCGTCCGTTCGACGAAGGTTCTGACCGCATCCCGGAGCCCAGGCTCGAGGAGGAGCGCGCCGAAGGCGACGGCCGTAGCGCCGGCGAAGGCCAGCGCGAAGCGTACGACCCGACGCAGCTCGATCGCCGGGTAGCTCGCCCACAGCGGCGCCACGAGGAGCGCTCCGAACTTCGCCCACCCCGCGAGCGCGACGGCGGTCCCGCGCGCCCAGGCCGAGGACGTGAGCCAGAAGCCGAGGACGAGGAACGCCGGCATGATCGTGTCGTTCGTGTTCGCGTTCAGGGCGTACGCGGTGAACGGGTACGAAGCCCATGCGAACGCGAGGATCGCGGCAAGCTGCGCGCCGCCGAACCGCAGGCCAACGAGGACGAGGCCGAGGACGGTGAGCAGGTCGAACGCGATCGACGTGGCGTGCGCGGCCGGGAGCGTGTCCCACGTCCCGCTCCAGCCGAAGACGAGCGTCGCCGGGACGTAGGCCGCGTACGCCACGGGGCCGTACGTGTCACCGCGCTCGATCGCCGCCTCGCAGCGCCCGTTCGTCTGGATGTGGTCCCGGACGAACCCGTCGGCGTCGGCCGGCCCGCACGGCTCAAGGTCGCCCCCCCTCGGCATGTGCCCGTACGGTGCCTCGCCGTCGAGGATGCGGCTCGCGCCCGCGACGCCGGCGAGACCGACGTCGATGACGCCGGTCGGCCCTTCGACGTTGAGGCCGACGCGGAAGCCGAGCAGGAACACGGCCGCGACCGCGAGGGCCCACGTCGGCCACACGGGCCGGAGAGCCGCCGCGCGGCCGCGCATGCCCACCCACAGGCCGCGCGCGAGGAGGTAGCCGAGGACGGGGTACACGAGCGGGACGCTCCAGAAGATCTCCCCCCGGCCGAAGAAGGCGAGCGAGACGGAGAAGCCGAGGAGCGCGAGCAGGTCGACGTTGCGGAGCGAGAACGGACGCCGGAGATCGCCGAGGCCGAGCAGGAAGACGAGGCAGAAGCCGAGCCAGACGAACGGGTTCAGGAGCGTCTTCCCCCCGAAGCTGCCGTCGTTGCCGCGCGCCATCTTCCAGGCGACCTGCGGCCCGGTCCACGCCTCCGCGACCCGTCCGGTCGTGTCCTCGACGACGACCTGCGCGACCTGGCCGGCCGCCCCCGACCACGCCTTGACGACCCAGGTCCGCGACTCCTCGCGAAACGTCGACGACGTCGTGGGTTCCGGCGGATAGCGGTCGAGCCACGATGCGACCTTCGGGTGGGCGAGCGCGATCCGCTCCACGTCGGCCTCGTCCAGGCGCGCGGGCTCGGCCCCCGCGACCTGCGGGAGCTGCGCCGGCGCCGCGCCCAGAGGTCCAGGGAACGCAAGAGCGCCAGCCGCGACGGCGACCGAAACGGTGAGTCGGAGGAGGTGAGCTAGCGTCTCGGCCCGAACGACCAGAGCTTATTGCCGACGAAGTTCACCGGCGTAACCAGGACGATGGCGATCGCCTGGGCAAGCACCTCGTCGACCCCCGCCGTCACGAGCAGGTAGAGGACGAGGAGGTTCGCCCCGAGGGCGAGGGTCGAGACGACGAAGAACCGCATCCCCTGGTACGCGACATGGCCCCGCTGGGCACGGAACGTCCAGAGCCGGTTCCACGAGTTGTTGTTCGTCACGGCGACGAGGAACGAGCACACCGCGGCGACGAGGTAGTGCAGCCCGAGCGCGTGGAAGGCGAGCGCAAAGACCGCGAGATTGACGACATATCCCGTCGCGCCGACGATGCAGAACTTGACGAGCTGCTCCCAGTTGCGGCGCCGACGCAGCGCTGCACCCACGCGTGCGCGCGAGAACCCGACCTCCGCAGCCGAGGAGTCCACAGCCGTCGCAGGGTAGCCGGGCGCCCGGTCGCTGCGTCCCCCGATCGGGTCAGCCACGCCCGAACCCCTCGGCGCCGACGAGGGGCACGAACCGACATGGCACCGACGCGCGCTCGACGGGCCCGTCCGGTGTCTTCGAGACGAGCACGAGCTCCTGGCCCCAGCGCGAGCCGCGCGGGAGCACGAGCCTCCCGCCGTCCGAGAGCTGCTCGTAGAGCGCCGGCGGGATCCCCGGCGCGGCCGCGGCGACGGCGATCGCGTCGAAGGGCGCGCGCTCGGGGACACCGAGCGACCCGTCCCCGACGCGCACCTCGACACGCTCGTAGCCCGCTTCGGCCAGCGAGGCTCGTGCTCGCGC
>JBOHBB010000075.1:0-3356 GCA_050698135.1 Gaiellaceae bacterium
GTCGGGCACACACCTCGCTTCGCACCCACCGCGATCGGCCCGGACAGTGGTGCAAACAATGGGTTAGAGAACGAGCGCGCTCTCGGCCGCCACGAACGCGCTGCTCCGACTCGGACCGCCACCTCCGCACCGTCCCTAGACCTGCTCGTGGGTACCAAGTTCGGGTACCGAACCTCCGGAAATGGCTTCGCTAAGCCAGTTCGCTCAGAAGAGCTGGTTCTCGCCGCCGAAGATCGCCGAGACGGAGTCGTCGGCGAAGACGTTCATGATCGTCTCCGCGAGGAGGCCCGAGACGGTGAGCACCGTGAGGTTGTCGGGCCGCTCACGCGGATCGATCGGCACCGTGTCGGTCACGAGGATCCCCGTGATGTCGCTGTCCGCGAACCGGTGCAGGGCGCCGTTGCAGAAGAGCCCGTGCGTGGCGAAGACCCAGACGTCCTTGACCCCGTGCTCCTTCAGCGCTGCGACGTTCGCGAGCAGGGTGCCTCCGGTCATGATCACGTCGTCGCCGACGATCGCCACCTTGTCGCGGACGCGGCCTGCGATCTCGGTTACGGAGACCTCGTCGTGCGCCGGCCGCGTCTTGTGCATGATCGCGAAGTCGGCGTCGATCATCTCCGCGAAGCGGACCGCGAGCCGGGCTCGACCGGCATCCGGAGAGACCGAGACGACGCCGGGGCCCGTGAGCCCAAGATCGCGGAAGTGCCGGGCGAAGAGCGGCAGCGCCGTCATGTGGTCGACCGGGATGGTGAAGAAGCCCTGGATCTGGCCTGCGTGGAGGTCCATCGTCAGCACGCGGTCCGCACCCGCGAGCTGGAGGATGTCGGCGACGAGCCGGGCCGAGATCGGCTCCCGCGGTTTCGCCTTCCGGTCCTGGCGCGCGTACGGGAAGAGCGGCATGACCGCGGTGATCCGCTTTGCCGAGGCGAGCCTCGCTCCCTGGATCATGAAGAACAGCTCCATGAGGTTGCGATCGACCGGCTCGCACCCCGTCTGCAGGATGAAGACATCGGCTCCGCGAATCGACTCGTCGTAGCGGCAGTACGTCTCGCCGTTCGCGAAGGTCGTCAACTCGACCTCCCCGAGCTCGACGTTGAGCTGCTCGGCGATCTTCGCGGCCAGCTCGGGATGCGAACGGCCCGAGAAGACCATCAGCCGCTTCTGCGGCGTCAGGGGGATTGCATGACCGGCCCTCATCTCGACCTGCGGCACGTCCGCGTCGAGCCCGGGCAGGGCCTGCTCAATCGTTCCGCTCTCCACCGCGTCCTTCCTTGTTCACCTGCTTCGCGCGCGCGATCGCCAGCGCGCCGGGAGGTACATCCTCTGTGATCACGGAGCCAGCTGCAATCCATGCGTCGTCGCCGATCTCGACGGGGGCGACGAAGGCATTGTCGACCCCGGTCCTGACGTTGCGCCCGATCGTCGTCCGGTGCTTGGTCTTCGTCTGATGCTCGAGATTCACCGTGATGTTCCCGGCAGCGATGTTCGTGTCCTCGCCCACGTCGGCGTCGCCGAGGTAGGAGAGGTGCGGCACCTTCGTCCGCTCGCCGATGCGCGAGTTCTTGATCTCGACGAACGTCCCTGCCTTCGCTCCCGCCTCGAGCACCGTGCCGGGCCGAAGGTAACAGAACGGCCCCACGAGGGCGCCGGCTCCGACGACGGCGTCGACGAGGACGGCGTGCGGGCCGACCTCGGCGCCGCCGGCTACATGGGACGCGCCACGGATGACCGTGAACGGATGGATGACGGCGTCCGGTTCGAGCACCGCCTCGACGTCGATCCACGTCGCCCGCGGGTCGACGATCGTCACGCCGGCGAGCATGTGGCCTTCGTTGACCCGGTCGCGGAGCACCGCGCCGGCTGCCGCCAGCTCCGCCCGCGTGTTCACGCCCTCCGTCTCCACAGGATCTCCTCCCTTGTGCACCGCGACCCGCCCCCCATCCTCCACGATCAACGCGACCGAGTCCGTCAGGTACAGCTCGCCCTGCGCGTTCTGCGGCGTGAGCCGCTCGAGGACGCGCCACAGCGTATCGGCGACGAACACGTAGATCGACGAGTTGACCTCGCGTACCTCGAGCTGCTCCGGCGTCGCGTCACGGGCCTCGACGATCGCCTGGAGCCCTCCGTTGGCGTCCCGGATCACCCTCCCGTAGCTCCCCGGCTGATCCGGCTCGAACGAGAGAACGGTCGCGCTCGCTTCCTCCCGGAGATGCGCGTCGACGAGCTCTCGGAGCAGCTTCGGCGTGAGAAGCGGCGTGTCGCCCGAGAGGACGAGCACGTGGTCGGCTCGTCCTTCGAGCGAGCCTCGGGCGCTGCGCACCGCGTCTCCGGTGCCGAGCGGCTCCTCCTGCACGGCGACGGTCAGGCCGTCGAACGCGTCGGCGGTCGAACGCCCCGCCACGACCACTACCGGATCGGCGTCGAGCTCACGGGCGGTCGCGAGGACCCAGTCCACCATGCGCCGCCCGAGCAGCGGATGGAGGTGCTTCGGGACGGCCGAGTGCATGCGCGTGCCGAGGCCGGCCGCCATCACGACCGCGCCCAGCGTCGGAAGCCGTCCGGCGGGCATCGTGGCTGGGGCGCCAGGATTCGAACCTGGGATCACGGGACCAAAACCCGTTGCCTTACCACTTGGCCACGCCCCAGAGCCCGGTCATCTTGCCAGCCTCACCCGGGGGCGAGCGGGCGGGTGACCCACGTGCGGGCAGGGACCTGCAGCATTCGTTCCGCGTTCTCCGCCTCGTCCGGCCGTTCGAAGAGGCCGTAGACGACAGGCCCCGCGCCGCTGACGTCCGCGCGGAAGGCGCCGAGGCGCTCGAGCTCGACGGAGAGCGGCGAGGTGGCGAGGTCGTTGGGCGGCAGCGACGAGAGGTCGCGTGCGTGCTCGACGCGGGCGAGCGCCCTGGTGAGCGCGTCCCGCCGCTCCTCGAACCCCGTCGCGCCCTCACGATCGTCGAAGGCGCGATAGACGTCCGCGGTCGAGGCCTTCGTCGCACGCTCCGCGAGCGCGAGCAGCACCACGAAGTCCCGGGGAAGCTCGACCGGGGCGAGCTCCGTTCCGTCCCCCGAGCCGAGCTGCGCCTTGTCGCGGAGGAAGAACGGCACGTCGGCGCCGATCCGGGCTGCGACGAGGTGCAGCTCGTCCGGCGCGAGCGGCCGCGGGAGCGTGGCGTTGGCCAGAGAGAGCGCCGCGGCAGCGTCGGAGCTCCCCCCGCCGAGCCCGGCGGCGACCGGGATCCGCTTCTCGATCCGGACGCGCCAGCCGGGCGCGACTCTGGCCTGGGATGCGAGCTCCTCGAGGGCAGCACGCACGAGCGTGTCGTCGGGGAAGCCCGCCACCTCGAGCGTCTCAGCAG
>JBOHBB010000076.1:0-4837 GCA_050698135.1 Gaiellaceae bacterium
CTCGGCCGCGTGGGCGACCTTCCGCAGGGCGAGGTCCCAGCCGCCGAGCCCGGTGCCGAGGTCGGGCACCGAGGAGAACGCGAAGATGAGCGCAGCCCAGAGGACGACGGGGAGCCAGAGGCGGACGAGGCGCCCGTGCCCGGGACCGAGGCGCAGGCCCGCATCGTTGCGTGGGGCGGTGTCGGACACCGTCCGATGATAGGCTCGGCCACCGAACCAGGAGCGCGGTGAGGGAACCCGGTGCGAGTCCGGGACGGTCCCGCCGCTGTGAGGGGAGACGCTCCCCCGCCACGAAGCCACTGGCCACGGCCGGGAAGGCGGCGGAGGAGGGAGCCCCGAGTCAGAAGACCTGTCGCGCTCCCCATAGCCGAACCCCTCGCGGAAGGAGGATTCAGGTGCTTCGCTCGCCAACTCTCGTCGCCGTCTTCGTGGTGGCGTCGCTCGCAGTGCTCGTCCAGACCGCCACGGGTGGTCGCGACGCCGACCCTGCCCAGTTCCCGGTCACGATCACGACCCCGGCCGGTGCGGTCACCGTCGCGAAGAAGCCGCGTCGCATCGTCTCGCTCTCGCCCACCGCGACCGAGTCGCTCTTCGCGATCGGCGCGGGGCCGCAGGTGATCGCCGTGGACGACCGCTCCGACCACCCGAAGGCGGCGCCCAGGACGAAGCTCTCGGGCTTCATCCCGAACGTCGAGGCGATCGCCGCATACCGGCCGGACCTCGTCGTCATCGCGTACGACCCGAAGGGCCTCTCGACCGCATTGCGGAAGCTCGGGATCACAGTCGTCCACCACGACGGGGCCCGGTCGTTCGCGGGCGCGTACACGCAGATCCGCCAGCTCGGGCTCGCCACCGGGCACGTCTCCGAGGCGAGGCGGCTCGTCGCGCGAATGAAGACGAGGATCGCCCGGGTCGTCGAGGCCTCGCGCCCGACCGGCGCCCGGCTCTCCGTGTACCACGAGCTCGACCCGGACCTGTTCTCGGCCACCTCGAAGACGTTCGTCGGGAAGGTGTACGCGGCGCTCGGGATGCGGAACATCGCCGACGCCGCCGACGCGACCGGGACCGGGTACCCGCAGCTCTCGGCCGAGTACGTCGTGGCTACGAGCCCGGACGTGATCGTCCTCGCGGACGGCGTGTGCTGCGGCCAGAGGCCGGCGACGGTCGCCGCCCGGCCCGGCTGGGACCGGATCAGCGCCGTCCGGACGGGCTCGATCGTCCGCATCGACGACTCCATCGCTTCGCGCTGGGGCCCGCGGCTCGTGAACTTCTTCCGGGGGATGTCCGCAGCGCTCGCCCGGCTCCGCCAGTGATGTGAGTGTCACCGCCGCATCCGGCTCGGAGGTACGGGCGCGCGGGCTCAGCCCGCTGTGGGCGGGTGCGGCGGTGGCGTTCCTCCTGCTCGCGCTCGTCGCGGGGGTCGTCACCGGGCCGATCGACCTCGGCGTCGGGGCGATCCTCGAGTCGGCTGCGGCGAAGCTCCACGTCCCCGGGGCGTCGTCGTCGCTCACGCCCACGGAGGAGGCGATCCTCTGGGAGATCCGGGTTCCGCGCGTCGTGCTCGGAGCGCTCGTCGGCGGGATGCTCGCCCTCGCGGGCGCGACGTATCAGGGGGTGTTCCGGAACCCCCTCGCCGACCCGTACCTCCTGGGCGTCGCCGCGGGCGCGGGACTCGGGGCGACGATCGCGATCGCGTACCTGCCGGAGGGCCTCCGCGGCCAGCGTGCGCTCCCGCTCGCGGCCTTCCTCGGCGGGAGCCTCGCTGTCGTCCTCACCTACGCGGTCGGCCGGTCGGCGAGGCGCGAGCGGGACGCCGCGACCCTCGTGCTCGCGGGCGTGACGGTCGCCGCGTTCTTCACCGCCTGGCAGACCTTCCTGCAGCAGCAGAACGCGGAGACGCTGCAGCAGGTCTACACCTGGATCCTGGGGAACATCCCGAGCACGGGGTGGGCCGACGTCGTCCTCATCCTCCCGTACGTCGCCGTTGCCGCCGTCGTGATCCTAGCCTTGAGACGGGTCGTGGACGTTCTCTCGCTCGGCGACGACGAGGCGGCGAGCCTGGGTGTGAACGTTCGCCGCGTCCGGCTCGCGCTCGTGGTCGCTGCGACGCTGGGCACGGCCGCAGCGGTCGCCGTGACCGGCCTGATCGGGTTCGTGGGGATCATCGTCCCGCACGCGATCCGCCTCGTGGCGGGCGTCGGCTACCGGGCCCTACTCCCGCTCTCGGCGATCGCCGGCGCAGGGTTCCTCGTCCTCGCCGACGTCATCGCCCGCACGGCGCTGTCACCTGCGGAGATCCCGCTCGGGGTGGTCACCGCGTTCTTCGGCGCGCCGTTCTTCGCGCTCGTGCTCCGCTCGACGCGGGTGGGGCCGTGATCGCGCTCGAGGGAGTCACGGTGGAGCTCGGCGGCCGGGCTGTCGTCGACGGAGTCGACCTCGACGTCCCGGAGGGGGAGTGGCTCGCCCTGATCGGCCCGAACGGCGCGGGCAAGACGACCCTGCTTCGCGCGATCGCTCGTCTCCTTCCGTACCGCGGCTCGATCCTGCTCGCGGGCCGCTCGACGGCGGAGCTCCACCGCTCGGAGCTCTCCCGCCTCGTCGCCGTCGTCGCGCAGGAGCCGTCGACGCCTCCCTGGATGACGGTGGCCGAGTACGTGCTCCTCGGCCGCACCCCGCACCTTGGCCCGCTCGCGAAGGAGGGAGCCCGTGATCGTGAGGCCGCCGCACGCGCACTCGCCCGGCTCGACGTGCTCGACTGCGGAGCACGCACGCTCGGCACGCTCTCCGGAGGAGAGAAGCAACGGGTCGTGGTCGCACGGGCGCTAGCGCAGGACGCGCGCATCGTGCTGCTCGACGAGCCGACCGCGGCGCTCGACATCGGGCACCAGCAACAGGCACTCGAGCTCCTGGACTCCCTGCGCGCCGAGTCGGGCCTGACTCTCGTCGCGGCGATGCACGACCTCACGCTCGCCGCCCAGTACGCGGACCGGGTGGCGCTCCTCGACCGCGGCCGCGTCGCCGCCGACGGCGCGCCCGTGGACGTGCTCACCGAGGAGTCGATCGCCGCGCACTTCGGCGCCTCGATCGACGTCGTGGGGGTCGACGGCCGGATCGCGGTCGTCCCGCGGCGGATCACCTCTCGCAATACCTAGACATTCTAGGTATCATCACACGGATGCGCGGCGCGCTCAGAGGCCATGTCGACCTGCTCGTGCTAGCAGGGCTCGAGGACGGGCCGAGGCACGGCTACGGCCTCGTCGAGGCGCTCCGCGAGCGCAGCGCGGGCATTTTCGACCTCGCGGAGGGGACCCTCTACCCGGCGCTCTACCGGCTCGAGCGGAGAGGCTTCGTCTCGAGCGCGTGGCAGACGACCGGCGGAAGGCGGCGGCGCATCTACCGGCTCACGACCGGGGGTCGGAGCGCGCTCGAGGCCCAGCGGGCCGACTGGCGCTCGTTCTCGCAGGCGATGGAGGCGGTGGTCGCGTGAGCGTCGACGACTACCTCCGGGAGCTCGCAGGCCGGCTGCCGAGGACGAGGCGCGCCCGCTTCCTCGCGGAGGCGGAGGCGCACCTCCGAGACGCAGTGGAGCACCATCGCGCGCGCGGGCTTTCCCCGATGCAGGCGGAGGCGAAGGCTCTCGCCGAGTTCGGGAGCGTCGACCTCGTCGCGCGGCGCGTCGCCGCCGAGGTCGCGGTGCTCGAGGTCCGGGCAGCCTCCCTCGTCGCCCTCGCGGCTGCCGCCTGCTTCGTGATCCCCCTGTACGTCGTCCCCGAGAACACCCTGCCGCCCGCGACCTGGGCGTCGAAGCCGGGCGACATCGTCGCCCTCCAGGCCGCCACGGTGTCCCTGTGGCTGGGATCCGTCGTGCTCGCGGCCTGCGGCGCCGCGTTCTCCTGGACGAGGTGGCCGCGCCTCGCCGCGGCGGCCCTGACGGCGTCGGTCGTGGCCATCGCGAGCGCCGGAGCTGCATCGGCGGCACTCGTCGTTCGCTGGTTCGACGCCCAGGGCGCGACCTCGGAGTGGCCGCTGCTCTCGGCGCCGACGGCTCTCGTCTGCGTCGGCGCCTGTGTCCTCGCGACCTTCTTCGTCCGGCGTCGGGTCGAGGCCACGCGACTCGCCTGACCCTCCCGACCCGCCGCTAGCATCGACGGATCGCGGTCGCGACCCCCGAGAGCTTCCTCGAAGGCCTCAACGAGGCCCAGCGCGAGGCGGTCCTGCACACGGAAGGGCCGCTCCTCGTGGTGGCTGGCGCGGGGTCGGGGAAGACCCGCGTCCTCACGCACCGCGTCGCGCGCCTGATCGTCGACCTGAAGGTCAAGCCGAACGAGATCCTCGCGATCACGTTCACGAACAAGGCCGCCGGGGAGATGCGCGAGCGCCTCGAGGGGATGCTCGGCGGCACGGCGCGGGCGATCTGGATCCTCACCTTCCACGCCGCCTGCGGCCGCATCCTGCGCCGCGAGGCCGAGCGGCTCGGGTACCGCTCGACGTTCACGATCTACGACGACCAGGACCAGGTGCGCCTGACGAAAGCCTGCCTCGAGGAGCTCGGCAAGGATCCGAAGCGCTTCTCGCCGCGCGGCATCCACGCGCAGATCTCGCGCGCTAAGAACGAGCTCGTCTCGCCCGAGGAGTACGCGAAGCGCGTCGCGTCGTTCTGGGATCAGACGGTCGCGGAGACGTACGAGCTTTACCAGCGCCGCCTCCACGCCTCGAACGCCGTCGACTTCGACGACATGCTCATGCTCACCGTGCAGGTCTTCGAGCGCTTCCCCGAGGCGCTCGAGCGCTGGCGCAAGACCTTCCGCTACATCCTCGTGGACGAGTACCAGGACAC
>JBOHBB010000077.1:0-5866 GCA_050698135.1 Gaiellaceae bacterium
GAACGGCGGGCGCCACGAGACGTCGCTCGTGTACGTGCTCACCGCGAGCTGGCCGCCTTCGCGGACGATCCGGAACGCCGGGTACCGGATCGCGGTGGAGCAGACGAGCCGCTCGACGTCCGCCTCCGAGAGGAGATCGTCGAAGCGACCCGGCTCATCGCGCGGGACCACGAGCGGGCGCCGCTCCCAGTGCTCCGCGAGGAACGTCTCGGCGTCGACCGGGTCGAGGCAGCGCGCGAGCGCCGCCCGGGCGGCCCTACGAGCCGTCGGTGTCGTCTGCGTCTGCGTCGCTGTCGTCCGCGTCGGCGTCCGTGTCGTCGGCGTCCGCGTCGGTGTCGTCGGCGTCGGTGTCGTCCCCGTCCGCGTCCGCGTCCGCCTCGAGCCGGCTGCCGTCGCCCGCGAAGGTCAGGATCTCGTCGTCGCGCAGAGTCGTCATCGCGTCCTCCTCGTCGGCGTCGGTTTGCCCGAATACGCTACCGCGTCCGCGGCGTCCCGTCCGGCTCAGCGACCAGGTGAGCAAAACGAGCACCACCCCGACGACCCCGGCGCTCGTCGAGGTGCACGGGCGACCTTGGGCAGACCACCACGGAGCACGAGCGGAACGGCGAGCGCGGGTCGTTACGCTCGCCGGATGAAGGGCGGGCTTCGGTCGCGGACGGAGGAGCTCGCGGCGGTCGCCGCGGGGATCCGGGAACGAGCGGAGCGGCTCCCGGGCGCGCCGGTCGCCCTCGATGCGATCAGGCGCGAGCGCGAGCTCGGTGGCGGCCTGCTCGCCGGCGGAGTCGCCTTCCGCGTCTTCCTCTGGCTCGTCCCCTTCGGGCTCGTGCTTGCGACGGTGCTGTCCGGCTGGAGCGAGTACGACCCTGGGAGCCTCGAGTCGGCCGCGCGCGAGCTCGGCGTGGGTGCCGTAGCCGCCCAGGCGGCGGCCGAATCGCTCCAGTCGGGCGACCGGCGCCTCGTGCTCGTGCTCGCCGTCGGGCTCGTCGCGCTCGCCTGGTTCACGCTCGGCGCCATCCGCGCCTTCGTCCTCGCGTATGCGCTCGCGTGGCAGCTCGAGCCTCCACGGATCCGTCACCCGTTCCGCTCGATCGCCGTCTACAACGGGCTCTTCGTCGCCGCGATGCTCGGCGCGGCCGGACACGCCTGGCTGCTCGAGCAGATCGGCGCAACGGGGCTGCTCGGCGTGCTCGTGACCTTCGCGGCGACGACGGCCATCGCGCTCTGCGCAATGTGGCTCCTGCCACACCGGGCTACCCAGCCGCGCGACCTCCTTCCAGGCGCCGTGCTCTTCGCGGTCGGGAACCAGCTCGTCCAGGTCGCCGTCCTCGTCTACTTCGCGCCCGAGCTGGGCGAGCGCCAGGAGACGTACGGAGCCTTCGGCGCCGCGGCGACGATGCTCATCTGGCTCTACGTCCTCAGCCGTCTGGCGACCGGCGCCGCCTTCCTCAAAGCGACGGTCTGGACGCACCGACAGGAGGGGAGCGAGCCGGTTCGAGGTTCATAGTCTCGACGACGTGCGCTCGCCCACTCTCCGACGCCGGGGCCTGCGTCTGCCGGTTCTCGTCCTCTCCGCAACCGCGGCGGCAGCGCTCGTGCTCACGGGCTCGGCGCTCGCAGGCGCCGAGGAGGACCTCGCCGCGCGCTACGCGCCGGTCGTTCGCCTCGTCGAGCAGCTCGAGGAGTGCGGGGCCGGGGAGCCGTACGAGCCGAGCGACGTCGACGCGTACCTCGACGAGGAGACGGTGTCGCTCCGCGGCCCCTGGCGGAGCAACGACCTCGTCGAGATCGCCCCCGGCGCGGATGACCTCGGACAGGGCCTGTACGAGTACAACCTCGACTTCCCCGGCGACGCGCTGAACCCCGGCTGCGACTACGAGCGCTGGGCGCGGCGCATCACCGAGGGCACGGAGCCGACCGTGTACGCCCACATCGTGAGCGAGCCAGAGTTCCCGGACCGGCTGGCGCTCCAGTACTGGCTCTTCTACGCGTTCAACGATTGGAACAACTTGCACGAGGGCGACTGGGAGATGGTCCAGCTCGTCTTCGAGGCCGGAACCGTCGAGGAGGCCCTCGCCGGGACGCCGGCGGAGATCGGGTACAGCCAGCACGAGGGCGGCGAGCGGGCCGCCTGGGAGGACGACAAGCTCGAGCTCGTCGACGGCACGCACCCCGTCGTCCATCCGGCCGCGGGCTCGCATGCGAACTTCTTCGACGAGGGCCTGCACCTCGGCCGCTCGGCGGAGCAGGGGGTGGGGTGCGACGACACGACCGGCCCGACGATGGAGTTGCGACCCGAGGTTCGCACGATTCCGAGCGACCCCGCCACCGCCGCGAGGGCATACCCGTGGCTCGCCTTCGAGGGGCGCTGGGGCGAGCGTCAGCAGGCGTTCTACAACGGCCCGACCGGCCCGAACCTGAAGTCCCAGTGGACGGCCCCGATCACGTGGACCGAGGGTTGGCGGGATCGGAGCTATGCCGTCCCCGCGGGCGGCTACCTGGGCACCGACGCGACCGACTTCTTCTGCAGCGCGGTCGCGAAGGGATCGACGTTCCTCGTGCGGCTGGCCAACGACCCGGGCACCGTGCTCGCGATCCTAGGCGTGCTCGCCGCGCTCCTCGTCTACCTGCTGACTCGCACGGCGTGGACGCCCTCGGCGCCGCTGCACATCGCCCGCCGGCGCAGCTGGGGCCAGACGCTCACGGCGACCTGGCGTATGTACGCCTCGCGCCCACTGCTCTTCGTCGGGATCGGGCTCGTCACGATCCCGGTCTCGATCGTCGTCGCTCTGCTCCAGGCCGCGATCCTGCACGCGTCGGGGATCGGCATCGCGACCGGCGGCGAGGCCGGTGGGGTCAGGGTGACGCTGGCCCTGTGGGTGGGGACCGTGCTCGTGCTCGGTGGGTTCGCGCTGGTCCAGGCCGCGACCTCACAGGCGATGGTTGAGCTCGACGCGGGCCGCGAGGTGCGGCCGCTGTCCGCGCTCCGCCTGTCCCTGGACAGCTTCGCGCCGCTCCTCGGCGCCCTCGCGATCGCGGTCGCAGTCGTGAGCCTCCTGACCCTCTCGATCTTCCTCGCCCCGATCGCGATCTGGCTCGTCGTGCGCTGGGCGCTCCTCGTCCCCGCGGCGGAGCTCGAACGGCACTCCGCGTTCGGGACGCTCCGCAGGAGCGCGTCGCTCGTCCGGCTCCAGTGGTTCAAGGTCGGAACGCTCGTCGTCGTCGCCAGCGCGCTCGCGCTCGTCACCGGCCCGCTCGTGGGTGCACTCCTGATCCTGCTCGTCGACCTCCCGTTCGCCTTCGTCAACGTCGTCGCGGCGCTCCTGTACGCCGTCGCGATGCCCTTCATCGCGATCACGACGACGTACGTCTTCTTCGACTCGGTCGCGCGCGAGCGGCTGGAGCAGCGGTCGATCCCCGCGGAGCTGCCGGCCGAGATCACGCTTTGACCAACGTCCGCCAGGGAGGCTAGAGTGGATCCAGGTGCGGAGCCTGCGATGGCTCCGGCCGAGGCGACGTGGCCTCGGAGCTCAGGGAGCTCCGGGGTCTTTTTGTTGGTCCAGACGGGAGGTGGCGAGATGTCGGAGGTCGAGGAGCGGCACTACCTGCGGAACGGCGGCGAGACGCTGCCTGACGCGCGCGACGCGCTCGAGTGGGCGTCCGAGACGCGGGCGGCGATGGTCGACCTTAAGTTCTGCGACCTGCTCGGGACGTGGCAGCACGTGACTCTGCCGCTGACCGCATTCGACGAGGCCGCGTTCGACGACGGCCTCGGCTTCGACGGCTCGTCGATCCGCGGCTGGCAGGCGATCCAGGACTCGGACATGCTCCTCATCCCGGACCCGTCGTCGGCGATCCTCGATCCGGCGACCGAGGCGCCGACGCTCTCGCTCGTCTGCGAGATCGCCGACCCGATCACCCGCGAGCCGTACGCGAAGGACCCGCGCGGCGTCGCCCGCCGCGCCGAGAACCACCTGCGCGCGAGCGGGATCGCGGACACCGCCTTCTTCGGGCCCGAGTGCGAGTTCTTCGTCTTCGACGAGGTTCACTACGACCTCGCCCCGAACCGGTCGCACTACGCGGTCGACTCGGAGGAGGGCTACTGGAACTCGGGCAGGCCCGGCCTCGGCTACACCGCGCGACCGAAGGAGGGGTACTTCCCCGCAGCGCCCTCGGACACGCTCCACGACCTGCGCACCGAGATGGTGCTCACGCTCGAGCGCATCGGCATCCCCTGCGAGTTCCACCACCACGAGGTCGCCTCGGGCGGGCAGTGCGAGATCGACCTCCGCTTCACGACCCTCACGCGCATGGCCGACCAGGTCATGACCTACAAGTACGTGGTCAAGAACATCGCGCGGACCCGCGGCAAGACGGTGACGTTCATGCCCAAGCCCCTCTTCGGAGACAACGGCTCGGGTATGCACACGCACCAGTCGCTGTGGCGCGAGGGCACCCCGCTGATGGCTGACAAGTCGGGCTACGCCGGCCTCTCGCAGCTCGGCCGCGCCTACGTCGGCGGGCTCCTCGCCCACGCGCCCGCGCTGCTCGCGTTCTGCGCGCCGACGACGAACTCGTACCGGCGGCTCGTCCCCGGCTACGAGGCACCGGTCAACCTCGTCTACTCGCAGCGGAACCGCTCGGCCTGCATCCGGATCCCGATGTACTCGGAGTCCGCGAAGGCGAAGCGGATCGAGTTCCGGCCCCCGGACGCGGCCGCGAACCCGTACCTCGCGTTCTCCGCGATGCTCATGGCCGGGCTCGACGGCATCGAGCGCGGACTCGATCCGGGCGCGCCGGCCGACTACGACCTCTTCGAGGAGGCGAACGGCGACGTGCCGCAGGTACCGGGCTCGCTCGCCGAGGCGCTCGACGCGCTCGAGCGGGACCACGAGTTCCTGCTCCGCGGCGAGGTGTTCTCGAAGGAGCTGATCGAGACCTGGATCGCCTGGAAGCGGGAGAACGAGATCGACGCGGTGCGTCTACGGCCGCACCCGGCCGAGTTCGCCCTCTACTTCGACTGCTGAGCAGCCGGCGCCGGTTCGTGTGCTGGTCGATCGCAGACGTGGAGGGCGTGGTCGTCCCCGAGAGGGCTCGGCCCCGTCGAGTCGCCCGTGTCCGCAGCAGCGCCCTCGCGACGGCTGAGAAGGAGGAACGGCACTGAGACGAGCTGGATGACGCCGCCCAGGGCGATCGACGTGGCGTAGCTGTACACGTCGGCGGCCCGCCCGAGGGCCGGCTGGATGACGACTCCTCCCGAGCTGCCCATCAGGGAGTCGAACGACAGCACCGTCGCGCGCTGTTGCGAGGGGATCATGTCGTTCAGGTACGCCTGCCGGATCGGCATGTCCGCGGCGAAGATCAGGCCCCAGAGCGCGAGCAGGACGAGAGCCAGCCAGAACGCGTTCGTGAAGCCGACCAGCACGAGGATCACGGTGCTCGCGAGACCGCCAAGGATCAGGGCGGTCGTCCGCTTGCGGAAGAGCCCGCGGATCCAGGGCGCCGCGTACCCGCCCGCGATCTGCGCACAGGCGACGATCGCAGCCGCGAGCCCGGCGACCGCGTAGGCCTCGGGGTCGCGGTAGAGCTCGAGGAGATACGGCTGGAGCGCGTAGAACGTGTAAAAGCCCACGCCGGAGGCGAACGGCGCGGCCAGCATGACCCAGCGCACCGGCGGGTTCCCGAGCCCGTACCGGAGTGACGCGTCGAACACGTTCCGCACGGCGGTCGACGGCCGCTCCGCCGGGGCAGGGGTGAACCCGAGGTCGTGCATCAGCCTGAACGCGACGACGAACATGACGAGCAGCACGGCGACCCGGAGGAGGAACGGGACGCCGAGCGACGTCGCCTGGGCGATCACGCCGCCCGC
>JBOHBB010000078.1:0-4298 GCA_050698135.1 Gaiellaceae bacterium
TCGTGGTGGCGCTCGTGGCGATGGCGGCCGCGCGGTTCGTGCCTCTGGGGGAGGCGCTGTACGTGCACGGCGTTGCCGCGCTCGTCGCGCTCTGGCCGCTCGGATACGCGATGTGGAGCCGTCCGCAGCCGGGGCTCGGGCCTGCAGGCGAGCGAGGATTGGCTCCGGCTACGTGACGAGGAGGGAGACGGCGCAGGACGGCTGACCGCGCCACTGGGCAGCATAGGCCTGCGATGATCGTCGTGTGACGACGAGGCCGACGTCGGAGGCTCCCGTGCGGGCGGGCATCGTCCTCGTCTCTCTCATCTGCGTCGCGGCGGTCGCGAACCTCAATCTCTCGGTCGCGAACGTCGCCCTGCCGTCCATCGGCGAGGCGTTCGACTCCTCGCAGGTCACGCTCAACCTGATCGCGGTCGGCTACTCGCTCGGGCTCGCGGCCTCGGTGCTCTACCTCGGCGCGCTCGGCGACCGCTACGGCCGGAAGATGATGCTCGTCCTGGGGACCGCGCTCGCGATCCCGTTCTCGCTGCTCGCCGCGTACGCACCGTCCGATGAGGTGCTGTTCGTCGCCAGGGTGGGCGGCGGGCTCGCGGCCGGGATGGCGTATCCGACCACGCTCGCCCTGATCACCGCGCTCTGGTCCGGGCCGGCGAGGACGAAGTCGATCGCCCTCTGGTCTGCGCTGGGCGGCGCGATCGCCGCCCTGGGGCCGCTCGTCTCCGGTGCGCTACTGGAAGAGTTCTGGTGGGGGTCCGTCTTCCTCGTCACGCTGCCGCTCGCGGTCGTCGCGCTCGTGATGGCGTTCCTGTTCGTGCCGAGCCACGTCAACGAGACGTCGGACCCCGTCGACAACCTCGGCGGGATCCTGTCCGTCGTCCTCGTCGGGGCGCTCGTCCTCGCCATCAACTTCGCGCCGGTCCCGAACGAGGGGGCGCTCGTCGTCGGCCTCGCGGCGATCGCCGCAGCGGCGCTGATCGGATTCCTCATCCGGCAACGGCGCGCCCCAAACCCCCTCTACGACCTGAACGTCGCCGGGCGGCGGGTCTTCTGGGTCGCGGCCTGCGCGGGCGTGATCGTGTTCGGGTCGCTCATGGCCGCCGCCTTCGTGAGCCAGCAGTACCTCCAGAACGTCCTCGGCTACTCGACGCTCGAAGCGGGCGCGGCGATTCTTCCTGCCGCGCTCGTCATGGTCCTCGTGGCGCCGCGCTCCGCGAAGCTCGTCGAGGCACGTGGTGCGCGGTCCACACTGCTCTTCGGCTACGTCTTCCTGTTCCTCGCCTTCCTCTGGATGCTGCTGATCTGGGACGAAGGGGCGCCCTACTGGCAGATCGCTCTCGCGTACGTCTTCATCGGAGCCGGCGTCGGCCTCGCCGGGACGCCCGCGTCGCACTCCCTCACGGGGTCGGTCCCAGTGACGCGGGCGGGCATGGCATCCGGCACGGCCGACCTCCAGCGCGATCTCGGAGGCGCGATCATGCAGTCGATCTTCGGCGCGTTGCTCACGGCCGGCTACGCATCCGCTGTCTCGGCGCAGATCGCCGCATCGGACCGGAGCATCACGTCGAGCACGCAGGCCGCGCTCACGAAGTCGTTCGACAGCGCGGAGGCCGTCGCGGAGCAGCACCCGCAGTACTCCGACGCGATCATCGCCGGCGCGAGGCAGGCGTTCCTCGACGGCGACGACTGGGCCTACACGGCCGGCGTCGTCGCGATCCTGCTGGGCGCTGCACTCGTCTTCTTCGCGTTCCCGAAGAAGGCGGAGGAGGACGAGCTGCTCGCCCGCTACCACGCCGAGGACACCGCCGCCGCGCGCGGGCCCGGCGAGGCGCCACTGAGAGGACACGACGTGACCATGGAGCCAGAGCCCACATGAGCCGGCGCGGCACGAGCGACGACGTCGGCGTTCGATCCTTCCCGCGGCCCAGCGCTCGCGGTGGCGGCCGCTCCCGGAGCGCGATCCGCGCGGCAACCGCTCGTCGGGGGCTGGGATGATGTCGCTGCTCGTTTACCCGCTCGGCGCGACCAGGCTCGCGGCAGCGTCGGCACTCGGGGTCGGGCGTGGCGTCTGAGCGGGAGAAGCAGGTCGCCGCGGAGGCTGCGGCGGCGCTCGTCGAGGACGGGATGCGCGTGGGCCTCGGGACCGGGTCGACGGTCATGTACCTCCTTTCGGCCCTCGCGGCCAGAGAGCTCTCGGTGCGCTGCGTCGCAACCTCTCCGGCGACCGAACGGATCGCGCGCGAGCTCGGGCTCTCGCTCGAGCCGTTCTCGGGCGCCGGCGCCATCGACGAGCTCGACATCGCGATCGACGGGGCCGACCAGGTGGCGCCGTCCGGCTGGGTCGTGAAGGGCGGAGGCGCTGCTCATACGCGCGAGAAGGCGGTCGCGGCCGCGGCCGCTCGCTTCGTCGTGATCGTGTCGTCCGACAAGCTCGTGGACGAGCTCGCGCCGCCGGTCCCGCTCGAGCTGCTCGAGTTCGGGCTCGCCGCGACGCTACGACGTCTCGGCTCCGTGGAGCTGCACGACGGCCCGCCGAGCCCCGACGGCGGGGTGATCGCCAACTACACGGGCGCGGTCGACGACCCCGCCGAGCTCGCCGCGCGACTCGCGGCGACGGTCGGCGTCGTCGAGCACGGCCTCTTCCCGCCGGAGCTCGTCTCCGACGTCGTGGTCGCGCACGGCGAGCAGGTCGAGCATCGTCGCCTTCGCTAGGAGCACGACCGGCTGCGACGCGTTCGTGCGCGCGTTCGTCACAGTGCCGCGGCCGCTGCTGCGTCCGCGACGAGCAGCGCGTTCTCGTCGGAGACTCGACCGGCTGGTATCGAGCCGTCGCGATCGCACAGGAGGCGGACGGCGTCCGCCTTGTCCTCGCCGGTCACGAGCCAGAGCACGTGCCGCGCGCGGTTCAGCGCCGGATACGTCAGGGTCATCCGGCGCCGGCCCTGGTAGGCGCCGGTCACGGCGACGTCGCGGTCAGCGACGTCGAGGACGGGATCGCCCGGGACGAGCGACGCCGTGTGCCCGTCCGGCCCGAGGCCCAGGTGGACGAGGTCGAGTGGATCGGGCAGGGAGGACGCGTAGGCGGCGGCAGCGTCGTCCAGGTCGTCGGCGGAGACGGGCATCGCACGGACGTCGGCCGCGGCTCCCGGCGGAAGGCTTCGCAGGATGTGGGTGAGGTTCCGGTCGGGGTCGCCGTCGGGGGCGACGCGCTCGTCGACCTGGTAGATCGTCACCTTTTCCCAGGGCAGCGCGCCTGCGAGGTGAGCGAACATCGCCCAGGGCGTGTTCCCGCCCGAGACCGCGAACGTGAACCGTCCGTGGTCGGTGATGGCGGCACGGGCCAGCTCGGCGACGCGCTCGGCTCCCCGCTCGGCGACGGCCTCGCGATCGGGACGGACCTCGATCTCGAGGCCCACGCGCTACACCGTCTTCTCGTCGTGGCCGCCGAACTGCTTGCGCATCGCGGAGAGGAGCCTGTTCGCGAAGTCGTCGAGCCCGCGGGACGCGAAGCGGGCGTAGAGCGCCGCCGTCAGCACCGGAGTCGGCACGCCCTCCTCGATCGCGGCGATCGAGGTCCAGCGTCCTTCGCCCGAGTCGGAGACGCGGCCGGCGAACTTCTCCAGGGTCGGCGACTCCCGGAGCGCCTGCGCCGTGAGGTCGAGGAGCCACGAGCCGACGACGCTCCCGCGCCGCCAGACCTCGGCGACCTCGGCCGTGTCGATCTCGTAGCGGTAGAGCTCGGGGCGCTCGAGCGGCGCGGTCTCCGCGTCGCGCTCGCGGTCGCGCAGGCCGATGTCGGCGCTCGCGATGACGTTGAGGCCTTCGGCGTATGCCGCCATGAGGCCGTACTCGATGCCGTTGTGCACCATCTTCACGAAGTGCCCGGCGCCGTTCGGCCCGCAATGGAAGTAGCCGTGCTCGGCCTGGCTCGGCTCCCCGGCGCGCCCAGGCGTGCGCGGCGCCGCGTCGAGCCCCGGCGCGATCGAGGCGAAGATCGGGCTCAGCCGGGCGACCACGTCCTCCTCGCCCCCGATCATCAGGCAGAAGCCGCGCTCGAAGCCCCACACGCCGCCGCTCGTGCCGACGTCGACGAGGTGGATGCCCCGCTCGCGGAGCTCTTCCGCGCGCCGGATGTCCTCGACGTAGTGGGTGTTGCCGCCGTCGATGATCACGTCGTCGGGGTCGAGCACGTCCGAGAGGGCGGCGATGGTCGAGTCGGTGATGTCGCCGGCGGGGACCATGATCCAGATGGTGCGAGGCGCGTCAAGCTTCTCCGCCATGTCCTTCAAGGAGGACGCGCC
>JBOHBB010000079.1:0-3277 GCA_050698135.1 Gaiellaceae bacterium
CCTCGGCGAGGTCGAAGTCGCCGAGGAAGCCGACCAGGGCGGCAAGGACGCGGCCCCACTCGTCGCGGAAGACCTGATCGAGAGTCGTTGGGGACATTGTCGAGCTCACGGACACCGCGTCCGCGAAGCGGTCGCGCGCACGACCTAATACTCCACGAGGGGGCGCACCTCGATCGCGCCGCCCATGCTGGCGGCCGGAATCCGCGACGCGAGGTCGATCGCCGCGTCGAGGTCGTCGGCCTCGAAGAACAGGTACCCGCCGAGCGCCTCCTTGACGGCGACGAACGGGCCGTCCGTCGTCAGCGTCTTGCCGTCCTGGACGCGGACGGTGGTCGCCGTCTCGGGCGCCTGCATGTGCACCCCGGGCGTCACGCCGGGGGTCTCGTTGATCGCCTGATAGGCCGCGTAGACCGCCCTCTGCTCCTCCTCGGAGAGGCGTTCCCAATCCTCCGGCGAGTTCGGCGTCGGGGTGTCGCCCTGGTGGATCAGCAGCATGTACTTCATCGCGAGCCTCCTCTCGTGAACATGGTCGCCTCTGAGACGAACGGACGCGGCAGATCGGGACACTCCGTAGCGCAATGCTCACAGGGCGTGGGTCGGAGCGCGAGCACATGGCCGATCCGAACCGACCGGGGCGACGTCGACGGTCGACAGGCCGGCGGTCAGCGTCGTGCCCCGCCCGTGAACCGAGGCTCGCCCGGCCTCTGCGGCCGGAAGCGCATCGCCGACCAGACGTCGCTCACGGAGACCTGTCCGATCGGCGTCAGGTCAAGCTCGGCCAGGATCGGCCACACGCAGTCGCGGTTGATGTCCGTCGTGTTGCCCTTGGGGTAGGCGACCCAGACCTGGGCGGCTCCGGCCAGCGCCTCCGCGTTCGCGGCGAGCACCCCGGACAGCGACTCGGCGTCGTCGCCGAAGACGAGGGCGGTCGCCACGCCCGCGGGGGCGCTCCACGACGCGGACGCCCCGCGGCAGTGGGCCGATCAGGTCGAGCCGCTCCGGGTGAGACGTCCACAGGGTCGTGCCCGACGCGAGCCGGAGCTTCTCAGCGGTGGGCTTCGTGCTCATTGTGCCTCCTCGGTCGCCGGTGGGCTCTGGACGCTCGCCGGCCGGTAGGTCAGGTCGAGGACGCCGGTCGAAAACGTCTGCGAGGCGACGAGCTCGAGCGGCGTCTCCCCGATGCCGTTCTCGAACAGGCGCCTGCCTCTGCCGACGACGACCGGATGGATCATCAGCCGCAGCTCGTCGAGCAGGCCGTCCTGGAGCAGCGAGCGGACGAGCGTGGCGCTGCCGGAGACGGCGATGTCCTTGCCCGGTTCCCGCTTCAGCTTCGCGATCTCCTCGGCGAGGTCGCCGCGCAGGAGCGTGGAGTTCTCCCAGTCGGCCTCGGCCAGGGTCGTCGAGACGACGTACTTGGGCCGGCCGTTGATCGTTCCGGCGATCGGGCTCTCGTCCGAGCTCTGAGCGGGCCAGTACGCGGCCCACTCCTCGTAGGTGCGCCGTCCCAGGAGGAAGGCGTCCGCCGACGCGATGGCCTCGCCGATCACGGCCCCCATCTCGTCGTCGAAGTAGGGGAAGTGCCACGTCTCCGGCGCCTCCATGACGCCGTCGAGCGACAGGAAGAGAGATGCCACGACCTTTCTCATCGGAGCTCCTTTCGGTGTGAACCGGCTGTCGTCGGTACTACCGCCAGGCGCGCCGAAACTCATCGCGCGTCTACGCTCGCGGGCATGGACGCGAGGCCAGCGACCGAGGACGCGCCGGAGCGACGGGTCCTCGACGCCGCCCGGGGAGGCGACGAGAACGCGTTCCGTCGCCTCGTCGAGCCGCACCGGGCAGAGCTGCACGCCCACTGCTACCGGATGCTGGGATCGCTGCACGACGCCGAGGACGCTCTCCAGGACACGATGCTTCGTGCCTGGCGCGGTCTGCCGCGGTTCGAGCAAGGCAGGTCGCTGCGACCGTGGCTCTACAGGATCGCGACGAACGTGTGCCTGGACGCGATCGCGAAGCGCCCGAAGCGCGTGCTCCCGCTCGACCACGGCTCGGCTGTGGACGCCGAGGCCGGCCCCGGCAAGCCGCTCGCCGAGACCCTCTGGCTGGAGCCGTACCCGGACGATGCGCTCGACCTCCCGGACGGTCTCGCGGCGCCCGAGGCGCGCTACGCGCAGCGGGAGAGCGTCGAGCTCGCCTTCGTCGCCGCGCTGCAGCATCTGTCCGCCCGGCAGCGCGCCGTGCTCGTCCTGCGCGAGGTGCTCGGCTTCTCCGCCCGCGAGGTCGCCGACTCCCTCGAGACGACCGCAGCCTCGGTCAACAGCCTCTTGCAGCGCGCTCGCCGGACGGTCGAGGAGCGGCTTCCCGCGCAGAGCCAGCAGGCAACCCTGCGCTCGCTCGGGGACGAGCGCCTCCGCGACGTCGTGGGGCGCTACGTCGAGGCATGGGAGAGCCGCAACGTCGAGGCGTTGCGCGCACTGCTCGTCGAGGACGCGTCGTTCGAGATGCCTCCGCACCCGAACTGGTTCCACGGGCGCGACACGGTCATCGCCTTCATCGTGCGGACGGGGACTCCGCGCCTCCGTCATGTGCTGACCCGTGCGAACGGGCAGCCTGCCGTCGGCTGGTACCTGTGGAGCCCGAGCCGAGACCGCTATGTCGCGACGGCACTCGAGGTGCTCGCGCTCGAGGGCGACAGGGTGAAGGACATCACGGCGTTCGCTCTCCCGCGGCTCTTCCCCCTCTTCGGGCTGGCGCCGGAGCTCCCGGCCGAGCTCATCGGCGAGGACGGGGCCTGACGGGGCCGAACTGCCAGCGTCTCGACCGCCCACCGGGTCCGCTCTGGAACGGGTCGAGGTGCCCTGTCAGCCCGCGTGCGGCGACGAGGTGGTGACGCCGAGGTCTCGCAGCAGCCCGTCGTAGACCCATACACGACGCCGTGCACTGTGACCTCCTGCCCGCGCGCTGCTTCTTCGACGACCGTCGTCTGGCAGACGTTCACGACCTGCTCGACGACGTTGAGCTCGCACAGCCGGTCGAGGCGACGATCCGCGGGCAGGGAGGCGATCTCGGCGGTGTGCTTCTCTTCGACGTCCATGACGTGGCGGAGCCAGTTGTCGATGAGCCCGTGACGCGCGTCCTCGAGCGCAGCCTGGACCGATCCACAGATACTCGGGCGTCTGGCGCTCCGCCAGGCCGGCGAAGAAGCCGGGATCGGCCTGGACCATCGCGGCTGCCCACTCCCGGTTTCGGTCGAGGAGCTCGCCGAGGCCTGCCACGCCGC
>JBOHBB010000080.1:0-3038 GCA_050698135.1 Gaiellaceae bacterium
CGATCAAGCTCGGCTCTGCGATCATGCAGATCCCGGGGCGCACGCCATCGAATACGGCGATGACCGCCGCGACGCTCGATCTCCTCTCGGGCGGGCGCTTCCTCCTCGGGCTCGGGACGTCGGGGCCGCAGGTGGTCGAGGGCTGGCACGGCGAGCCCTGGGGGAAGCCGCTGCTGAAGACGCGCGAGTACATCGAGATCGTTCGGGCGGCCCTGCGCCGCGAACTCCTCGAGCACCACGGCGAGCACTACGACATCCCACTCTCCGACGGCACCGGGCTCGGCAAGCCGCTGAAGCTGATGGCGCGGCCGCTCCGCGCGGACATCCCGATCTACGTCGCGGCGATCTCGCCGAAGGCGGTCGCACAGGCGTGCGAGATCGCAGACGGCTGGCTCCCGATCTTCTGGTCGCCGGAGAAGGCGCGTGCGGCCTTCGCGGACGCGCTCGCGAAGACCGGCCCCGAGTTCGACGTCGCCCCGAGCGCGCCGGCGATCCTCATCGACGACGTCGAGGCGGGGCGGGAGTTCCTGAAGCCGTACTACGCGCTCTACGTCGGCGGCATGGGCGCACGGGGCAGGAATTTCTACAACGACCTCTTCGCCCGCTACGGCTACGAGGCCGAGGCGAGGCACATCCAGGACCTCTACCTTGCCGGCAACAAGCGCGACGCCGCGGCCGCCGTGCCCGACGCGTTCGTCGACGAGGTCGCCCTCGTCGGGCCGAAGGAGCGCTTCGCCGAGCGGCTCGACGCCTGGCGGGAATCCGGCGCGACGACGTTGCTCGTCTCCACGCAGCAGCCCGAGGCGCTGCGCGCACTGGCCGAGCTCGTCCTCTGACCTGCGCGACCGGAGATCCGCCGGCGCGGATCGCCGGTCGCGCGAGATCCCCGAGGCCAGGCCGCTTTCGCGGCACGGGTCGTGCGACTGCCGACGTCAGGCCTTCGAGAGCGCCGCGGCCGCGGCGTCGGCGAGGTCGGGCACGCCGTGCTCGAGGCGGGCGGCGCGCTCGTCCTCGGCGCCGAGCTCCCCGCGCATGTACCGGCCGTAGATCGCCTCGCAGAAGACGGCGGCCTTCCAGAGCGCGAGCGCCTCGAACCAGTGAAGCGGCTCGGCGTCGCGGCCGCTGCGGGCGACGTAGCGCTCGACGAGCTCCGCCTTCGTCGGGAACCCGGGGAGCGCCGTGACCGGGGACGTCCCGAGCGGGTTCGGCGGGCCGCCGGGCTCGCTGTACGTCGCGAGCAGGTAGCCGACGTCGGCGCGCGGATCGCCGATCGCCCCCATCTCCCAGTCGAGCACGGCGCCGATCCGGGACGGGGCGTCGAGCGGGACCATCGTGTTGCCGAGGCGGTAGTCGCCGTGGACCACGGTCTCGGGGAGCGGCTCGGGCACCGTGCCCGCGAGCCCGCCCGCCACCTCCTCGACGAGCGGGATCTCACGCGTCTTGTTGATCTCCCAGAGCTGCGCGAAGCGCCGGACCTGGCGCTCGCCGTAACTGCCCGGGCGGGCGAAGGCGGCGAGCGCGGGCGTCGTCACGTCCGCGGCGTGGATCTCGACGAGCGCGTCGACGAGGTCGGTGCCGAGGCTGCCGCGCGTGGCCTCGGCCTCGAGCCCGGCCGGCAGCTCGTCCGTCGGGACGACGCCGTCGAGGTACTCCATGACGTAGAAGGGGACGCCGAGGATTCCCTCGTCCTCGCCGACGGCGACGATCGTCGGCAGGCGGGCGAACCCGGCCTCGCGCAACGCGAGCTGGAGCCGTGCCTCACGCACGACGTCGTGGGCGGACGGGGGCAGCGGCGGGCGCGGAGGGCGACGAAGGACGAAGCGGCCGTCGTCACGTTCGAGCAGGAACGTGAAGTTCGAGCCGCCGCCCTCCCCGATGCGGCGCGCACGAATCGGGCCTGAGCCGAGGCCGCGCTCGTCCAGGAACGCGCGGACGCGGTCGAGCACGAGGAGCGGTGGCTTCGTCGATCCCTTCGCGTCGGCCGCGGTCTCGACGATGTCGCCCGACGGCACGGGAGGAGCCGGCACCGTGCGATCCTATGCGCCGATGCGCCGCCGTCTGTACCTGATGCGCCACGGCGCCGTTTCTTACTTCGAACCGGGCGGCAGGCCGGTCGACCCGGAGCAGGTCTCGCTGAACGACGAGGGACGCGCGCAGGCCGAAGCGGCGCGGGCGCTGCTCGAGCACGTCCGCTTCGACCGCGTGCTCGCAAGCGACCTCCCCCGCACGATCGAGACCGCGCGCATCGTCGCTCCCGCTGCTGAAGTCGAGCAGTGGCCCGAGCTGCGCGAGTTGCGCGGCGACCGGCTCTCGGGCATCCCGCTCGAGGAGCTCGAGTCCGAGTTCGTGCACGCCTTCCGTGGCGTCGTCCCGAACGACAAGCGCTTCCTCGGCGGGGAGACCGTCGGCGAGCTGTTCGACCGCGTGCTCCCCGCGCTCGAGCGCCTGCTGGCGGACGAGAGCTGGGACACCGTGCTCGCCGTGCTGCATGGAGCTGTGAACCGAGCGATCCTCTCGCACGCGCTCACCGGCGAGCGGATGTTCCTCGGGCACTTCGAGCAGGCGCCCGCCTGCGTGAACGTCCTCGACGTCGGGGACGAGTGGATCGTCCGCGCGGTGAACGTCGCGCCGCTCGACCTCCTCCACGCGTCGTCACGCCTGACGACGATGGAGGGCTACTGGGCGGAGCTCCAGCCCTATCGCGACCTCCTGAACGAGTAGAGGCCGGGGCTGTACCCGGCCTCTCCTCGTTTCCTTGCCTGTCTGGACTACTTGCTGCCGGGACGCCCCTCGACGAGCGGTCCCATCAGAGTCCAGATGCGCGTGTTCGCGTTGAAGCGCTCGAGCCGCATCTGGCTGATGACGAAGTGATCGGTCCTCGACGTCTGCTGCTTGACGTTCGGGAGCAGGAACTTGTTCGGCTGGTTCATGCTCAGGACCGCGTTCATGAGCCGCTGGCGGGTGAGGTTCTTGCCCGCCTTGTACAGAGCCTGGACGAACGACTCCGCCTTGGCGACCCCGTAGAAGACCTGGCCGTC
>JBOHBB010000081.1:0-3074 GCA_050698135.1 Gaiellaceae bacterium
GCTCGCCCTCGGCGCAGGCGATCAGGGCCCGCGGGCCCGCCCCGCGGTCCCAGGAGCGGGCGAGGGCCATCAGGCGCCCGCGAACGAGGTTGCTCGCGAAGTGCTCCTGGGCCACCGACACCTCGCCACGCTCCCAACGCTCGCCGAGCTCGTGCAGGTACGGCAAGAGCACTTCACGCAGGAGGACGTCCAGAGTGAGGGTCGCGAACAGCTGGTCGAGGGCAGCCTGTGCGGCACTCTCGTCGAAACGGTCGAGTGCCGCCTCGAGCTCGCCCGCCGATCGCACCGGCGCAGGAGACGACTCGGCGACGGCGTCCGCGAGCGCGAGTCGCGCGGCCTCCGCAGCCGAGAACCCGCGGTCGAGGTTCGCGCGCATCGCCAGGACACGCGCGACGTCGTCCTCGCCGTAGAGTCGAAAGCCTCCCTGCGTGCGACTCGGCGCGAGCAGCCCGTACCTGCGCTCCCAGGCGCGGAGGGATTCGACGGGCACTCCCACCCGCCGCGAGAGCTCGCCGATGCGGAAGACCTTGTCCACTACGACGCGTGGACGGTCGCCGCGTCACGACGCGGCAGCGGAAGGGGGGCGAGCACGTGGACCGGGGAGACAATGCACGACGCAATCACTGCTCGCCGGCTCCCGTCGCTCCGGGCACACGCATGGCGGGCGGAGAAGAAAGGCCGCGCGAACGCCGCGCAAGTGACGACGGCCACCAGATTCGCTCCCCGACCTCGAAGGTCAGCGCGGGCACGAGCACGGATCGCACGACGAACGTGTCGAGAAGCACGCCGAGCGCCACGGTGATCCCGATCTGCGTCAGGGCGACGAGAGGGAGCACGGCGAGCACGGAGAAGGTGCCGGCGAGGACGACCCCGGCGGAGGTGATCACGCCTCCCGTCACGGCGAGCCCCTTCAGCATCGCGTCGCGCGTGGGCATGGCGAGTGCCTCCTCGCGCACACGTGCCATGAGGAAGATGTTGTAGTCCACGCCGAGGGCGACGAGGAAGATGAAGGCGAACAGCGGATAGCTCGGATCCTCGCCGGGAAAGTCCATGAAGACCTCGAACAACAGCAGGCTCGCTCCGAGAGCCGCCGCGAACGAGAGAACGACCGTCCCCATGAGCAGCGCGGGGGCGACGAGCGAGCGTAGGAGCAGCACGAGGATCGCGAACACGACGAGCAGGACGAGGGGCACGAGCAGCTTCGTGTCGCGTTCGACCGCAGCGCGGAGGTCCGCCTCCTCGGCGCTCGCTCCACCGACGAGCGCGTGCTCCCCGACGGCGCCACGAAGCGCCTGGCGAAGGGGTTCGATGGCAGCAAAACCGTCCTCGCCGAACGGATCTGGCTCGAGGACGACCTCGAAGCGGACGGCGGACTCCCCCGGTTCTGGCTCGCTGACCCGGGCGACGCCGGGGGCTGCGCGCGCGGCCTCCACAGCGGCCCCGGTCCGAGCCTCGTCTGTCACGAGAACGACGGCGGGCGCGCTCGCTCCGGCCGGGAAGGACTGCTCGAGCAGCCGCTGACCTCGCACCGACTCGACGGATCCACGGAAGAGGTTCGAGGTCGTCAGGTCGTCGTCGAGCCCGAGCGTCCCCAGGGCAAGCGCGCCGAGAGCGAGCGCGGTCCCGATCCACGCGGCCCGATGCCGGCGCTCGATCCGCGTGCCGAGGCGTGCCCAGAAGCCATGAGCTGCCGGACGCTCGCCCCCGTATCGGGGAACGAACGGCCAGAACGCGCGGCGGCCCCCGACCAGGAGTAGCGGCGGTAGCAGGGTGAGCATCGCAGCGGCCGCCACCGCGACCCCCATCGCGCCGACCGGGCCGAGCCCCGCAATCGAGTTGACCCGAGCGAACGAGAGACAGAGGAGCGCGGCGACGACGGTCCCGGCGGACGCGACGATCGCAGGCCCGCCTTGTCTGAGCGCGACCTGCATCGCCTCGTGTTTGTCCTCGACGCGGACGAGCTGCTCTCGGTAGCGGGCGGTCAGGAGCAGTGCGTAGTCGGTCCCGGCGCCGAACACGAGCACGAGCAGGATCCCGCCGGTCTGGCCGTTGATCACGACGCCCGCCTCGGCCAGAAGCGTTCCGAGGCCGCGCACGACCGCCTCGGCGAAGAGGACCGCGAGCAGTGGGATCAGCCAGAAGACGGGACTGCGATAGATCAGCACGAGCAGTACGAAGACGAGGCCTGCCGTTGCCATGAGCAAGGTCGAGTTGATCCCCTCGAACGCCTTGCTCGCGTCCGCGGAGAAGCCGGCAGGGCCGGTGACTTCCACCTCGAGCCCCGGCGGCAGGTTCATCCGCACGAGCTCTCGTACGTCCTCGACGGCCCCGATGAGGATCTCCTCCTCCCCTCCGGCGACGATCGGGATCGTCAGGACAGCGGCCCTGCCGTCGTCCGAGGCCCTGGCGGGCGGCACGGCGCCGACACCTTCGATCTCGGCGCGGCCAACTCGCTGACGCGCCTCCTCGACCGCAGCCTCGCCTGTCGCGTCGAGCCCGCTCTCGCGGCGGAAGACCGCGATCGCGGGAGTCGCCTCACCGGAGGGGAAGCGATCCGACGCCTCGAGCACGGCCACCGACTCGGCGGCGCCCGGCAGGAAGCTCGACGGCTCGTTCTGCTGCACGTCCTCGAACCGGCCGGCGAGGGGCCCGAGCGCCAGCACGAGGACGATCCAGAGGGCGAGCGCCATGAACTTCGAGCGGCGCCCAGCCACGAGGCCCACCGATGTGCCCACAGAGCCCATAACTCGGTACATACTCTATACCAAATTTGGCTGGAGTGACAGTGTACCTCTAGCTTTCGCTCAAAAAGGCCTTGCGCACGTCCACAGGAATCTGTACTCTTTCTATACGTAATCTATGCAGGAGGTACGAAGGTGCGTAAGGTACTGGTCATCCTCGGGGCAACGGCGGTCGCGGCGTCCGCCCTCATCGCTCCGGTCACCGACCGCCCCGACCGCGGCACAGAAGGACATCGCGCAGGTCGCGGGCTCGTCGCCGCAGTTCAGCACTCTCGTGTCGCTGCTGAAGAAGGCTGGGCTCGTCGGCGCGTTGAAGAAGGGGAACTACACGGT
>JBOHBB010000082.1:0-3489 GCA_050698135.1 Gaiellaceae bacterium
GACTTCAACGAGGCGAACAAGGAGGCGATGCTCAAGTCCGAGTTGATCTCCTGGCCGGTGACGATGGCGATCCTCCTGCTTGCTTTCGGCTCGCTCGTCGCGGCAGGGCTGCCACTCATGCTGACCATCCTCGGCCTCGTCGCCTCCGCCGGGCTGCTCTCCCTCTTGACGCATGGGTTCGAGATCTCGATCTGGGCGATGAACTTCGCGCTCATGTTCGCGCTCGCCTTGGGAGTCGACTACGCGCTCTTCGTCGTCCACCGGTTCCGCGGTGCCCACTTCGGCTCCCGTCTTCCGGCGCGCGACGCCGTCGCCGTGACGATGGACACCGCCGGGAAGGCCGTGCTCTTCTCCGGGCTGACGGTGCTGATCTCGCTCTCGGCGGTCATGCTCGTGCCGAGCCCCGCGTTCCGCTCGATGGCGCTGGGGATCATGCTCAGCGTCCTCTTCGTGCTCGCCGCGACCCTAATGCTGCTCCCGGCCGTGCTCGTGAAGCTGGGCCCGAAGGTCGACGCGCTGTCGCTCAGGTGGGTGCACTCCGGTGAGCACCGCTCAGCGCGGTTCGCACGCTGGGGCGAGCGGCTCTGGCGTCACCCGTATCGCTACGGGTCCGCGGCCACCCTGATCCTCGTCCTGCTCGCCCTCCCGGTCGTCGGACTGAAGACCGGGATGCCGTCGATCAAGGTCGTCCCCACGGACGACGGCTCGCGCGTGGGCTACGAGCAGGTGCAGCAGGCCTTCGGCGCCGGCGCGCCGGGGACGCTCCAGATCGTCGTCCCCGAGTCGCAACTCGCCACGGCGTCCGCGCTTGCCGAGCGCGACCCCGGAATCGCCCGCGTCAGGCCGGGCCAGGCGGGGGCGAGCGGTCTCGGGCTGATCGAGGCCGTCCCCGTCGCGGACCCCTCGAGCGCTGCCGTCGGCGTCACGATCGAGCGGCTCCGCGACACCCTGCCCCAGGAAGCGCTCGTGGGCGGGGCCGCGGCCGAGAACCACGACCTCGAACAGGCACTGGCCGCGAAGACGCCGCTCGTCATCGGCGTCGTACTCGCGCTCGGCTTCCTGCTGCTGCTCGTCGCGCTGCAGGCACCGTTGATCGCCGCGCTCGGTGTCGCGACCAACCTGCTCGCCACCGCCGCCGCGTTCGGCGTCGCCCGCCTCGTGTTCCAGGACGGCCACGGCGCCGGCCTGCTCGGCTTCGAGTCGCAGGGGTTCCTCGACGCCTGGGGGCCGGTCTTCTTCTTCGCGATGATCTTCGCGATCTCGATGGACTACACCGTGTTCCTGCTCTCGTCCGCCAAGGAGCACTACGACCGGAGCGGGGACCCGCGCGAAGCGATGGTCGGCGGGCTTGCCCACTCGGGCCGCGTGATCTTCGCCGCGGCTGCCGTGATGGTGGCCGTCTTCTTCACCTTTGCACTCTCGGGCCCGCTCCCGCCCAAGGAGATGGGAGTGATCCTCGGGATCGCCGTCCTCCTCGACGCGATCCTCGTCCGGCTCGTCCTGATTCCTGTCCTGCTGCGCGTCTTCGGCCGCCGCGCCTGGGCGCAACCGCGTTGGCTCGACCGCATTCTCCCGGACGTGCGGTTCGGGCATGGCGACTCTCCGGCCCCGTCACACGCGAGTGTGGTCATGCCTCCCGTGCCGGAACCCGTCGTCGCACCGGGCGGCAGCGGACGAGCATAGGCCGGGAGAGTCCTGCACAGGAGCCGGTCGGCGGCCGCGCGAAGGGTTGGAGGCTACGAGCCCTCGGCGCCGGGCAGCCGCTGGGCGACCTCCCAGATGTGCCCCGCCGGGTCGGCGAAGCAGGCGGTGCGCACCCCCCACTCCCGGTCGAGCGGGCCGTTGAGGAACTCGACCCCGCGCTCGGCGAGCTCTGCGCACGTCGCGTCCGCGTCGTCGACCCAGACGGTGAGCTGGAAGCGCGATCCCGCCTCCGGACCGGCGACCTTCCCGGGCTCGATCAGGTCGCGGGCCGCGGCAACCCCGAGCACGTTGACGATCGTGCCACCGAGCTCGAACGCGGCGGAGTCCTCGTCCGCGAAGATCATCGACAGGCCGAAGACTTCCTCGTAGAACGACCTCGAGCGCTCGAGGTCCTCGGCGAACAGCGTGATGGCGCCGACCCCCTTCAGCGACTCCGTCATGTCTCCGCCCCTTTCCGCTCGCTCGATGCGTGCGCCTCGAAGCGAGGCAGGTCATCGGTGATCTCGAACCACGACGCCTTGGAGCCGACGAAGATGTGGTGCGTCGGCCGGATGCCCGGAGTGTCCACGAGCGATCCGAGCGCGACGTGGACGTACGCCCCGTCGCGCACGACGGAGAAGAGCAGCGAGCCGCACGTGCCGCACCGCGTGTCGTTCAGGCCCTCCTCGCCGTAGACGAGGAGACCGTCGCTGCCGTCCGTGACCTCGAGCTTCTCCCGTTCGATGCCCGCGAACGGCTTGAACGCCGAACCGGTCGCCGCGCGGCAACGCGAGCAGTGACAGTTCAGCGCGTACCGGAAATCGTCCACCACGCGATAGCGAACCGTGCCGCACTCGCACCTGCCGACGAGCACGCGCGTGCCCGCAGCGCTCTCCGGCGAGACCTCGTCGAGCATCGATGCTCCCTTCTTCTCGGGTCGACGCTGAGACCGCCCGGACCGCGGGAAGTCATCGCCCGCAAGCGAGGACTCAGCGTACGACGGAATAGCGCGCCGCGACGAAATCGCCGTTTTGTCCGGTCACTTCCAGGCGCAGCTCGATCCGACGGGGCAGCAGTGGCGCGCCCCCGCCCAGCGTCACCGGCGCGATGTACACGATGACCTCGTCCAGCAGCCCCGCGTCGGCGAACTGCCCGGCCAGGTCTCCCCCACCGACGATCCAGACGTTCCGCCCGCCCGCGGCGCCGACCATCTCCGCGTGCACGGCTGCGACGTCCGTGCTCGTGAACTCGATCTGGGCGTTCGGCACGACGGTCAGCTCCCGGTGTGTGAAGACCCAGCACGGGATCTCGTACGGCCACTTCCACTCCGCCCGATCCTTGCCCGCGAACTCGTGGTCGAGGATCCACTCGTACGTCGTCGACCCCATCGCCAGCGCGCCGACGCCCGCGATGAACTCGGCGTAGTTCAGGAGGCCGCCCCGGTCCTGATCGCGCGTGAACAGCCAGTCGAGTGAGTGGTTCGGGTCGGCGATGAAGCCATCGAGCGTGGTCGCCGTGTAGTACTGGGTGAGGCTCACGATGGTTCCTTCCGCGCGGAGGAGCGATGAGCTGGCCGTGAACCGGTAGTCCTACAGCACGACGACACGCCGACGACAGGAAAGACCGCACGGTTCGGGAGCGGCATCGTCGTGAACACCACGCCCCCAAGGGCTAACCTCGCGGCGTGGCAGGCCTCGGCGAGCTCCTCGACCGAAACCGGGAGTGGGCAGCCGCGATGGTCCAGGCCGATCCCGGCTTCTTCGCCGGCCTGGCGGAGCGCCAGACGCCCGAGTATCTGTGGATCGG
>JBOHBB010000083.1:0-5179 GCA_050698135.1 Gaiellaceae bacterium
TTCGAGCCGCTCGTCCCCGAGGTGCGGCACGTCTCCAACACGAACCGCTACCACCGCCCGCCCGAGGAGACCGAGGAGGAGTTCACGCGCCATCTCCTGGACGAGCTCGAGCAGGCGATCCTCTCGATGGGGCCCGAGACCGTGTGCCTCGTGCACATGGAACCCGTGCAAAACGCGGGCGGGGCGTTCACGCCTCCCCAGGGCTACTGGCGCGGCGTGCGCGAGATCTGCGACCGCTACGACATCCTCCTCTCCGCCGACGAGGTGATCACCGCCTTCGGCAGGCTCGGCCACTGGTTCGGCTCGGAGCGGTACGACATCCGCCCCGACCTCGTCACGATCGCGAAGGGGCTCTCGTCCTCGTATGCCGCGATCGGTGGCGTCGTCGCGACGAACCGCGTCATCGAGCCGTTCCTCGAGCAGACGAGCATGTTCTCGCACGGGATCACGTTCGGTGGGCACCCGGTCATGTGCGCGATCGCGCTCAAGAACATCGAGATCATGAAGCGGGAGCGGATCGTCGAGCACGTGCGCGAGAACGAGGACGCCTTCCGCTCGACCCTCGCGCAGCTCCTCGACCTCCCGATCGTCGGCGACCTGCGCGGGACCGGATTCTTCTACGCGCTCGAGCTCGTCAAGGACAGGGACACGCGTGAGACCTTCACCGACGAGGAGTGCGAGAAGCTGCTGCGCGGGTTCCTCTCGAACGCGCTCTTCGAGGCGGGGCTCGTCTGCCGCGCCGACGACCGCGGCGATCCCGTCATCCAGATCTCGCCGCCACTCGTCGCCGGGCGGGCAGAGTTCGACGAGATGACCGGGATCCTCGGCGAGGTGCTGGGCGAGGCGTCGGCGCTGATGCGGTAGGGCTACGCGTCGCGCACGCAGCGGAAGCCGGCGAAGACGTGCCGGCTGCCCGGGTCCTCCCAGTTGCGGAGCGACGTCCGGGCGACGACCGGGTCGGTCGCCCAGGAGCCGCCGCGCAGCACGCGGTACTCGTCGCCGAAGTAGATCTCCGAGAGCTCGGGGTACGGGAAGGGGAGGAAGCCGGGGTACGCCCCGAACGTCGAGGACGTCCACTCCCAGACGTCGCCGGCCATCTGCACGCAGCCGACGGGGCTCACGCCGCCGCCGTAGGAACCGGCCGGCGCGGGGGAGAAGCGGCGGTGCCCGAGGTTCGCCTCGTACCCCATCGACTCCTGGCCCCACGGGTAGCGCATCTTGCCGCGGCGCTCGTCCCAGCCCGCGGCGCGCTCCCACTCGGCCTCGGTCGGAAGGCGCTTCCCAGCCCAGTGGGCGAATGCCTCCGCCTCGTAGTACGAGACGTGCTGGACCGGCTCGTCGGGCGGCAGGGGCTCGTGGCGGCCGAACCGGACGCGCGACCAGCCGTCCTTCCCGTTCTCCCAGTACGAGGGCGCCTCGACGCCCTCGCGCTCGCGCCACTCCCACCCGGCGTCGCTCCAGGCCTTCCTCGACCGGTAGCCGCGGTCGGAGACGAACTCGGCGAAGTCGCCGTTCGTGACCGGCACGCGGTCGATGCGGTAGGCCGGGAGCTCGACCTCGTGCGCGACGAGCTCGTTGTCGAAGGCCAGCGGCTCGTCGACGGCGCCGAGCGTGAACGTGCCCGCCGGGACCGAGATCTCGTCGGGTCCGGCGGGCGCGCGGTCCCGCGGCGCGTCGCGGAGCGCGGGGTACTCCGCGTCGGTCCTGAGCTGGAGCGCCTGGAGCAGCCGCTCCTGCGCCTGGAGCTCGTGCTGGATGACGAGCCCGAACACGAACCGCCTCCGGAGCAGGGGGTCAGGAGCCTCGAAGTCCATGTGCTCGAGCGCGTCGAGCGTGCGCTCCCGCACGTCCTCGGCGTACGCGCGCACGGCCTCGGCGCGGAGTGCCGGGACCCGGCCGGCCCTCGTCCGCTCCGTCCGGAACGCCTCGTACACGTCGTCGTGACGCTCGGCGAGCGGCGGCTGGCCGTCGAGGTTCCGGAGCAGCCAGAGCTCCTCGAAGCGCGCGATGTCCGCCAGCACCCAGCCGAGCGCGACGCCCGGCGCAGGCACCTGCGCCGCCAGCGCCTCGTCCGAGAGCGGCTTCAGGAGCGCCTCGGTGGTGTCCCGGGTCCGTTCCAGCGCAAAACGGATCTCCGTGCCGGCGTCCACCGTCGCACTTTGCCGTATCGGAGCCTGCTCGGCCAGCCCGTGGGCTGTAGCCTTCCGTGCCACCGACGGAGGAAGGGGGAGAGCGATGGAGAGCTCGAACGGTGGCGTCGTCGTCGCGCGGGACGTCACTCGCCGCTACGGTGCAGGCGAGACTGCGGTCGACGCCTTGCGAGGGGTCTCGGTCGAGATCGTACCGGGCAAGGCGACTGCGGTCATGGGACCGTCGGGCTCGGGCAAGTCGACGCTGATGCACATCCTGGCCGGGCTCGACAAGCCGACGTCGGGGTCGGTCACGATCCGGGGGACCGAGATCACGACACTCGGCGACAACGACCTGACGAAGCTCCGGCGCGAGCACATCGGATTCGTGTTCCAGTTTTTCAACCTTCTTCCGATGCTCGACGCGAAGGAGAACATCACCCTCCCGCTCACCATCGCCGGCGAGAAGCCCGAGGACGGGTGGTTCGACCAGCTCGTCGGCGACGTCGGACTCTCCGACAGGCTGTCGCACCGGCCGTCGGAGCTCTCGGGCGGGCAGCAGCAACGCGTCGCCATCGCGCGCGCGCTCGTCTCCAAGCCGACGGTCCTCTTCGCCGACGAGCCGACGGGCAACCTCGACTCTGCGACGAGCGGGGAGATCCTCGAGCTCCTGCGTCGCTCGGTCGACGAGTACGGGCAGACGATCGTCATGGTGACGCACGACGCGCGCGCTGCAGCCGTGGCTCATCGCGTTCTCTTCCTCGCCGACGGGCTGATCGTGCGTGAGCTCGGAGAGTGCGACGCGCACACGATCCACGAGGTTTTGGAGGAGCTCGCAGCGGCGTGATCAAGGTCGCTCTGCGTGGCCTCGCGGGGCGCAAGCTCCGCGCGGTGCTGACCGGTGTCGCAATCGTCCTCGGCGTCGCGATGATCAGCGGCACCTACATCCTCACGGACACCGTCCAGCGGGCGTTCACCGACCTCCTGGTCGACTCGTACGCGGGCACGGATGCCGTCGTCACCGGCAAGGGCCTCGACATCACGATCGAAGGCGAGCAGCCGCCCAGTCCGCCCGTCGACGCGTCGCTCCTCGAGACGGTGCGAGGCGTCGACGGGGTCGCGCTCGCGACGGGGAGCGTCCTCGACGACGAGACCACGAAGGTCCTCACGCCCGAAGGCGAGTCCGTGAACTCGGAGGGCTTCCCGACGCTCGGGTTCGGCATCGACACCGACTCTGCCCTCGCGCGCTTCAACCCGCTCAACCTCCACGAGGGGCGGTGGCCGACGGCCAACGACGAGGTCGTCATCGACGCAGGGACGGTGGACGACCAGGGCTACGAGGTCGGCGACACCGTGGAGATCTCCACGCTGCAGCCGAAGCGAGGGTTCGAGCTCGTCGGGGTCGCGAAGTACGGCGACGTGGAGAGCCTCGGCGCGATCAGCTTCGTCGTCTTCACCATCCCCGCAGCGCAGCAGCTCCTCGGGCGCGAGGGACAGTTCGACGCGGTCTCCGTGGCCGCGGAGGAGGGGATCTCCGAGGACGAGCTCGTCGCCGCGATCGAGCCGGCTCTCCCCGGGAACGCCGAGGTGGTGAGCGCGACCGCGGAGGCGGAGGAGCAGGCCGACGAGGTGAGCGAGTTCACGTCGATCTTCCGCTACTTCCTGCTCGCCTTCGGGGCGATTGCGCTCTTCGTCGGGGCGTTCGTCATCTTCAACACCTTCTCGATCACGGTCGCGCAGCGGACGCGCGAGTTCGCGACCCTGCGGACGATCGGGGCTTCGCGGCGCCAGGTCCTCGGCTCGGTGATCCTCGAGTCGCTCGTCATCGGGCTCCTCGCGTCGCTCGTCGGCCTCGCGCTCGGCGTCCTGCTTGCGGAGGGGATCGAGGCCCTCTTCGGCTCCCTCGGCGTCGAGCTCCCGAGCGCGGATCGCGTCTTCGCCACGCGGACGATCGTCGTGTCGCTCGCCGTCGGCATGGGCATCACGCTCCTCGCGGGCCTCTTTCCCGCGATCCGCGCGACGCGCGTGCCGCCGATCGCCGCGGTGCGCGAGGGCGCGGAGCTGCCGCACTCCCGGTTCCACCGCTACACGCCGTGGATCGCCGGACTCGTCGTCGTCGGCTCCGTCCTCGCGCTCGCGCGCGCGATGTTCGCCGACGACCTCGGGACGGGAGACCGGCTGCTCTCGATCGCAGGCGGCGTGCTGCTCCTCTTCCTCGGCGTCGCGATGCTGTCGTCGCACCTCGTGCGCCCGCTCGCGGCGGTCGTCGGAACGCCCGCCCGCCGCGCGGGAGGCGCCGCCGGAATGCTCGCGAGCGGCAACTCGGTCCGGAACCCCGGCAGGACCGCCGCGACCGCGGCCGCGCTGATGATCGGGATCGCCCTCGTCTCGTTCATCGCGACGCTCACGAACGGCATGAAGGCGTCGAACCGGGAGGCGATCGAGGAGCAGGTCGCCGCCGACTACGTCGTGACCTCGACCGACGGTTACACGCCGTTCGTGGCGGCGGCCGGCGACGCGCTCGCGGCGTCGCCCGTCCCCGAGACGGTCACGAGCGTCCGCTCGGAGGCAGGCCAGGTCGACGGCGACTCCGCCGAGATCGGCGGCATCGAGCCCGATACGATCGCCGAGGCGTACGTGTTCGACTGGCGCGAGGGCGACGACTCCGTGCTCGCGACGCTCGGCACGACGCGGGCGGTCCTCAGCAGCAACTACGCCGAGGACCATGGGCTCTCGGTCGGAGACGTGGTGACGATCCGCTCGATCGCGGACAGGACCGCCGACGTCACCGTGGTCGGGACCTTCGAGCCGCCCCCGTTCTATCCGCTGCTCGAGAGCGTGAACGTCTCGAGCGAGTTCTTCGACTCGCTCTACGACCGCCCGCGGAACCGATGGACGTGGGCGAACGTCGCGGGCGAGTCGACCGAGCAAGGTCGCGCGCAGATGGAGGAGGCGCTCGCCGGCTTCCCGGACACGCAGCTCGAGAGCCGCGAGGAGTGGATCGAGCGCGAGGACGCCGACTTCAACGAGTTCATCTCGTTCCTGTACGT
>JBOHBB010000084.1:0-7200 GCA_050698135.1 Gaiellaceae bacterium
GGCGCCGCCTCCGGTTCCCGCCGCCGAGGCCGAGCCGCAGCCGATCGCCGACGCGCAATTCGTGGTGCCCGAGGCCGAGGCGCTGTCTCCGGTCGAGGACGAGGCGATCGCGCTGACGGAGCACGAGGTCGTCATCCCGCTGGAGCCGGAGGTCGTGATCCCGCTGGAGTCGGAGGCGATCCCGCTCGAGCCCGATGCGGTCGTGGTGCCGCTCGCGCCCCACACGGAGCTCGAGACGCCGCCCTCGGCGGCCGAGCCGCTGCCCGAGTTCGTCGTCGAGCCGGCCGTCGAGCCCGCGCCACCTGCGGTCGAGCCCGCGCCACCTGCCGAGCCGGAGCCGCCGTCCTCGCTTCCGGACTACGTGGTCGAGACAGCGCAGGATCCCGCGCGGGTCGCGTTCCGACAGGAGCCGGAGCCCGAGGAGGAGCCCGACCTCGGCCCCCTGCCGGAGTACGTCATCGACCCGGAGCGCGCTGCTCCGCTCGAGCCCGTCCCTTCCCCGCAGCCCGAGCCGGAGTACCAGGAGCCGGTGCCTGCGCCGCCCGAGCCCGAGGACCCGCTCGCACGGCTCGGCATCAAGCCTCCGGCGGAGTTCCCACAGGCCGAGACGGGCTCGAAGCGCGAGAGCTCCGAGCGAGGGCGCGGGTCGTCGCCGGCCACCAAGCCGGACACCCAGCGGTCGCTCGGCGATCCCGGCGACGAGGGCGAGGAGGTCGGCTGGATGCAGGGCCTGTCGAGCAGGCTCAGCGCATACAGCCTCGACTCCGACCCGCCCGAGCCCGGCGAGCCGGACGACGCCGACGACGCCGCGAGCCCGAAGGACGCCGACTAGCTACCCGATCACGGCGTGGATGCGCTGCGCCGACTCCTTGAGCCGCCCGCCGTCCCGGTCGGCGCGCACGGCGAGGATCTCGGCGAGGATCGAGAGCGCGGTCTCCTCCTGGGTGTCCGCCCCGACGTCGAGGCCGCACGGCCCGCTGATCCGGGCCAGCTCGTCCTCGGCGACGCCCGCCTCCAGCAGGCGCTCGCGCCTCCGCTCCTGATTCCGGCGCGACCCGAGCGCCCCGATGTAGAACGCGTCGGTCGCGAGCGCGCCTATGAGTGCGGGCTCGTCGAACTTGTCGTCGTGGGTGAGCACGACGATCGCGGTGTGCGCGTCGGGCTCGACCTCGGCGAACGCGTCGTCCGGCCAGCCGACGATTAGCTCGTCGGCCGAGGGGATGCGCTCGGCGGTCGCGAACTTCTCGCGCGCGTCGGCGACGATCGTCCGCCAGCCGAGAAGCCGCGCCGCCGCACAGAGCGCCTCGGCCGTGTCGACCGCGCCGTAGACGAGCAGTCGCGGCGGAGGCCCGTACCACTCCGCGAACACGCGCGCGCCGTTCACCTCGACCAGCCGGTTCTTCCCCCTGCGCAGGAGGTCCGGGGCATGCTCCGCGAGCTCCGCCGGGCCGTCACCCGTCGGCGCTCCGTGCTCGGGGACGAGCAGCTTCGTGCCGGCGTTCTCCCCGTCGAGGACCGTGAACAGCACCGCGCGCTCGCCGTCCGCCGGGGCGAGCGGCTCGTCGCCGTCCCGCCGCTCGAGGAAGACGTCGATCTCGCCCCCGCACGGGAGGCCGACGCTCCAGGCCTGGTCGTCCGAGATGCCGTACGTCACGAGCGTCGGCACCCCGGTCTCGAAGACCTCCTGCGCCCTCTCGTAGACGTCGCTCTCCACGCAGCCGCCGGAGACGGACCCGCAGAGCGCGCCGGAGGACGACACGGCGAAGCTCGAGCCGATCGGACGGGGGGTGGACCTGCGCGCCGCGACGACGGTGGCGACGACGACGCTCTCTCCGCCCTCCTCCCAGCGCTCGACGTCGGGCAGGATCTCCTTCACGCCGCGTGCCTCCTTTCGATGCCGGCGAGCACGCCGGCGAGCCCTTCGAGACTGTCGAGATTATGCCCTGGGAGAAACCGGTCGACGAAGGGCAGCGCCGCACGCATCCCCTGCGCGAGCGGCTCGTAGCCGGGGGTCCCCTTGAGCGGGTTGATCCACACGATCGAGTAGGCCGCGCGCGAGAGGCGTGCCATCTCGCGGCCGAGGAGCTCGGGATCGCCCCGCTCCCAGCCGTCGGAGGCGATGACGACGACGGCGCCGCGCGAGAGCGCCTGCCGCCCGTACTCGTCGTTGAACTGCTTCAGCGACGTGCCGATCCGGGTCCCGCTGCCCCAGTCCACGACCTGCCGGGAGACACGCGCGAGCGCCGCATCCGGGTTCCTCGCGGCGAGGTCGGAGGTGAGCCGGTGGAGCCGTGTCCCGAACGCGAACGCCTCCACGCGCCCGGCCTGCGCCGTCGCGTGCAGGAAGAGGAGCAGTGCCCGTGCGTACGGGGCCATCGAGCCCGAGACGTCGCAGAGGACGACGAGCTTGCGCGGAACGACCTTCCTCGTGCGCGTCGGGAGGTCGACGAGCTCGCCGCCGGAGCGGAGCGAGCGGCGGACCACCCTGCGCACGTCGAGCCGCTGGCCGCGCGCCGAGGGCCGCAAGCGGCGTGAGGTCCTGCGCGGGCGGACGCGGCCGACCTCCGCGAGCAGGCGCGCGACCTCCTCGAGCTCGGCGTCGTCGAGCAGGGCGAAGTCCTTGCGGCGCAGGACCTCCACGATCGAGGCGCCGCGTGCGCTCGTCTCGCCCTCGGGCCGACGTCCGTCGCCGCCCTCGTCGCCGTCCGCTCGCCGCGACGTGCCCGGCGCGAGGAGCAGCTGGCTCCGCCGCTCCGGCTCACCGGCCCTGACTCCGTGCGCCCAGGAAGCGAATGCCAGATCGAAGAGCTCGAGCTCGTCCCGGTGCGATACGAGCGTCTGGCGCAGCGTGAAGTAGACGTCGCGCCGGTCCCGGAGCCCCACGGCGTCCAGCCCGCGGACGGCGTCGGCGACGCGGCCCGGACCGACCTCGGCGCCGCTAGCGCGGAGCAGGCGGCCGAACGAGACGAGGTCGCGGAGGAACGCGTCGCCGGCAGCGGCCACCTCAGGAGCTCGCGACGGCGACCGCGTCCGCGACGAGCGCCGTGAGGCGCCCCTCGCGGAGCGCCTCGACGTCCTCGCGCACCTTGAGGAGGGATCCGAGCGTCGTCTCGACGACGTCCTCGTCGAGGTCCTCCCGGCCGAGGACGGTCAGTGCCTGCGCCCAGTCGATGGTCTCCGCGACGCCCGGCGGCTTCTCGAGGTCCGACGCACGCAGCTCCCGCACGAACGCGGCGGCCTCGAGCGCGAGTCGCTCCGCCACGCCGGGCACCTTCAGCCTGACGATCTCGACCTCGCGCTCGAGCGAGGGGTGGTCGATCCAGTGGAAGAGGCAGCGCCGCTTGAGCGCGTCGTGGAGCTCGCGGGTCCGATTCGACGTGAGCACGACGACGGGGCGCCGGCGCGCGCGGATGGTGCCGAGCTCGGGGATCGTGATCTGGAAGTCGGAGAGCACCTCGAGCAGGAACGCCTCGAACTCCTCGTCCGCCCGGTCGATCTCGTCGACGAGGAGGACCACCGAGTCGTCCGCCTCGATCGCCTCGAGCAGCGGGCGCCGGATGAGGAAGTCGGGGCCGAAGAGCTCCTGCTCGGAAACCGTGCCTTCCTGGGCGGCGCGGATGTGGAGGAGCTGGCGCGTGTAGTTCCACTCGTAGACGGCGTGTGCGACGTCGAGCCCCTCGTAGCATTGGAGCCGGATCAGGCGCGCGCCGCGCGCGCGGGAGAGCGCCTTCGCCGCCTCCGTCTTGCCGACTCCGGCCTCGCCCTCGAGCAGGACGGGCTTCTCGAGCGCGGTCGCGAGGAAGAGCGCCGTCGCCAGCCCACGGTCGGGCAGGTAGTCGGCGCTGCGGAGCGCCGCCTCGAGCTCGTCGACGGACCGGGAGTCCACGGAGAGAGCGTAGATGCCGCCAGGCGGTAGCGTGCACCCGTGGCCGACCAGGCGACCGTGAGCCTGCTCCGCTGGCTGCGCAGGCAGCTGCGGCAGCCGACGCCTCAGCGCGAGCACCTCGAGGCCGCGGTCGCGAACGACGACCCGGCGGAAGCGCGACGCCTCGTGGCGCTCATCCCGTTCACCGACGTGCAGCGCCG
The DNA here is from genome assembly GCA_050698135.1 of Gaiellaceae bacterium. Classification (GTDB taxonomy): domain Bacteria; phylum Actinomycetota; class Thermoleophilia; order Gaiellales; family Gaiellaceae; genus GMQP-bins7. The sequence goes on from JBOHBB010000084.1 coordinate 4,087, forward strand.
CCACGTCGAGGGGCTGCTCGACCGCTGGGAGGAGACCCGTGGGCGCGGTTGAGCGCTCGCACGAGGCCGTCGTGCGGGGGATCTTCGACGCCTTCGCCCGGAAGGAGGGATTCGCGCTGCGCGGCCTCTTCGCCGAGGACGCGACCTGGAGCGTCCCCGGTCGCGGGATCATGGCCGGGACGTACCGTGGCCGCGACGAGATCTTCCGCTTCCTCGCCCAGCTGCTGAAGGAGACGGACGGGACGTACGGCTCCGAACTCGTCGACGTGCTGACGAGCGACGCGCGTGCCGCGGCGCTCTACCGCGCGCGCGGGACACGGCACGGGCGGACGCTCGAGCTCGACCAGGTGCTGCTCTTCTCGATCACGGACGGCCTCGTGACCCGGGTCCTTGCGCTGCCGACCGACCCCGCCGCGTTCGAGGAGTTCTGGGCCTGGTGACCAGGCCGGCGACCCTGTCCACCGCCTTCGTCAGCGAGCTGCGGAGGGCCGTCGGGCCCGAGCACGTCGTCACCGAGCCGGAGCAGCTGCGTGTCTACGAGTGCGACGGGTTGACCGGGCACCGCGCAATCCCCGAGGTCGTCGTGTTGCCGCGCTCGACCGAGGAGGTCCAGGCCGTCGTGCGCGCCTGCCACCGGGAGCAGGTGCCGTTCGTCGCGCGAGGTGCGGGAACCGGGCTCTCGGGAGGGGCCACCCCGACCGCCGGGGGTGTCGTCGTGTCGCTCGCGCGGATGGACCGCATCCTCGAGGTCGACCTCGAGAGTCAGCGCGTGGTCGTCGAGCCAGGCGTCGCGAACCTCGACGTCACGCGCGCGGTCGCCGCCGAGGGCTTCTTCTACGCGCCCGACCCCTCGAGCCAACAGGTCTGCACGATCGGCGGGAACGTCGCCGAGAACTCGGGGGGTGCGCACTGCCTCAAGCACGGCTTCACTGTGCACCACGTCACCGGGATGACGCTCGTTCTGCCCGACGGGGAGGTCGTCGAGCTCGGGGGCAAGGCCCTCGACCCCGAGGGCCCGGACCTCCTCGGCCTCGTTGTCGGCTCGGAGGGCACGCTCGGGATCGCGACCCGCGTCACGTTGCGGGTCGTCCGCGGCCCGGAGGACGTGCGCACGCTGCTCGCCGGCTTCGAGACGACCGACACGGCGGGCGCCGCTGTCTCCGGGATCGTCGCGGCGGGGATCCTTCCCTCCGCGCTCGAGATGATGGACCGGCTGACCATCGAGGCAGCCGAGCACGCGGTCTCGCCGGGCTACCCCGCTGGCGCCGGCGCGGTCCTCCTCGTCGAGCTCGACGGCGTCGCCGCGCAGGTAGAGGAAGATGCCGCCGAGGTCGAGCGGATCTGCCTTGCCCGCGGGGCATTCGAGCTTCGCGTCGCGTCGGACGACGCCGCGCGCGCGCTTCTGTGGAAGGGACGCAAGTCCGCGTTCGCGGCGATGGGGCGGGTCGCGACCGACTACTACGTGCAGGACGGGGTCGTCCCGAGGACGCGACTGCCGGACGTGCTTCGGCGGATCGAGGAGCTCTCGCAGGCCCACGGCCTGCGCGTGGGCAACGTCTTCCACGCCGGGGACGGCAACCTCCATCCGCTCGTCCTGTACGACGCCGCGGCCGGCGAGACCGAGCGCGCGCGCGACCTCGCGGAGGCGATCCTCGAGGCCTGCCTCGAGGCGGGCGGGTCGCTGACGGGCGAGCACGGGGTGGGAATGGACAAGGCGTGCTCGATGCCCCGCATGTTCTCCGAGCGCGATCTCGAGGCGTTCGCGCGAGTCAGGGGCGCCTTCGACGTGCTCGGGATCTGCAACCCTGGGAAGGTGCTCCCGACGCCGCGCCTGTGCGGCGAGGTACCGGGGCCGTACCGGGCGCACGCACTGGAGAGGGCTGGGGTTGCCGAGCGTCTCTAGCCTCGCGGAGGCGTCCGAGCTGCTCGCCGCAGCGCACGCGGCCGGGACGAGCGTGCACATCGGCGAGGACCTGATGACCGATGGGCTCTCCGCGATCCTCGAGCACGAGGCGGGCGACCTGACGTGCACCCTCGAGGCCGGAGTGCGCCTCTCGAGGCTCGACGCCGCGCTCGCACGCCACGGGCAGCGGCTCTCCCTCGACCCACCCGGTGACCCGACGGTCGGGGCGCTCCTCGCGACGAACGCCTCCGGGCCGCTGCGGCATCGCTTCGGAGCGCCGCGCGACCTCGTCCTCGGCGTCACACTCGTCCTCGCCGACGGGACCGTCGCGAACGCGGGCGGAAAGGTGGTGAAGAACGTCGCGGGCTACGACCTCGCCCGCCTCGTCTGCGGGTCTCGGGGCAGGCTCGGCCTGATCGCACGCGCGAGCTTCCGCCTTCACCCCGTGCCCCGCGCGACGCGGACGCTCGTGGTCGCGACCGACGACCCGGTGTCGGTGGTCGCGGCGCTACGGCGCTCCCAGGTCGAGCCGAGCGCCCTCGACATCCTGCATCCGGGGCGCGTCGCGGTTCTCTTCGAGGGCGCCGAGCGGGCGGTCGAGGCGCAGCTCTCGCGTGCTCGCGCCGTCGTGGGCGGGGAGGGGGCCGGCGCCGAAATCTGGGACGAGGCACGCTCGCGTCAGGGGGCGGCACGCGGCCGCGTGCGGTTTGACCCGGGGCAGCTCGGCGGCGCGCTCCTCGGGCTGTCCGAGGCCGTGGTCCGCCCGGCGTCCGGCGTTGCGTACGTGCCGCACAACACGCCCGAGGACACCTCCGAGACCGTGCAGCGTCTCGTCGACTCCGTGCGGCGCGCGCTCGACCCGACAGGGGTCTTCGCGGCGTGATCCGGGAGCTGACGTCCGACTGCGTCCACTGTGGCTTCTGCCTGCCGACGTGCCCGACGTACGTGCTCTGGCGCGAGGAGATGGACTCGCCGCGCGGCCGGATCCATCTGATGGACGCGCGCCTCGACGGCACGGTGACGCTGAACGCGACGGTGTCGACGCACTTCGACCGCTGCCTCGGCTGCATGGCGTGCGTCTCGTCGTGCCCGTCGGGAGTCCGCTACGACCGCCTCATCGAAGCGACGCGCGCGGCGGTGGAGGACGAGCTCGAGCGGCCGCTGGGCGATCGCCTGCTCCGTGGCGCGCTCTTCCGCGTGCTCCCGTATCC
>JBOHBB010000085.1:0-3389 GCA_050698135.1 Gaiellaceae bacterium
TCGACTTGAAGAAGGAGCAGCTCGCCGTCCGCGAGGCGCGGCGCCTCGGCGTTCCGATCGTCGGGCTCGTCGACACGAACGCGGACCCGGACGAGGCGGACTTCGTCATCCCGGGGAACGACGACGCGATTCGCTCATGCAGCCTTGTCGCGCGCGTGGTCGCGGACGGGATCGAGGCAGGCAAGACGAAGGTCACGCCGGCCGAGATGGCCGCGAGCGCTCCTGCGACGCAGGAGCCGGCGGCCGAGCCCGAGACCGCCGCGGAGGCCCCGCCCGAGCCGGAGAACGCTCCCGAGCCCGAGCCCGAGCTCGAGCCGGCCGCGGTCGCGGAGGGAGGCGAGAGCCAGTGAGCACGACGATCAGCGCGTTCCTCGTCAAGGAGCTCCGCGACCAGACGGGGGCGGGGATGATGGACTGCAAGCGCGCCCTGGAGGAGACGGACGGCGACCTCGAGGCCGCCCGGACGCTGCTCCGCGAGCGCGGGATGGCGTCCGCCGGGAAGCGTGCGGGGCGGGCGACGACCGAGGGTCTCGTGGGCTACGTCGTCGAGGAGCACCGCGGGTCGATCGTGGGGATCGGCTGCGAGACCGAGCCCGTCTCGGAGAACGACGAGTTCCAGAGCTTCGGGCACGAGGTCCTCGAGGCAGTGCACGCGGAAGGCCCCGAAGCGGTCGAGAGCTTCGAGCAGGCTCGCCTCGAGCTCGTCGGGAAGCTCGGCGAGAACATCGTCGTCGTCGGCGCCGAGCGCTTCGACGCGCAGGAAGGCGACGTCGTCGCGGGGTATGCCCATCCGCCCGCGAACAAGATCGGCGTGCTCGTCCACCTGCGCGGCGGCTCGGCCGAGCTCGCCCGGCAGCTTGCGATGCACATCGCCTTCGCGGCGCCCGAGTGGGCGGTGCGCGACGACGTTCCCGCAGACGTCCTCGACGCCGAGCGCGCGATCTACCTGAACTCCGACGAGGTGCAGTCGAAACCGGAGGGTGCGCGTGAGAAGATCGTGGACGGCATGCTCGGGAAGCGCTTCTACGCCGCGACTCCGGGCGGCGTCCTCGCCGACCAGGCGTGGGTCCACGACTCCGCGAAGACCGTCGCCACAGCGCTCGAGGAAGCCGGAGCAGCGGTCGTCGCGTTCGCCAGGATCTCGGTCGCCGGGTGACGACACACGCGGACGAGGTCGCGGAGCGAGCGACGCACGCGGACGGGACGCGCTTCGGCCGCGCCCTCCTGAAGCTCTCCGGCGAGGCGCTCCTCGGCAGCCGCGAGTACGGGATCGACTCGAAGACGGTGCTCGCGATCGGCGAGGAGGTCCTCGCGGTCCACGAGACCGGTACGGAGCTCGCGATCGTCGTGGGCGCCGGGAACATCTACCGCGGGATGGCCGCCGCGGCCGAGGGCATGGACCGCGCCACCGCGGACTACGCGGGGATGCTCGCGACGCTTCTGAATGCCCTCGCGCTCCAGGACGCGCTCGAGAAGCTCGGAGTGCACACCCGCGTGCAGTCCGCGATCACGGTGTCCGAGGTCGCGGAGCCGTACATCCGTCGCCGTGCGATCCGCCACCTGGAGAAGGGCCGCGTCGTGATCTTCGCGGCCGGCACCGGCAACCCGTTCTTCACGACGGACACCGCCGCCGCGCTGCGCGCGCTCGAGATCGGCGCCGAGGCGATCCTCATGGCCAAGAACGCAGTCGAAGGCGTGTACGACGGAGACCCCCGCGAGGACCCGGGCGCGAAGCTCATCCCCGAGCTGACCCACCTGGAGGCGATCGAGCGCGGCCTCAAGGTCATGGACACGACGGCGCTCTCCCTGTGCATGGACAACCGGCTGCCGATCTACGTCTTCGAGCTCGCCGAGGGGAACATCCGCCGGGTGGCCGCAGGCGAGCGGGTCGGCACGATCATCTCCACTCCCAAGGAGGCGTGAATGGCGGCGATCGAGGAGTTCCTCGCGGATGCGAAGCGGCGCATGGACCGGTCGATCGAGGCGACGCACCAGGAGTTCAACTCGATCCGCACGGGCCGGGCGTCACCCGCGCTGCTCGACCGCGTGACGATCGACTACTACGGCACGCCAACGCCGCTCAAGAGCCTCGCCTCGATCGGCGCGCCCGAGGCCCGGCTCCTCACAGTGCAGCCGTTCGACCCCGGCTCGATGAAGGCGATCGAGCGCGCGATCCAAGAGTCCGACCTCGGCTTGACGCCGTCGAACGACGGCAAGGTCATCCGGCTCCCGATCCCGACGCTGACGGAGGAGCGCCGCAAGGAGCTCGTGAAGGTCGTCCGGCGCGTGGCCGAAGACGGGAAGGTGGCGATCCGAAACGTTCGCCGCGACGTCCTCCAGCATCTCCGGGACCTCGTCGTCAACGGCGAGGTCGGGGACGACGAGGAGCGGCGCGCCGAGCAGCAGGTGCAGAAGGTCACCGACGAGCACACGAAGTCGATCGACGACCTGCTGAAGGTGAAGGAAGCGGAGATCATGGAGGTCTGATCGCCGCCGCGATCGGACCTCGAAGAGCAATGGACGACGACTCGAGCCACGGTCCGGGCCTCGCCCGGAGCGTGGCGATCATCATGGACGGCAACGGGCGCTGGGCAGCTGCCCGCGGCCTGCCCGTCGCCGAGGGCCACCGCGAGGGCGCCCGCGCGCTCCGGCGCACGGTCGAGGCGGCGATCGACCTCGGGATCGGCTCCCTCGCCGTGTACGCGTTCTCGACGGAGAACTGGTCGCGGCCGGCCGACGAGGTTGCTGCGATCATGGAGCTCCTCGAGGAGACGATCGAGCGCGAGCTCCCCGACCTCGCGAAGCAGGGGGTCCGCACGCGCTTCTTTGGGCGGCGGGACCGCGTCCCCGAGGCGCTGCAGGAGAAGATGGCCGGCCTCGAGGTCGAGACGGCCGGGAACGACCGCCTCCACCTCTGGATCGCGTTCGACTACGGCGGGCGCGCCGAGCTCGTCGAGGCGGCCAGGCGGCTGCTCGAGGACGGCGTGCCTCCCGGCGCCGTCGACGAGGACGCGCTCGCCGCGATCTGGCGTACGGCCTCGACGAGCTCCGCGCGCCCGCCGTAGTCGAAGCAGATCCACAGGCGCAGCCGGTCGTTCTCGCTGGTCTCCTCCTCGAGCGCGACCATGCGCGCGAGCAGTGAGTCCGGCGCGCGGTCACGGCGACCGACGAAGCGCACGCGAACCCCTTCCTTCGCGAGGTCGGGGAGCTCTCGCTCGATCGTGTCGCCGAAGATCTCCATCAGGTCCTCGACCTCGTCGATCGGCCGCGACCAGTTCTCGGTCGAGAAGGCGTAGACGGTCAGCGACCCAATGCCCAGCTCGATCGCGGCCTCGACGGTTCGGCGCAGCGCCCTCGTTCCTGCTCTGTGGCCCTCCGCGGTCGGGAGC
>JBOHBB010000086.1:0-4683 GCA_050698135.1 Gaiellaceae bacterium
GAAGCTACCTTTTCCGACCAGCTCGAGAGCCGGAAGGGCCATCCGGTATTAATCCGGGTTTCCCCGGGCTATCCCGGTGCCGAGGGCAGGTTATCCACGTGTTACTCACCCGTTCGCCGCTGTCCCCGGGGCCGAAGCCCCGGTTCTCGCTCGACTTGCATGTGTTAAGCGCGCCGCCAGCGTTCGTCCTGAGCCAGGATCAAACTCTCCGTGAAGAGAACATTCGTCCGACTGCTGACCGGTCGCCGCGAGGCGAGCGCACCGAAGGGCACGCCGCCGAGCGGCCAGATCAACAGCGGACAGTTCTTCAGTTCGAGCTCGATGCTCGATCGTCTTCCCCAAAGGTTGGTTCAGACGGGTTCATGCCTCGCGCCGGCTCACGACCCGGGTAGGGACGGTCGCCCGCGAGAGGTCTCGACGTAATTCGCACGCTGTTGAGTTTTCAAAGACCGAGCCGCGAGGCCGGCAACAAAAAACCTCCGACTCGCGCCAGAGGCCTTCGGGACTGAACCACAGAGTCGTATCGGGTTCGCTCGAAGGCGCTCCAGTTCGTCGAGTGACAGGCTTCTCGTGCCTCCCTGTCGGGCGGCTGAGGGATAGTAGCAGAACACCTCCACGTGTCAACCAAGCCGTTTTTGGGCTCCAATGTCACTCGCGAAACCGCACGAAGCGGCGCTTGCCCGCCTGCACGAGCGCCCCGGCGAGGCGGGCCCGCGGGAGGTCGAGGTCGTTGACCGTCTCACCGTCGACCTTCACCCCGCCCTGGGCGACGAGTCGCCGCGCGTCGCTCGTCGAAAGCCCGAAGTGCTCGGCCAGGAGCGCCGGCAGATGAAGGGGATCGCCGGGCGGAAGCGCGCCCTCGGGCACGGCCTCCGGCGCCCTCCCCTCGCGCACGACGCGCGTGAAGTGCTCCTCCGCGGCTCGGGCCGCTGCCGCTCCGCCGTAGAGCTCCACGATCCCGCGGGCGAGCGCGAGCTTCGACTCCATCGGCTCGGCCTCCGGGGGATCCCGGTCGAGGCAGAGCCGCCACCACTGGTCGAGCGCCGAGTCGGGAATCGACATGACCTTGCCGAACTGCTCCTCCGGCGGCTCGTCGATCCCGACGTAGTTGCCCTGGGACTTCGACATCTTGTCCACGCCGTCCGTCCCCACGAGGAGCTCGTACGTGATGATCGACTGCGGCTCGCGACCGTACGTCGCCATCACGTCGCGCCCCATGAGGAGGTTGTACAGCTGGTCGGTGCCGCCGACCTCGATGTCGGCCTCCACGGCGACGGAGTCGTACCCCTGCGCGAACGGGTAGAGCAGCTCCGACACCGAGATGGCCTCCTCGCTCCGGAACCGCTTGCCGAAGTCGTCGCGCTCGAGGAGTTGGGCGACCGTTCCCGTCCGCGTCAACCGGACGAGCTCCGCGTAGTCGAGGGCCCCGAGCCACTCCCCGTTGAACCGGATCTCGGTGCGCTCGCGGTCGAGGATGCGGTACGCCTGCTCGGCGAAGAGCTGCGCGTTGCGGTCGAGGACCTCGTCCGGCAGCACCTGACGCTCCTTCGAACGTCCCGACGGATCACCGATCCGCGCCGTGTAGTCCCCCACGATCAGGACCGCGACGTGCCCCTCGCGCTGGAAGGCGGCCAGCCGCCGCAGCACCACCGCGAAGCCGACGTGGATGTCCGGCCCCGTCGGGTCGATGCCGAGCTTCACGCGGAGCGGACGGCCGAGGGCGAGCTTCGTCTCGAGGCCGCCCTCCGGGAGGACGTGCACGGCGTTCCGGGTCAGGTCCGAGATGCTCACGCGGGGATGGGGCCGGTGACGTGCGCCGCCGTGACCTCCTCCGGCGAGCGGCAGCCGAGGAGGGCAAGGGCGTTCTCGGTCTCGTCACGGAGGATCTCGAGGACCTGGCGCACGCCGTTCTCCCCGCCGAGCGCGAGCCCGTAGAGCGCGGGCCGCCCGACGAAGACTGCGCGCGCGCCGAGCGCGAGGGCCGTGACGACGTCGGTGCCGCGGCGGACGCCGCCGTCGAGGTAGACCTCCGCCCGCCCGGCGACGGCCTCGACGACCTCGGGCAGAGCGTCGAGGGCCGCCACGGCGCCGTCGAGCTGGCGCCCGCCGTGGTTCGAGACGACGACTCCGGCCGCGCCGTGGGCGCAGGCGAGCTCGGCGTCCTCTCCGGTCACGAGCCCCTTGACGACGACCGGCACGTTCCACCGCTCGCGGAGCTCGGTCACGTAGCCCCACTCGACCCTCGCGTCGAGCATGCTCAGGCCCGGGTCGTCCAAGGGGTTGCGCGCCCGCGCCGCCGCGTAGGCCGGCACCGCGGGCTCGGGCGCGTCGAACGCGGCGCGGAGCTCGCGGTCGCGGATGCCGACGACCGGGAGGTCGGCAGTGAGAACGAGCGCCGAGAACCCGCTGTCGAGCGCGGCCGCGATCACCTCGTCGCTCACCTCGCGATCGCGGAAGACGTAGAGCTGGAGCCAGAGCGGGGCCCCGCCCACCCCCTCGGCGACCGCCGAGGGGGTCGCGGTCGCCAATGTCGAGAGGCACATGACCGTCCCGGCAGCGGCCGCCCCCCGCGCCGTGCCGAGCTCGTGATCCTCGTGCGCGATCGCCTGGTAGGCCATCGGTGCGACGAGCACGGGCATCGCGACGGGCGTCCCGAGCACGGTCGTCGCCGTCGAGACGTCCGAGACGTCGATCAGCACCCGGTAGCGCAGCCGATAGCGCGAGAAGGCCTCGCGGTTCCAGCGGAGCGTCCTCTCGTCGCCCGCACCGCCCGCGACGTACCCCCACGCGTCGGGCGGGAGCACGGCTTCGGCGAGCCGCTCGGCGTCGTCGAGCGTCAGGAGCTCCTGCATGCGGCGGAGCCTAACGGCGACGCCGTTTCAGAAGGGGTACGGAGCGAGGCTCCACGCGGCCGCGGCGTACCAGACGCCGAACAGCAGGCTCGCGCCGCCGAGCGCAGGGATCGTCACGGTGGACGCGGCCGCGAACGGCGGCGAGGAGAGCGCCCTGCCGAGCCCGGCGGTCACGACCGCCATCGAGACCGCGGTGAAGGCCGCGAGCAGGAGGAGCGACGCGACGGCCACCGTCTCCGACGGGATCGCGGCGAGGAGCAGGACTCCCACGCCTGCGCTTCCGCCGATCCCGTGCACGACCCCGATGCCGAACGCGCCGAACGGGGTCCGCACGTCGTGTCGGTGCTCCTGCTCGGGGTGCGGATGGGCGTGGAGGTCGAAGTACCCGTGGCGCCAACGCCCGAGCAGCCTGAGCGCCAGGAAGACGACGAGCGCGGCGACAGCCGTCTCGGCGCTCTGCTGGAGGCGCTCGGGCAGGTAGCGCTCGGCGAGCAGGATCGGGACGCCGAAGAGCACCAACGTAACGGCGTGCCCGAGGCCCCACCATGCTCCGAGGCGCGCGGCCGACCGGCTCGCCCGCGCGCGGCCCGAGGCGACTAGCGTCGTCATCGCCGCGATGTGATCCGGATCGGTCGCGTGCCGGAGCCCGAGGAGCACGGCGACGAAGAGGACGACGACGATCGACGCCTCGTCGGAGAGGCCTGCAATCCAGTCGTCGAGCCCGAACATGCCCCTGGTTCGCCCGCGTCGCCCGATCGGTTCGGTCAGACGACGCCGGGCACTGCGCGAGCCGTGATCACGATGCCCACCGCGAGGATCAGGGCAGCGCTCATCGCGGGCAGCGCGCGGACGAGCGGGCCGTTCGTTCCGAGCCGGCCGAAGGCCCGTTGCGCGAGCACGGCGACGAGGCCGATCGCGGTGATCGTCGCGGCGAGGCCGACGCTGAACGCGACGATCAGCGCGAGCCCGAGCCCGACGCGATGGAGCGCGATCGCGGACAGGAGGACTACCAATGCCGACGGGCAGGGCAGCAGCCCGGCGGCGACGCCGACGCCGAGGATCCCCTTCGACGTCAGCGCGTCGTGCTCGTGGTGGTGATGGTGATGGTCGTCGCCATGATGGTGACCTCGCCCGCGCGGCGCGAGACGCTGGCGCAGCACCGCCGTGCCCACCGCGACGACGAGCACGCCGGAGACGAGGGTCAGCCACGGATAGAGGCGCTCGGGGACGACGAACCTCGAGAGAGCGAGCGTCACGACACCGATCCCGAACACGCCCGCCGTGTGGGCGACCGTCACCGTGCCGCCGAGCATGATCGCGTGTCGCGGCGTGCCCCTCGTCCCCACGAGGTAGGCGGCGACCATGGCCTTGCCGTGGCCCGGCGTGAGCGCGTGCGCCGCGCCCCAGAACATCGCGATCAGGAGCGAGAGCGCCACCGCGCCGGCGGAGAGGTTCCCCCTCGCGACGAGCGCCTCGAAGCCCCCTCCCACGCGCCGGGGCTCCGCGATCGCACCGATCCGCGGCGGCGCGCCCGGCGAGGCACCGGGCTCGACTGTCGCGGCGGCGCTCCTCACGTCGGGCGGAGAGCGGAGGAGGCCCTTCGGGTAGGCGGCGAGCGCGTTGCTCGTGCTCGTCGCGGGCACCGTCGAGCGGAGGACCCGCGCGCCGTCGCGAGCCGAGAGCGTCACTTCGCGCCAGCCGATGCGCCCCTGGAACGCGCGATCGCGGAACTCGAGCTCCTCCCCCGCTCCCGCCGCCGCGTACACGACGTCGACGCGCAGGGTGTCGAGGCCGCCGGCGCCTGCCCGGGCGCGCACGCGCGCGTCGAGCA
>JBOHBB010000087.1:0-1700 GCA_050698135.1 Gaiellaceae bacterium
GCCCGAGGTGAGGCACCAGTCGAGCGCCGCCCGGATGTTGTCGAGCTCACGCTCCAGGCGATCGAGCCACGTGCCCTGCTCCGGCCCGGCGAGCGCGTCCTCTGCGGAGGCGGCAAGCTCGAGGAACCGCTCCGCGTGCCGCTCCCGCAGCTCCTCCAGCCTGCGCTCGGCTGCGAGCCGCGCGAGCGCGTCCTCGCGCACGGTCTCGAGCATGAAGAGCCGCACCTCCCCGTCGGAGACGTCGCTCCGGAGCAGGCTGCCCACGACGAGCCCCTCGAGGTCGGAGAGGAAGCTCGTCGAGCCCGAGAGCGCACGCGCGTCGTCGAGTGTGCACCCTCCGGAGAAGACCGCGAGCGCCTGGTGCAGCTCGCGCTGGCCCTCGCTCAAGAGGCCGTAGCTCCAGTCGATCGTCGCCCGCAGCGTGCGCTGCCGCTCGGGGAGGTCGACCGGGCCCTCCATGTCCAGGGTGAGCCCCTCGTCGAGGGCCATGAGCAGCTGCGCGGGGGGGAGCACGGCGAGGCGGGCGGCGACGAGCTCGATCGCGAGCGGGAGACCGTCCAGGCGGCGGCAGATCTCCCGGATCGCGGGCAGCGCGTCGTCGTGGAGGACGACCCCGCGCGCGGCTGCGAGCTCGGAGAAGAGCGTCGCCGCGTCGTGCACCGGCAGCGGCTGGAGCGGGACGACGTGCTCGGCGGAGAGGCGCAGCGGAGCCCGGCTCGTGACGAGCACGTCGAGGTCGGGCGCGCGGTCGAGGAGGGCGGCGACGTGCCCGGCGGCCGCTGCCACGTGCTCGAAGTTGTCGAGCAGGAGGAGCGCGCCCGAGCCCGCGACGGCCTCGGCGATGCAGTCGACGAGCGGACGGGCGCCCTCGCGGACGCCGAGCACGTGCGCGATCGAGACCGGGACGAGCTCGGGGTCGGAGACGGGGGCGAGCCCGACCAGGTGCACCGGGCGCTCGAGCGCGGTGAGGGCGGCGATCTCGAGCGCGAGCCGGCTCTTGCCCGCCCCGCCCGGGCCGGTCAGCGTCACCAGCCTCACCTCCGGGCGGCTGAGCAGGGAGAGCGTCCCGCTCAGGTCGCGGCGGCGCCCGACGAGGCGGTGGTGGAGCGCGGGCAGCGCCGTCCCCCCGAGCGTGCGCAGTGGCGCGAAGCCCTCGGGCAGGCCTCCGCCGACGAGCTGGAAGAGCTGCTCTGCGCCCGGGACGTCCTTCAGCCGGTGGCTGCCGAGCGGGCGGAAGGAGAGCCCCTCGAGGTCGTCGCCGATGAAGTCCCGCGTCGCCCGCGAGACGACGACCTGGCCGCCGTGCGAGGCCGCGCAGATGCGGGCGGCGACGACGACGTCCATGCCCACGTAGCCCTCCTCGCCCAGGTCTGGCTCGCCGGTGTGGATGCCGACGCGCAGGCGCACGACCCCGTCCGGCGGCCACGGCTCCGCCTCGAGGGCACGCTGCAGCTCCGCCGCCGCGAGGACCGCGTCGGTCGCCCGCGGGAAGGCGAGGAAGACCCCGTCGCCGGCCCAGTCCACCTCCCGGCCGCCGCGGGCACGGGCAGCCTCGCGCACGAGCTCGCGCAGGCGCGCCCGCACGGGCGCGAAGCCGTCGGCGCGCAGCGAGTGCAGGAGCCTCGTCGACCCCTCGATGTCGGCGAAGAAGAGCGTGACCGTGCCGCCGGGCAGCTGCTTGCTCAGATCGTCACGAACAG
>JBOHBB010000088.1:0-25363 GCA_050698135.1 Gaiellaceae bacterium
GGGGAACCGGGGGTTTCCCCCGCCGCAGCCCGCGGCGGCTCGACTCTCACGAGCACACCTCCTCGAGCACGTCGGCGAGGCGGTCCACGTCCTCGGCCGTCCGCTTCTCGGTCAGCGCGACGAGGAGGACGTCGTCCATCCCCTCGTAGTCGCGCCCGAGGGCGTAGCCGGGGTGGACGCCGCGCTCGCGCGCTTTGCGCACGACCTCGCGCGCCGGGATCGGCGTCCGGAACGCGACCTCCTTGAACGACCCCGCAGCGAACGCCGGCTCGAGCGGGACGCGCTCCCGCGCGTAGTGCGAGAGCGCGAGGCACGCCTCCCCCACCTCGCGCAGGCCCTCGGGGCCCAGCCACGAGAGCGTCGCGAGGCCGGCGAGCGCGAGCAGCGTCTGGTTCGTCGTGATGTTCGAGGTCGCCTTCTCGCGGCGGATGTGCTGCTCGCGCGTCTGGAGCGTCAGCACGAACGCACGGCGACCGTCGAGGTCGACCGTCTCGCCGACGATGCGCCCGGGCATCCGGCGTATGAACTCGCCCTTCGCCGCGAGGAAGCCGTAGTGGGGGCCGCCGTACGACGGCCAGTTGCCCGCGGACTGGCCCTCGCCGAGGGCGATCGCGCAGCCGTATGCCCCTGGCGCCTCGAGCACGCCGAGCGACATCGGGTCGACGTGGGCGACTGCGAGCGCACCCGCGTCCCCCGCCGCCTGCGCGGGCTCCGGCGCCGGCTCGAGGCAGCCGAGGAAGTCCGGCTGCTGGAAGAAGACGGCGGCCGCGTCGGCGGCCGCGTCCGCCACCCGTTCGGGATCGGTCGTCCCGTTCGCATGCGGCACCTCCACGACCTCGAGCCCGAAGCCCGGTGCGTACGTCTTCACGACCTGGCGCACCTGCGGGCTCAACGTCTCGGCGAGGACGATCTTCGACCGGTCCGGGACGGCGTGCTTCGCGACGAAGCACGCGTCTGCGGCGACCGTGGTGCCGTCGTAGCCGGAGGCGTTCGACACGTCCATCCCGGTCAGCTCGCAGACGACCGTCTGGTATTCGAAGATCGCCTGCAGGACGCCCTGGCTCATCTCGGGCTGGTACGGCGTGTACGCCGTCAAGAACTCGCCTCGCGAGAGCACGACGTCCGCAACCGACGGGACGTAATGGTCGTAGATCCCCGCTCCGAGGAACGAGAGCTCCGCACCGGTGTGGGTGTTCCGGGCCGCGAGCTCTTCGACGTGGCGGGCGAGCTCGGGCTCGCCGAGCGCGGGCGGGAGATCGAGCGGGCGGTCGAGGCGGACTCCGGGCGGGACCTGTTCGAAGAGCTCGTCGACCGAGGAGACGCCGATCGCGGCGAGCATCGCCTCGCGGTCGGCGTCGGTCAGCGACAGGTAGCTCACTGCTCGGCGACGTGGGCCGTGTAGGCCGTGGCGTCCATGAGCGCATCGGCCTCCGCCGCGTCGGACATGCGGATTCGAATCAGCCAGCCCTCGCCGTACGGGGCCTCGTTGACGATCTCGGGCTCGTCGACGGCCTTCTGGTTCACCTCGAGGACCTCGCCCGAGAGCGGCGCGATGACGTCGGACACCGCCTTCACCGACTCCACCTCTCCGCACGCACCACCCTGCGAGACCGTCGAGCCGACCTCCGGCGCCTCGAAGTGCACGAGCTCCCCCAGGGCGTCCTGCGCGAACCACGTGATTCCCAGCGTCGCCTCGTCCCCCTCGATCCGCGCCCAGTCGTGCTCGGCGTGGTAGCGGAGGTCGTCCGGGTAGCTCTCCGGTGCGGGCACTAGCTCTCTCCTTTGCGGTAGATCGGCTTCTTGACGACGTGCGCACGCCTCGGCTTGCCGCGGACGTCGACGACGAGCTCGGCGTCGGGCGAGGCGCTCGCCGCCGGCACGTAGCCCATGCCGATGCCCCGGTCGAGCATCGGGGAGTGCGTGCCCGAGGTCACCTCGCCTCCACCTTCGATCGGCATCCCCTGGCGAGGCACGGCCTTCTCGTCCATGACGAACGGGACGAGCCTCCGCTCGGGACCGTTCTCCTTGACGCGGCGCAGCACTTCCGCGCCCGTGAACTCCTTGTCGAGCGAGCACGCCCAGCCGAGGCCGGCCGAGATCGCGTCCGTGTCGGGCGTGATGTCGTTGCCGTGGAGCGGGAAGCAGACCTCGAGGCGCAGCGTGTCGCGCGCGCCGAGCCCGCAGGGCATGGCGCCGCGAGCGAGCACCGCGTCCCACAGAGCCTCCGCGTCGTCCTCCGCGCAGCAGAGCTCGACGCCCCGCTCGCCCGTGTACCCGGTACGCCCGACCATCACCTCGATCCCGTCGATCTCGCCCATCGCGTGCGTGAACGCAGGCCGCTCGTCGAGTCCGAGACGCTCGACGCTCCGCGGCCCCTGGACGGCGAGGAGGCCGTACTCGTCGGACGCGTCCCGCACCTCGGTGCCGCGCGGCTCGCGCTCCTTCAGCCAGCCGTACACCGCCTCGCGATTCGAGGCATTGACGACGACGAGGAACTGCCCGTGTGCGAGCCGGTAGACGATGACGTCGTCGACGATCCCGCCCTGCTCGTTCGTGAGGAGCGTGTACTGGGCCTCGCCGTCTCCGATCTTGCCGAGGTCGTTCGAGAGCATCGCCTGCAGGAACTCCTCCGCTGTCGGGCCGTCGACGTGGAGCTCGCCCATGTGCGACACGTCGAAGACGCCGCAGTCCGTGCGCACGGCCTTGTGCTCCGGGATGACGCCCTCGTACTGCACGGGCATCTCGTAGCCCGCGAAGGGCACCATGCGCGCGCCGGCGGCGACGTGCCGGGAGTAGAGAGGGGTGCGCTGCAGCGACGTGGCGCCCACGGTCGCGACTCTATCCACTCCCGCGCCGCGCTCGGCCTGGTTCGGGCGCGGGTCACCCTCACGCGCGAAACGGGCGGTGACCGTCACCGCAGGTGACGTCACCGGCTCTCCGAGCGCGGTTACTCGTCCTTGAGGAAGCTCGGGATGTCGATGTCGACGTCGGTGACGCTCGGCGCCTTGATCTGCGGGCGCTCGGCCGCCGCGGCGGGGGCCTCGACCCGGCGCCGTCGCGGCCGACCGCCGAACCCGGTCGCGATCGCAGTGACGCGCACGTCCTCGCCCATCGACTCGTCGATGACCGCGCCGAAGATGACGTTCGCATTCGCGTCCGCGGCGCCGGTGACGACCTGCGCCGCCTCGTCGACCTCGGCGAGCCCGAGATCGGAGCCACCGGTGATGTTCAGCAGGATCCCGGTCGCGCCGTCGAGCGAAGTCTCGAGCAGCGGCGACGAGATCGCCGCGCGCGCCGCTTCGACGGCCCGGTTCTCGCCACGGGCGACGCCGATGCCCATGAGGGCCGAGCCCGCGTCGCGCATGATCGTCCGCACGTCGGCGAAGTCGAGGTTGATGAGGCCGGGGACGGTGATCAGATCGGTGATGCCCTGGACGCCCTGGCGCAGGATGTCGTCGACCATCCGGAACGCGTCCGTGACGGGCGTCGATCGCTCGACGACCTGCAGGAGGCGGTCGTTCTCGATGACGATCAGCGTGTCGACGTTGTCGCGGAGGGTCTGGATGCCCTGCTCCGCCTGATCTGCGCGAAGGCGCCCCTCGAACGCGAACGGCCTCGTGACGACACCGACCGTGAGAGCGCCGAGCTCGCGGCCGATCTCAGCGACGACCGGTGCGCCGCCCGTCCCGGTGCCGCCGCCCTCGCCGGCCGTGACGAAGATCATGTCTGCGCCCTTGAGAGCTTCCTTCAGCTCGTCCCGGCTCTCCTGTGCCGCCGCCACGCCGACCCGTGGGTCCGCGCCCGCGCCGAGGCCGCGGGTCGCCTTCGAGCCGACGTGGATCTTCACGTCCGCGTCGGTCATCAAGAGCGCCTGCGCGTCCGTGTTCACAGCCACGAACTCGACGCCCGATACGCCGGCCTCGACCATCCGCGAGACGGCGTTCGAGCCGCCGCCGCCGATGCCGACGACCTTGATCACCGCGAGGTAGCTACCGAGTTGATTGTTCATGTCTCAACCATCCTGAAGCTGAAGCTCTCGTCGAACGTACGACTTGCCAGAACGCTTTCGCTGCCGAGAGTACGGCTCCTCTCGGCGCATGTCAATGCCATCGGCGCCCCCATAGATTCAACCTCTACCTAAGGGTTTAGGTTGTAGCGACTCGACACCGGGCGCTCGGGCACGCTCACGTCGAGGTAGACGGCGGCGTCCGCGAGGAGCGGGAACACGCGTGCTGCGACCG
This sequence comes from Gaiellaceae bacterium, assembly GCA_050698135.1. Lineage (GTDB taxonomy): Bacteria > Actinomycetota > Thermoleophilia > Gaiellales > Gaiellaceae > GMQP-bins7. The sequence continues at coordinate 4,242 of JBOHBB010000088.1, forward strand.
CGAGCTTGAGCCGCAGGTCGGTCGGGTTACCGAGCCGGATCTCGGGGCCGTGACGGAGCACGAGAGTCAGCTCCTCGCCGGTGGAGCGCACCGCCTTCACCCTCCTCGGGATGCGAGCCTCCTGCACCGCTCCCAGCGCGCGGGTGGCCGGGAGGAAGCTCGTGGGTAGCGAGCCTCCGACGCGGAGCCCCACGCCCTTCGGGATCCATAGCCTCGGGTACCCGCGAAGCGACCCGGTCTCGACCTCGCGGATCACCTTGCCGGACTCGGTGACGAGCCAGGACGAGGTGCGCCGGTGGGCGACCGCGACCGGCCGCTCGGCCGAGACCCTGATCACGAGGGTGTGCGGGAACGCGCGATCCACGGATGCCCCGGCGACCGAGGGCAGCGCGCGCACGGAGTCCTCGATGCGGCGCGCGTCGATCTCGAGCAGGCTCTTCCCCGTCGTCCCCGCGGTGACGGCCTCGATATCGCGTACGACCGCCGGTGGCGCGCCTTCGACCTGCACGTTCCGCACGGCGAAGACGGACGACGCGTGCGCTCCCCAGACCCCGGCGAGCACCCCGGCGACGAGGGCGAAGAGGACGAGCAGCGAGCGGCCGGAGGGGACGAGCCGGGCGAGCTCGTGGCGATCGCCGGCGCCGCTCCGCGGAAACGGGACGACGGCGCTTGCCGCGCGCGTGCGCCGGCGAGGCCCGCCGTCGACTCGTCCCCCGACCATGTGACCGGATTCGCCGCTCGGCGCGGCGCTCCTACGTCGCCTACGGCAGCTCGAGGCCGCCGAGCAGGACGACCTCGCGCTCGAGCTCGACGCCGTACTGATCGCGAGCGCGCCGGCGCGCCTCGACCATCAGCGCGATGCACTCCTCGCTCGTCGCGCCGCCCGCGTTCTCGATGAAGTTCGCGTGCTTCGGCGAGATCATCGCGCCGCCGATGCGATGGCCCTTGAGCCCGCAGCGCTCGAGCATCTCCCCCGCGCCCATGGCGCCGGTCGGATTCTTGAAGACGCTCCCGAACGTCCGCTTGTTCGTGGGCTGCGTCGCCTTGCGCCGCGCGACGAGGTTCGCGACGACAGCCTTGATCTCCTCCGGCGCGCCAGCCTCGAGGCGATACTCGACGCGTGCGACGACCTGACCGACGTCGAGCGAGGAGTTCCGATAGGAGAGGCCGAGGTCCTCGGGCGTGAGCCAGTCCGTGCCCTCCCCCGACACGACGAGGGCGCGCACGAGGACGTCCGACCAGTCGCGCCCGTACGCGCCCGCGTTCATCTTCACGCCTCCACCCGCGGTGCCGGGGATCGCGCACGCGAACTCGAAGCCCCCGAGCCCGGCGGCCCGGGCGCGGTGAAGGCAGACCGCGTTCGTCGCGCCTCCACCGGCGACGAGAAGCCCGTCGCGGGCCTCGGCCTCTGCCAGACCGCCCTCGAGGCGGACGACGAGCGCCTCGACGCCGTCGTCCGCGGCCAGGACGTTCGAGCCGAGCCCGATCACGACCACCTCGAGGCCCTCGCCCTCGGCGAAGCGGAGCGCGTCCTCCAGCGCGGTGAGCGTCCGCGGCCGGGCGAGCGCTCGGGCTGGACCGCCGGTGCCGATCGTCGTCATCTTCGCGAGCGGGACCCCGCTCTCGATGCTCACGGCTCGAGCCCATCCACGATCGACCGGGCGATCCGCCACGGCTCGCCGACCCCGAGCGTCACGACGACGTCACCCGGCCGCGCCCACGAGCGCGCGAGGAGCGCGGCGTCCTCCAGCGTCGGGGCCCAGCCTCGACGCACACCCAGCGGGACGTTGTCGAGGACGAGCTTCCCGGTGACGCCCTCGCGCGGGGCGTCCCGCCCGCCGATGATCTCGGTCACGACTGCGGCGTCCGCGAGCCCGAGCGCGGCGCCGAGCTCGTGGGCGAGCTGACGCGTCCGCTCGTACACGTGCGGCTGGTAGACGGCGACGAGCCGCCCGTCCGTCAGCTCGCGTGCAGTGCTCAAAGCGGCGGTGATCTCGGTCGGGTTGTGCGCGTAGTCGTCGACGACCCTCACGCCACTCCGCTCGCCGACGTGCTCGAAGCGCCTCCCGACCCCGGAGAAGCGCGCGATCACGGGCTCCGCGTCGGCCCGGGCGACCCCGGCCAGGTCGAGCGCCGCGAGGGCGGCCGCCGCGTTCAGGCGGTTGTGCTCGCCCGGGACGTCGAGATCGAACGCGACCGGCCCTAGCTCCCACCCCCGCACGACCGCAGGCGCTCCCGCGAGCCACGCGTCGAAGAACGCCGCGAGCTCCGCCTCGGAGGCGAACGTCGCGTGATGGTCGAGCTCGACGTTCGTGACAACGGCGACGTCCGGTCGGAGCAGCGCGATCGAGCGGTCGGACTCGTCGCCCTCGACGACAAGCCACCCGTCGCCCACGCCGGCGTTGCCGCCGAGCTGGGGCACGACGCCTCCGATGATCCAGGCGGGGTCCTGGCCGAGCTCGCGGAGGACGAACGCGACCATCGCCGCGGTCGTCGTCTTCCCGTGCGCGCCCCCGACGACGATCGACCGGCGCAGCGAGACGAGCTCGGCGAGGAGCTCGGCCCTCGGCCGCCCCTCGGCACGCCCTGCATGGGCCGTGGAGAGGACGACCTCGAAACCGGCCGGCGGCGCCGGCTCGCCGCCGATGTCCACGTCGACCCCCTCGAGCGTCTCCATGAAGATCGTCTCGCGCGCGTCCCAGCCCCGCACCTCGGCGCCCCAGGCGCGGGCGATGTTCGCGTAGGCGGAGAGGCCGGCGCCGCCGATGCCGACGAAGTAGAGCCGGCGGCCCGCGAACGGCGCGTCGCTCACGATCGCGCCCCGGCGAGGCGAACGAGCTCGTCGGCGATCTCGTCCGCGGCCTCGGGTCTCGCGAGCCTGAGCATCGCATCGCTCATCTCGCCGAGGCGCTCGGGGTCGCCGAGCAGATCGCCGACGAGCGCGGGGACTCGATCCAGCTCCTCCTGGCGCACGACGACCGCGCCTCCGCCTTCCTCGAAGTGGCGGGCGTTCAGCCACTGGTGGTCGGCTGTCGCGTGTGGGTACGGGACGAGGACGGCCGGCGTGCCGGCGGCGGCGAGCTCCCAGACCGTGCCGCCGGCGCGCGAGAGCGCGAGGTCTGCGACCGCGAGAGCCGCGCCGAAGCGGTCGGTGGTCGCGAGCAGCACGTAGTCCGGCCGGTCGACCCGCGAGCGCACCGCCTCGTAGTCGCGCTCGCCCGCGATGTGGAGGATCGCTGGCCCGCGCGCGCCCCAGGTGTCCGCAGCGAAGTCGTTGAGCGCCTGCGCGCCGGCGAGCCCGCCGAACACGGCCAGGACCGGGCCGGCGGAGGGCAAGCCGAGCTCCCGCCTCCCTGCCGCGCGGTCCGCACCCAGGTGCGACGCGGGGACCGGTCTTCCGACCACCCGGTACTTCGCGCCGTCCCGGCCCGTGATGGCGTACGCGAGGAAGACACGACGAGCGAGTGGGGCGGCGAGGCGGTTCGCGAGCCCGAGGTATGCATCCGCTTCCGTGAGCGCCGCGGGGATGCCGCGCAGGCGCGCCGCGAGCACCACCGGCCCGGCGACGTAGCCGCCCGCGCCGAGAACGACGTCGGGGCGCCGCTTCGCGAGGATCCGAGCGCACGCGAACGGCGCGCGCGCGGCCTGGCTCAGCGCGCGGACGAGCCCGGGACCCAGCCGGCGGGGAAACCCGGAGATCGCGAATGTATCGAGCTCGAAGCCCGCCTCAGGAACCAGCTGCGACTCGACGCGTCCGCGGGACCCGGCGAACGTCACCGTCACGCCTCTGGCGCGCAGCGCTTCCGCGACCGCGAGCGCCGGACGGACGTGACCGGCCGTGCCCCCTGCCGCGATCACGCACGCGAGCCGTGACGACCTCTCCATTGACGGCGATGTTAAGGAGAATGCCGACCCCGGCGAGGAAGACGACGAGGCTCGAGCCGCCGTAGGAGACGAAGGGGAGCGGGATCCCGGCGAGCGGGGCGATGCCGAGCACCGCCGCGAGGTTGATCGCCGCCTGCCCGCACACGAGCGCGGTCAGCCCTGCGGCGAGGAGCTTCCCGAACGGGTCGCGGCAGCGGTGCGCGATGCGGAAGCCGGCGAACGCGAAGGTCGCGAACGCCCCGATGACGAGCACCGCCCCGACGAGGCCGAGCTCCTCGCCGACGACCGCGAAGATCATGTCCGTGTGCGCCTCCGGGAGGTAGAGCACCTTCTGCACCCCCTCGCCGAGGCCTGCTCCGGTGATGCCGCCCGAGCCGATCCCGATCATCGCCTGCACGATCTGGAAGCCGGAGCCCTGCGCGTCGCTCCAGGGATCGAGGAAGCTGAACACCCGGGCACGGCGGTACGGCTCCGCCCAGATCGCGATCGTCCCGACTCCGGCCGCCAGGAGCGCCCCGACCACGAGCAGGCGCACCGGGACGGCCGCGACGAGCAGGATCGCGAGCATCATCAGGCAGAGCGCGATCGTCGTCCCCAGGTCGGGCTCGAGCAGGATGAGCCCGCAGAACATCGCGGTCACGAGGCCGAGCGGGCGGACGAGCTGGCCGAACGTCCGCGGGGGTGGGCGGCGAGCGAGGTACACCGCCGCGAAGAGGCAGAGCGAGAGCTTCGCGAGCTCCGACGGCTGGAAGCTCGCTGGGCCGAGCAGGAACCAGCGGCGCGCGCCGTTGATCTCGGGAGCGACGACGAGGACGGCGGCGCAGAGCCCGAGCACGACGAGGAGGAGCGGCACGGCGACGTAGCGCAGCCGGTGGTAGTCGAAGCGCGCGAGCGCCGTCATCGCGATGACCCCGATGAGCGCGTAGACCGCCTGGCGCTTGAGATAGCTCATCGGGTCGCCGTCGCCGAGCGCGGCGGATGCGGAGGTCGCGCTGTACACCATGACGAGCCCGAAAGAGACGAGGGCGAGCGTGACCAGCGCGAGGAGGCGCTGGTCGAACTGCCCCTGAGACCTCACGGGAGCTCCTCGACGAGTCGCCGGAACACGTCTCCGCGCTCCTCGTAGTCACGGAACTGGTCGAAGCTCGCACACGCCGGCGAGAGGAGCACGACGTCCGCCGGCTCGGCGGCGGCCGAGGCGGCCGCGAGCGCGTCGGCGAGGCCTTCCGCGTACGTGAACGGCACCTCCTTCGCTGCCAGGGCGGCCGCGATCTCGCCTGCCGCCTCTCCGATCAGGTACGCGCGGTCACCGGGGGCGAACGACTCCGCGAGCGGGGCGTACGACTCGCCCTTGCCGCGACCGCCGAGGATCACGTGCAGCCGCGAGCCCGGGAAGGACCCGAGCGCGCGGCGGGCAGCGCCGACGTTCGTGGCCTTCGAGTCGTTGACGTAGCGGACGCCGCGGAGCTCGCGCACGTCCTCGATTCGGTGCGGCACCCCGGGGAAGGTGCGGAGGGCCTCCGCGATCGCGTCGTCATCGATCCCGGCGGATCGCGCGGCAGCCGTGGCGGCAGCCGCGTTCTCGCGGTTGTGCGGGCCGGGGATGAGCGGCTCGGCGGGCAGCGGGTCGTCGAAGCGGAACTCGACTCGGCGCGCAGTGCCGGGGATGGCGCCGAAGCCGCGCGGCACGACCGCGGTGTCGTCCTCGGTCTGCTCCTCGAAGATGCGGAGCTTCGTGTCGACGTACCACTCGAAGGTCCCGTGGCGGTCGAGGTGATCGGGCTCGAGGTTCAGGAGGACGCCGACCCGCGGTCGCAGCGTCTCGACGTCCTCGAGCTGGAACGACGAGAGCTCGCAGACGATCCATGCGTCCGGCGAGACGGAGCCGACGAGCCCGGTCAGAGGGCGTCCGACGTTCCCGGCGACCTCGACGGTCTTCCCCGCCGCGCGGAACGCGGCGCCGAGGAGCTCGCACGTCGTCGTCTTCCCGTTCGTGCCAGTAACGCCGAGCAGCGGGTTCGAGAGCAGGCGTGCCCCGAGCTCGATCTCGCTCCAGACGGGAATGCTGCGCTCCCGCGCGCCGACGACGAGCGCCGTCTCTCCGGGCACGCCCGGGCTCTTCACGACGAGATCGGTCCCCTTGAGCAGCTTCTCCTCCTCGCGTCCCACGTGCACTTCGACGCCGAGCTCGCGGAGCCTTCCCGCATCCAGCGACTCGTCCCGGTCGAAGCCGAGCACGATCGCTCCCTGCGTGACGAGCGCCTCGGCGGCTGCGACGCCCGAGCGCGCGAGGCCGAGCACGAGCACGCGCCTGCCCTCGAGCGCCGGGCTTGGGCTCATCGCTGGACGAACTGGAGGAAGTCGCGGTAGAAGAGCGCGAAACCAGACGCGCAGAGAATCGCGCACACGATCCAGAAGCGCACCATCACCTTCGTCTCCGACCATGCCTTCATCTCGAAGTGGTGGTGGATCGGCGCCATGAGGAACACGCGGCGACCGGTTCTCTTGAAGCTGACCACCTGGATGATCAGCGAGAGGACCTCGATGACGAAGATCCCGGCGATCAGCGGCAGGAGCAGTTCCGTGCCGGTGACGATCGCGAAGCCGGCGATCGCGCCGCCGAGGGCGAACGACCCCGTGTCGCCCATGATGACCTCCGCGGGAAACGCGTTGTACCAGAGGAAACCGATCGTCGCCCCGATGAGCGCCGCCGCGAGCGTCGCCACGTCGAGATAGATCTCGCTCCGGTCGCCGGGCGCCCCGGAGCGCAGCCACGAGATGCCGGCGATGGCGAGGAACGTGAGGAGCATGATCGTCACCGTGCCTGCCGCGAGGCCGTCGATCCCGTCGGTGAGGTTCGCGCCGTTCACGGTGCCTGCGATGACGAGGAAGAGGAACGGGTAGAAGAGGATGCCGAGGTCGAGGTTCCAGCCCGTCAGCGGGATGTAGACGGACGTCTCGTCGGCCGCCGTGTCCTGGAGAAGGAGCGCGACGCCGATCGTCACCACAGCGAGCAGGATCATCTTCCATCGCCCTGGCAGCCCGAGCGAGTGGCGGCGGCGCAGCTTCAAGTAGTCGTCCGTGAACCCGATCGCCGCGCAGCCGACCGTGGCGAAGAGCACCGTGAGACCCTCCGCCGTGTACTGGGAGAGCGCGAGGAACGGGATGACGGCGGAGGCCACGATGAGGAGTCCTCCCATCGTCGGCGTGCCCTGCTTCACGACGTGCGACGCCGGCCCCTCGGCCCTGATCCGCTGCCCGAGGTTCCGGGCACGCAGCTGCTCGATGAACTTCGGCCCGATCACGACGGCGGCGACCATCGCGATCAGGCCCGCGATCAGGACGGGGACCATGCTCGGGCGAAGTTCGCTATCTCGTCGGCGATGCCTTCGAGTCCGACGGCGCGCGATGCCTTCACGAGGACCGCGTCCCTCGGACGGAGGTACTCGCGGGCGATCGCCACCGCCTCGTCGGCGTCCTCCGCCCAGAGCGCCGGTCCGTAGGCACGGGCGGCCTCGCCTACGCCGATCACGTCGACTCCCTTGTCCGCGGCGAGCCGGGCGATCTCCTGGTGGTAGCGCTCCGAGGACTCGCCAAGCTCCGCCATCTCGCCGAGGATCGCGACGCGGCGACGGTCGCCGGCTCGTTCGGCGAGGTGCTCGATCGCGGCCTGCATCGAGCCCGGGTTCGCGTTGTAGGCGTCGTTCACGACGAACCCGCCGCCCGGGAGCGGCACCTCCTCCCCGCGCCAGGGCGACAGCCGGATGTTGGCGACCCCGTCTCCGGCACGCTCGAGCGGGAGGCCGAGCGCCGCGTACGCATGGAGCGCGGCGAGCGCGTTCTCGGCGTGGTGACGCTGCGTGAAGGGCAGCTCGAGCTCGACGACGGCGCCGTCGAGGCGGAACGTGCCGCGGTTGCCGTCGAGCCCGACGTCCTTGCCGTCGAACCGGCGGATCTCGATATCCGCACGTCCCAGATGCGGCTCGAGCTCGCCGGAGCGCGCGGGCACGACGACGGTCCCCCCGGCCGGGAGCGCAGCGATCGCCTCGGCGTTCGCCTCGGCCACGCGCTCGACGCTCCCGAGGAGCTCGAGGTGCTCGGGCCCGATGTGCGGGACGACCGCGATCTCGGGCCGAGCGATCGAGCAGAGCGCAGCCACCTGGCCGAGGCCCCTCATTCCCATCTCGGTGACGAGGACCTTCGTCCCAGGCTCGAGCCTGCATACGGTCAGCGGCAGACCGATCTCGTTGTTGAGGCTCTTCTCCGCCCAGATCGTCGGAGTGTGGGGCGCGCAGAGGGCGCCGAGGATGTCCTTCGTCGAGGTCTTGCCGGCGGAGCCGACGACGGCGACGACACGCGCGTCGCTCTTGCCGCGGACGAGCGAGGCGAGCGCGGCGAGGGCCGCTTCCTGGTCTCGAGGAACGAGCGTCGCCGCCCCCCGCGCACGCGCGTCGTCGACGAACCGGACGCCGGTGTTCAGCGCGACGAAGAGGTCCCCGGGCCCGGCCGTGCGCGAGTCGCCGACGATCCCCGTGACGGCGACGCCGGGTCGCCCTCCCTCGAGGCTCCCGAGGTCGAGCTCCTCGATCTCCTCCCATGCGAGCTCGATCACGCGGCGGCCCCTACAGCCATGCCCCTGCGCCCCTTCCGGGCCCCGGCCGGACGCCTGGCACCACGGATGTCGCAGGTCAGCATCGATCCTTCCACGGCTCGTCAGCGGGACGTGTGCAGCGCGGCGAGCGCCTCACGCGCGACAGCGCGATCGTCGAACGGATGGATGGTCCCGGCGACCTCCTGCCCCTGCTCGTGGCCCTTTCCGGCGATGACGACGACGTCACCGGGCTCGGCGGCTTCGATCGCACGATGGATCGCCGTGCGCCGGTCGGGGTCGATCTCGACGTCGAGCCCCGCGCCCTGGAGCACGTCTTCGATGATCGCGAGCGGCTCCTCCGTGCGCGGGTTGTCCGAGGTGACGATGACGAGGTCCGAGCGCTCGAGGGCGACGCGTCCCATCAGCGGGCGTTTCCCGCGGTCGCGATCTCCACCCGCGCCGAAGACGACGATGACCTTCCCGTCGCCGAGGTCGCGCGCGGCCCGGAGGACGGTGTCGAGCGAGTCGGGCGTGTGCGCGTAGTCGACGACGACCGTGAACGGCTGCCCTTCGTCGATCGCCTCGAACCGGCCGGGGACGTCCTCGACCGCGGCGATACCGGCGGCGATCTCGTCCTCGTCGACGCCGAGGAGGAGCCCGGCGGCGACGGCGCCGAGGATGTTCTCGACGTTGAAGCTGCCGCGAAGCCTCGTGTCGATGTCGATGCCGGCGGCCCGGAGCCCCGTCCCGTCCGCGCGCAGCTCGAGCGCCTCGGGCCGCACCTCCCCCGCGTCGAGGCCGAACGTCACGAGCGGCGCCCGATGCGCGTGCTCGAGGTCGTCCGCGAGCTTCTTGCCCCACTCGTCGCCGATGTTCACCGCGGCAGGCGGCGGCGACGCGCCGGTGAAAAGCCTCCGCTTCGCCTGGAAGTAGTTCTCCATCGTCCCGTGCAGGTCGAGGTGATCCTGGCTCAGGTTCGTGAAGACGAGGGCGTCGAAGCGGACGCGATCGAGCCGCCTGTGCTCCGACCCGTGGGACGACGCCTCGACCGCGGCGCTCCGGTCGCCCGCATCGACCATCTCCCGGAAGAGCCGCTGGAGGTCGATCGCCTCGGGCGTCGTGAAGGGCGCGGGCCGCTCCTCGCCGCCGACGACCCAGCGCACCGTGCCCACGAGCCCGGGCCTGCGCCCCGCGCGGTCGAGCACGGAGTGGAGCAGGAACGCCGTCGTCGTCTTGCCGTTCGTCCCCGTGACGCCTGCGATCTCGAGCTCGCTCGTCGGCTCGCCGAAGAACGCGTCCGCGGCGACGGCCATCGCTGCGCGTGTGTCCGAGACGACGAGCTGGGGTACGACGACGTCGAGCTTGCGCTCGACGACGAGCGCGACCGCGCCTTGCTCGAGCGCCTCCCAGGCGAGGTCGTGCCCGTCGACCGAGCTGCCTCGAACGCAGAAGAAGAGCGAGCCTGTCTCGACCGCGCGCGTGTCGTACGCGAGGTCGGCGATCTCCGCCGGTCGGGCTCCGGCCACCACCTCGCTGGGCGCGAGCGCCCGGATGAGAGCCTCGAGCTCCACCTGCGGAGAGGCTAGACGACGCGGTCCGGGCTCAGCGCTTCTTCTCGGGCTTCCGAGGGGCGTCCGGGGGCACCTCGAGATGCTGGAGGTTGAAGCGGGCGATCTCCCGGAACGCGGGTGCCGCGACGTCACCGCCGTAGATCGAGCCGTGCGGCTCGTCGACCATGACCATGATCACGAGACGCGGCTTCATCGCCGGCACGAGGCCGACGAACGAGGCGACGTAGCGCGAGTGCGAGTAGCGACCGTTGGTGTCGATCTTCGCGGCGGTGCCGGTCTTGCCGGCGACCGTGTACCCGGGGATCGCGGCCGCGGTGCCCGTCCCTTCGAGCACGACGCCGCGGAGCATCGACATCATCTTCTCCGAGACGTGACGCGAGACGACCCTGCGGCGCTTCCTCGGATCGGGCTCGCGCCCGTCGACGCGCTCGATGAGGTGTGGGCGGACGAGCAGGCCGCCGTTGCCGATGGCGGCGTATGCCCGCGCCATCTGGATCGGTGTCACCGCGATCCCATGCCCGATGGGGACGGTCCCGATCGTCGACCCGGACCACTGGTCCAGCGGAAGGGCGAATCCCGAGGACTCGCCCGGGAAGTCGATGCCGGTCGGGTTCCCGAACCCGAAGCGGTCGATCCAGGAGGCGAGGCGCCCAGCCCCCAGGCGCTGCGCGATCGTGATCGTCCCGATATTCGACGAGTACTCGACGACCTGCCTGACCGTCATCCGCTCGGTGCCGCGGGAATGCGACTCTCGGATCACCCGGTCAGCGACCTTGATCGTCGGGGCGAGGCGGAAGGACGTCCGCGGCGTCACCATGCCCTCCTGCAGCGCGGCGGCGATGGTCACGAGCTTGAACGTCGAGCCCGGCTCGTAGGTGTCCGTGACCGCGCGGTTGCGCCGGCGGTCGGGACGCGTCGTCGCGAAGCGGTTCGCGTTGAAGCCCGGAGCAGTCGCCATCGCGAGCACGGCGCCGGTGTTCGGATCCATGACGATCGCGGACGCCGCTCTCGCCCCGTACCGACGGACGGCGTCCTGGAGCACGACCTCCGCGTTCGCCTGGATCTGGTGGTCGAGCGTGAGGCGGACGCCGCGGCCCGGCGTCTCCGGCTTCGTCGAGACGACGTCGAGGGCTCGTCCGATCGGGTCCTTGACGATCGTCTGGCTTCCGGGCCGGCCCGCGAGAACCTTCTCGAGCGAGCGCTCGAGCCCCTCGAGGCCCTTGTTGTCGAGGCCCGCGAACCCGAGCACCTGCGAGGCCACCGAGCCCTGCGGGTACGTTCGCTGTTCCTCGGGGTAGAAGCCGAGCCCTGCGAACCCGAGCTCCTCGAGCTCCTCGGCCCTTACCGGGTCGGCCTTGCGCGCGAGGTAGACGAACCCTCGCGAGCGGTCGGTGAGCGCGGCATAGGTCGGCCCCGGCTCGGCGCCGAGCAGCCTCACGGCGGCGAGCGTGACCTCGCGTGGCCGGCCGACCTGCCTCGGGTTCGCGTACACGGTCGTGGCCGGCCGCCCGATCGCGAGCGGCTCCCCGTCGCGGTCGACGATCGAGCCGCGCCCGGCGGGGACGACGACGGTCTCCCGGTGCTGGTGCACGGCCATCGCCGCGTACGCATCGCCGTTCACGGCCTGCAGCCAGAAGGCGCGCCCCAGCGCGACCGCGAGGAGGATTGCGAACGCCCCGCCGAGCACCACGATCCGCCGGTTCGAGGCCTTCGCTCTCACCGCGGCAGGCGGAGGTAGGTCGTCGTGTCGGGATCCGCCTGCTCGAGACCGAGCTCCTTCTCCGCGATGCGCTCGATGCGCGCCGTCGCCGAGGCGCTGGAGAGCCCCGAGCGCAGGCCGGCGATGTCGCCCTTCAGCTCCGAGCGCTCGCGACCGACCTGGTCGAGCTCGATGTTCAGCCGGAGCACGCTGACGTTGACGGCGACGACGCCCGCGAGGAGCACCGCGAAGAGGACGATCCACACGACGCCGCCCGCGAGGATGCGAGGTCTCGGGCGGGAGCGCGTGCGGGAGCGGGTCGCCCTCGCCCTTGCAGCCTGTGCGACGGACGACATGCCCTACACCTTCACCGCCGCCCGCAGGCGGGCGGACGCGGCTCGCGGGTTCGATGCCGTCTCCCCCGCGGAGGGACGTACGGGCTTCGGCGTGAGGATGCGCAGCTCGGGCTCGTGCCCGCAGACACAGACCGGAAGCTCGGGCGGGCACGTGCACCCGCGGGCGCGGTCGCGCAGGAATCGCTTCGCGATGCGGTCCTCGAGCGAGTGGAAGCTCATGACGGCGAGTCGCCCGCCGGGGCGGAGCATCTCGAAGGCGGCAGGGAGGCCGGCCTCGAGCGACTCAAGCTCATGGTTGACCTCGATGCGGAGAGCCTGGAACACGCGCTTCGCGGGATGTCCCTCGCCGAAGCGCGCCGGCGCCGGGATCGATGCGCGGACGACGTCCACGAGCTGCCCGGTGCGCTCGATCGGCGCGGCCTCGCGTCGGCGGACGATGCCGCGGGCGATCTGGCGCGCGTAGCGTTCCTCCCCGTAGCGGCGGAAGATCACCTCGAGCTCCCGCGCGTCCCACGTGTTCACGACCTCGGCCGCGTCGGGCTCGTCCGACGGGTCCATCCGCATGTCGAGCGGAGCGTCGGTCGCGTACGAGAACCCGCGCTCGGGACGGTCGACCTGCATCGACGAGAGGCCGAGGTCGAGGAGGATCGCGTCGGCCTGGACGCCGTTCCCCGCGAGGTGGGAGAGCACGACGGCGTAGTCGCCGCGCAGGAACCTCGTCTGGACGCCCCGCACGGACGCCTTCATCCGGTCGAAGTACGGGCGGACCGTGGGATCGCGGTCGATCGCGATCAGCTTTCCGCGGCCCTGGAGCTCGGCGGCGAGGATCCGCGAATGCCCACCCGCGCCGAAGGTGGCATCGACGACGACCTCTCCCGGCTGTACGTCGAGCAGCCCGCGGACCTCCTCCGCGAGCACCGGGACGTGGTCAGCTGCGTCTGTCCGCAAGACGTTCGGCAACATCTCCCGCGCTCCCTTCGATCGCGCTCAGCTGGGCCGCCCACGCGGAGCGGTCCCAGATCTCGATGTGGTCGTGCACTCCCGCGACGATCACGTCCTTCCCGATCCCCGCGTGCTCGGCGAGCGTCGGCGGCACCACCACGCGCCCCTGCTTGTCGAGGTCGGCGATCGCCGCCCCCGCGAACATGTACCGCTTCATCTCCCGGGCCTCCCGGGTGAGCGAGTCGAGCTCGGCGATTCGCGACACGTTCGCGTCCCAGCTCTCGCGCGGGAAGACGTCGATGTTCCGCTCGATCCCGCGCGCCAGTACCACACCGCGTGCGAACTCGTTGCGAAACCGAGCAGGGAGCGTGACCCGGCTCTTCTCGTCGATCGTGTGCTCGTACTCGCCGTAGAACATGGGCTCCGTCGGAAGGTTCGTCCTCCCACGGTGCCCCACCTTACCCCACTTATCCCCACTGTGCAACCCCCGGCTGTCCAGGGGACTGCATTCGTTCTCCTCCGTTCGCTACGGCATCGGGATCGCCTCCGCGTGCACTCCCGGCCCGGCCATCGCACCGGCGCCGCAGCGGGCTGCGAACGCGAGCGCCTGCGAGTCGTCGAGGCCCGCCCCGAGAGCGAACGCGAGGCCAGCGGCGAAGCAGTCGCCCGCGCCGTACGCGTCACCCGGCGTATCCGGGAGCGGAGCCGCCGAGAACGGCCCGCCGGGCTGCGCCCAGCCTCCGAGCGCCCCCGACGTCGTGACGCTCAGGCGCGGCGGTGGGTCGAGGTCGCCCGGGCGGTAGAGCTCGCTGTCGTCCTTCCCGCTCGCGACGACGGCGTCGAGCTCGAGCGACGCCGTGCGAAGGGTCGCCAACTCGCGCGCGGTCGCGACGAGCACCCGCGCCTGCCTCGCGTTCACGAGCGCGTCCACGTCCCCGGCGCAGAAGTACACGGCATCGCAGTGCGCGAGCTCGTGCCACGGGAACGAGTGGTCGTGCCCGCGCGGATGGAGCTTCGAGCCGATCGTCGTGATCGTCCGCTCGCCTTGGTCGTCGACGTAGGTGATGCCTCTGCGCTGTGGGGCGTCCACGAAGGCGGCGCGAACTTCGATTCCGCGCTTCTCGAGCTCCGCCTTCGAGCGGCGCCCGAGCTCGTCCTGCCCGAGCGCGGTGAAGAAGAGCACGGTGTCCGCGAGGCGCGAGAGCTGGACGGCAGCGACCGTGCCGCCGCCGCCTGCCTCCTGCCAGGTCTCGGACGCGGCGACGATCTCCCCGGCCCGCGGCAGGTGCTCGACTGCGACGAACTCGATCCACTCGACGTGCCCGACGACTGCAGCGCGCACATCCGCATGCTCACAAATCGGCCGGCCGCGGCGTTCGAAGGAGATGATGCAGGCAGTGGCAGTTCCTCCCTTCGAGCGCTTCTACGACGAGCACCGGGCCGAGGTGCTCCGGATGCTAAGGCGCAGGCTCGGTTGCGAGCGCGCCGACGACGCGTTCCAGGAGACCTTCCTCCGCGCGCTGCAGGCCTATCGCCGGCTCGAGCACGGAGAGCACCTGCGCGCTTGGGTGCTGACGATCGCCCGGAACGTCGCCATCGACACGCTCCGCCGCGCGAGGCCGGAGGCAGAGCACGCCGAGACGGGTGCGGAGGACGACCTGCCGGCCTACGAGGAGCTCGCCTCCCTCACGGACGGGCTGCCGCCGAAGGAGCGCGCGGCGGTCGTCCTTCGATACGGCTACGACCTCTCGTACGAGCAGATCGCCACTGCGCTCGACTCGAGCGAAAACGCCGCGCGCCAGGCCGCGTCGACCGGTGTCCGCAGGATTCGAAGGAGGATCTCGTCATGACCGTCTCACCCGATCTCGATCGGCGCTTCCGCGAGGCGGCAGCCTCGCTCGACCTCGTCGACGTCGGCTTCGACGTGGTCGACTCCCCGATCGGCGACCTCTTCGTCGCGGTGTCGGACCGCGGGCTCGCCGAGATCTCGTTCGACACCCGCGCCGAGGAGCAGCTCGAGCTGCTCGCTCGCATTGCGGGGCCGCGCGTGCTTCGCGCGCCGAAGGCCGTGGAGGCCGCCCGCCGGGAGCTCGACGAGTACTTCGCCGGCCGCCGGCGCGCCTTCGACCTCACGCTCGACCTGCGCGCGCTGCCCGCGTTCACCGTCGCCGTCCTCCGCGAGCTCGCCCGTGTCCCCTACGGTGAGACGACGACCTACGGCGCGCTCGCGTCGCGCGTTGGCCACCCCAGGGCGGCAAGGGCGGTCGGCACGGTCATGAACCGGAACCGCATCCCGATCGTGCTCCCGTGCCACCGGGTGGTCGGCTCGACGGGCGACCTCGTCGGCTACGGAGGGGGCCTCGACCGCAAGATCGCCCTGCTCGAGCTCGAGGGCGCGCGCTAGCCTGCCGAGCCCTGGCCGGTCGCGGGCGCCACGACGCGAGCTTCCGTCCACGCGACCGTCAAGCGCTCGAAGTCCATGAAGCCGCGGGCATCCTCGATCACCGCCGCCCACTCGTCCGACCCCGTCGCGCGCGCGGCCTCCTCGAAGCTCGCGAACAGCGCCTCGCCCAGTCCCGCGTAGGGCGGTTCCGAGCCGTCCGGCGTGACGACCGCCACGTGCTGGACGTAGCCCTGGAGGTGCGGGACGCGCTCGACGAGTCGCGCGTGCACGTGCGTCCAGTACCGAACGGCTTCCTCCCGCGCGAGCCCCGGACGCGCGTGCCACTGCGTGAGGCGTCTGACCATCGCCCCCAGACGGTAGCTCCCCACCGGCGGCGGGGCCGGCGACCCAACCTCGTCCCGTTCCCGTCGGTCGAGCAGCCGGAGCCGACGTCGTGGAGCTCGGATCGCGAGCTACGACGACGGGAGGACGCGTAGACGCCGGAGCACGACGCGCATGCGCGTGACGAGCGGTGGCGTCGCCGCCTCGATCCGTGCGGTCAGCGCCGCCTGGCGCTCGAGGAGGTCGCGCTTCTCCTCGATCAGCTCGGCGCTCGAGTCGAAGTGCGTGAGGACGTCGTACTCCCTCTCGGCCTCGAGTGCGTACAGCCCCTCACGCACGGTCCGACGTAGAGCCGCCTCCGCGTTCGGGAGCTCGACGGTCGTCCACTCGGGTTCCTCGATCACCCCGATCGCGCCGCCGTGGGCCTCGACCCGCTCCTCGCTCACGGGATGAACGTCCACGAGCGTCCCGTTCGGGACGACAAGCCCGTGGACGTGACGCAGGGCGTGCACGACGCCCTCCCCGGAGATTCATCACAACGACCAGGAGAAGAGCGCGAGATCGAAGCTGTGCCGCGGCACGTCGACCTCTGCGGCGCCCTGAGCCGCGAACGTCACCTTCTCCGCGAGCTCGGCGGGCATGGAGCGGCGCGCCTTCTCGATCCGTTCCTCGTCGAGATCGACCGCGAGCACGGAAGCGGCCGCAGGCGCGACCTGGAACGTCAGGCGCCCGTCCCCGCAGCCGACCTCGAGCACGCGAAGACCGTCCACGGGCGCGAGCTCGACGAGAGCCGCCATCTCCACGCCCTCCGGGTCGATCCGCCCCGCCACCCTCGGATCCTTACATCTGTCGAGGCTGAGGTCGCCTCAGTCGAGGAGCCGGTACCCGACGCCCCAGACGTTGACGACGTAGAGGTCCTCCGCGCCGAGGCAGAGCTTCCGGCGAAGCCGCGACGCGTGCGACTCGAGCGTGCGGGTTCGGCCCATCGCCCGGAACCCCCAGACCTCCCGGAGGAGCTCCTCCTTCGTGAAGACGCGGTGGGGCTCCGTCGCGAGCCGCGCGAGGAGCTCGAACTCCTTCGCCGAGAGGACGACCGGCCGTTCCCGCACCGCGACCCGCCGCGTGCGCTTGTCGACGACGAGGTCGCCGGCCGTGAGCACCTCGGATGCAGACGGGGCGGTCCGGCGTAGGAGCGCCCGGATGCGCGCGAGCAGCTCGACGTAGGCGAAGGGGCGCCCGATGACATCGTCCGCGCCGCGATCGAGCGCACGCACGCGCTCGACGGGGTCCGACGTCGGTGCGAGCAGGATCACCGGGACATTTCGGTCCCACGTCCTCCCCGGCTCACCGCGGCGAAGCCGCAGGCAGAGGTCGAGCTCGGCGAGGAGCACGAGGTCCGGCCGCGCCCGTTCCGCGAGCTCGAGCGCGTCGCTCCAGCGCGCTGCCTCGAGCACGTCGAAGCCGTCGTCGCGCAGCTGCCGGTCGAGGTATTCGCGCGTCTCGGGCTCCGGCTCGGCGACGAGGACTGCGCGCGACATCGCGCCGACGCTAGCTCGCGGTCGTCTCCGCACGCCAGATGTCCATTGTGGCGGAAGCGTGACAAGCCTTCCTCAGCCGTCCCCGGCAACCATGGCTGCCGTGCGCGGCCCGAGACGTCAGAGGCGGCCGTGGCGAAGGATGCCCCACACGAGCCACGTGCCGAAGACGCCCGAGAGGACGAAGCCCGCGAGGGCGAGGAGGTGGATGCCGACCGCATGGGGCCCGCCCTCCGCGAAGACGCCGATGATCGCGGACCCCATCAGCCCGCCGAGGATGACGAGGGCGACCGCGATCCGGTTCGTCGCCTTGTCGATGTGGTCGTCGATCTGGTCGATCCCGGGGTTCTCGATGTGGACCTGGAACGTCCCGTCCCGCAAACGCTCGAGCACGTCGCTCACCTGGTACGGGACCTCGCGCGCGATGGAGCCGAGCGCGAGCGCCTCCATTCGCGCACGCTGGCCGAGCACCCGTGGATGGAACCGCTCGACGAGGAGCCCGCGGGCGTACGGCCGAGCGACCTCGAACACGTTGAAGTCGGGGTCCACCTCGGTGCCGACCGACGCGAGGGTCGCGATCGCCTTGTCGAGCATCACGAAGCGGGACGGCAGGCGCAGGTTGAGCGAGTAGATGAGCTGGAACGCCTCGCGGATCACCTGCAGGGGGTCGATGTCCGAGAGGCGGCTGCCGTAGTAGCGGTCGAAGAGGACGCGCAGCTCCGTCCGGAACTCCTCTTCGCGCTCGGGCGCGTAGCGGACCCCGAGCTCGCGCAGGCGACGTGGGATCGCGTCCACGTTCTCGGTCGCCGCGTCGACGAACAGCCGCGTCAGCCTCGCCATGTCCTCGTCCGTCAGCTTCCCGGCCTGTCCGAAGTCGACGAGCCCGAGCTGCCCTGTGTCGAGCACGAAGATGTTCGCCGGGTGCGGGTCGGCGTGGAAGAAGCCGTGGCGGAAGACCATCGTCATCCACGTGTCCGCCATCCGGGTGACGACGTCGCGCCGCTCGTCCGGGCGCATCGCCGCGAGGTCGAGGTCGGCGACCTTCGTCCCGTGCAGGTACTCGAGCGTGAGGACGCGCGCGGTGGAGTACTGGCGGATCACGCGCGGGACGACGACGCCCTCCTCCCGCGCGAAGTTCCGATGGAAGGCCTCGGCGTTCCGCGTCTCGTGCCCGTAGTCGAGCTCGAGGCGGATCGAGCGTGCGAACTCGTCCACGAGCTCCTGCGGGTCCATGAACTCGAGCGCCTTCACCCGCTCGCGAAGGAGCCGTGCGGCCTGGTAGAGAAGGCCGAGGTCGGCCTCGATCTGCGCAGGCGCCGCGGGTCGCTGGACCTTGACTGCGACCTCCTGCCCGTCCGGGAGCACCGCTCGGTGCACCTGGCCGATCGAGGCCGAGGCGATCGGCGTCAGGTCGAACTCGAGGAACGCCTGGTCGAGCGTGAGGTCGAGCTCCGACTCGACGACCTCGCGTATCTGCACGAACGGGAACGGCGACACGTCGTCCTGGAGTCGCCGGAGCTCCGCGACGATGTCGGGTGGGACCACGTCCGGCCGCGTGGACAAGAGCTGCCCGAACTTGACGAATGTCGGACCGAGCTCGTCGAGCATCTCGCGGAGCCGTCGTCCGCGGTCGGACACGTTCTCCTCGACGCCGCGGCCGTCGCCGGAGACGAGGTCCCCGAGCCGGTTGCGGCGCAGGAAGTAGCCGAAGCCGTGCCGTGCCGCGACCTGGGCGATCTCGGACAGGCGGCCGAGGCTCCGCGTGGGCCGTTGCCCGGTGGCCATGGCAGTGATTGTAGGGAGGGCGCCTGCCGCGCCCTACTCCGCGCTACTCCGTCCGCTCGAGCAGCTTCAGCCGGTGCTCGAGCTGCGCGACGCGGAGCTCCAGCTCGGTGACCCGCTCCCGCGACGCGACGCCCAGCTCGGACGCGAGCCGCGACGCCGCGTCCCCGGTCGAGTCGCCGAAGCGCTGAGCCTCCCGCCGCCAGCTGTCGAAGACGTCCCCGAGCGCACCGCGCACCTCGCTGCGCTCGACGCCGAGCCGGTGGGCGAGCTCTTCCGCGAGGTCGTCCGCGCGCTCGACCACGAGAGCGAGCGCACCGATCCCCGCCAGCCCGAGGCTCTCGAGGGCCCCGCGGCTGTTACCGGGCTCGGCCATGGGGTCTCGAGGCGCGGCGCTGACGGCGACGCTCGCGCTTCGACGAGACCGGCGCCGCGGCTCCCGCCGCAGCCGGGACGCGAGGCTCCGGGGCTGCCTCCTCCACCTCGTCCTCCGCGACGGGCTCGCCCTGTGCAGCGACCTCCTCGGCCTCCTCCGCGAGCGTGCCGCCGACGGAAGCGAGGCCCGCGAGAGCGCCGAGGTCGTCGCGACGGCGGGCGAACTCGGGCTCGCGCTCCCTGAGCATGCCGACGAGCGGCGCGGCGAGGAAGATCGACGAGTACGCACCGAACCCGATCCCGACGAGGAGAGCAAAGGCGAAGTCCTTGAGCGTGTCGCCGCCGAAGAAATAGAGCGAGGCGATCGGGAGCATCGTGATGAAGGTGGTCGCGAGGGACCGAGGGAGCACCTCCCACAGCGAGACGTTCCCGATGACGCGGAAGGACGCGCGCCGCATCAGGGGGACGTTCTCCCGGATCCGGTCGAACACGATGATCGTGTCGTACATCGAGTAGCCGAGCACGGTGAGGACGGCCGCCACCGTCGCGGTCGAGACCTCCCGCCCGGTCAGGGCGTAGACGCCGACCGTGATGACGATGTCGTGGGCGAGCGCGACGAGGACGCCGACCGAGTACTTCCACTGGAACCGCACCGCGAGGTAGAGGACGATCAGGAGCAGGCTGACGACGATCGCGAAGATCGCCGCGTTGGCGATCTGGCCGCCGAAGCTCTCGGACACGGTCTGCGCGCCGAACGCAGTCGCGTCGATCGCCTCGGCGAGGTCCTGCTGGAACTCGTTCTGCTCGGCGACCGGCAGTGACTCGGTGCGGATCTGGAAGCTCGTGTACTCGTCGTCGACCGAGGCTCCACGACCCTGGATGACGGCGTTCCCCTGGCCGGCCTCGCGCGCGACGTCGCGGACCTGCTCGAGCTGGGTAGGCTGCGGCGTCCGGAACGTCATCTCGGTGCCACCTTCGAAGTCGATGCCGAGGTTCAGCCCGAGGAAGGCGATCGCGGCGATCGAGACCGCGACGACCACGCCCGAGAAGGCGAACCAGATCCGGCGCATACCCATGTAGTCGATCCGGAGCCAGCGCGGGAGCCCCTGGCCCGTCGCGCCCATCAGCTTCGGGTTGTCGAACCAGCCGAAGCCCGCAACGAGGGCGAGGATGGCGCGCGTCGCGAGCACCGCGGTCAGCATCGAGAGCGCCGTGCCGATGAGGAGCATGAGCGCAAAGCCCCGCACACTCGCGGTCGCGACGACGAACAGGACCATCGCCGTGATCGCGGTGACGACGTTCGCGTCTACGATCGTCGCGAAGCCCTTGCGGTATCCCTGGCCGATCGCGGCGCGCATCGATCTCCCGGCGCGCACCTCTTCCTTGATGCGTTCAAAGATGACGTTGTTCGCGTCTGCAGCGACGCCGAACGTGAGCACGAGCCCCGCAAAACCGGGGAGCGTCAGCGTCACGTCGAAGATCAGGATCGTCGCGTAGAGGAAGGCCGCGTAGATGCCCAGCCCGGCCACGGCCACGAGCCCGAGGAAGCGGTAGAAGAGGAGGAGGAAGATGATCACGAGGAGGAGTCCTGCGATCGCGGCGGTCCGCGCTTCCTCGAGCGAGTCCTTCCCGAGCGTCGCCGAGATGTCGGTGCGGTCGAG
>JBOHBB010000089.1:0-13880 GCA_050698135.1 Gaiellaceae bacterium
GTCGTACACCGCGGGTCGCGGCTCGGTTCCCGGGTCGGGCTCATCGCCGGGTGCCGCGCTATCGTCGGAGCGTGGCCCAGTACGAGGACTTCGTCCGTCACGTCCTCGAGACAGGCGTGCCGAAGTCGGACCGCACGGGAACGGGGACGGTCAGCACGTTCGGGTACCAGATGCGCTTCGACCTCGCCGAGGGCTTCCCGCTCGTGACGACGAAGAAGGTGCACTTCCCGTCGGTCGCCTACGAGCTCCTCTGGTTCCTCCGCGGCGACTCGAACGTGCGCTGGCTGCAGGAGCACGGCGTGACGATCTGGGACGAGTGGGCGGACGAGGACGGCGACCTCGGCCCCGTCTACGGAGTGCAGTGGCGGAGCTGGCCGACCCCCGACGGCGGACACGTCGACCAGCTCGCGGAGGTCGTGCGGCTCCTGCGCGAAGAGCCCGATTCGCGCCGCATCGTCGTGTCCGCGTGGAACGTCGCGGACCTCCCGCGGATGGCGCTCCAGCCGTGCCACGCGTTCTTCCAGTTCCACGTGTCGAACGGCCGGCTCTCCTGCCAGCTCTACCAGCGGAGCGCCGACGTCTTCCTCGGCGTCCCGTTCAACATCGCGAGCTACGCGCTCCTGACGCACATGCTCGCGCAGCAGTGCGACCTCGAGGCCGGCGACCTCGTCTGGACCGGGGGCGACTGCCACATCTACGACACCCACCGCGAGCAGGTCGAGACGCAGCTCGTGCGCGAGCCGTACCCCTACCCGTCGCTCGTCCTGCACCGCCGGCCGCCCTCGATCTTCGACTACGAGTACGAGGATTTCGAGGTCGTCGGGTACGAGCACCATCCGGCGATCCGCGCGCCGGTCGCCGTGTGAGGCTCACGCTCGTCGCTGCCGTCGCCCGCGGCGGCGTGATCGGCCGGGACGGAGGGATCCCGTGGCGGATCCCGGAGGACATGGCGCGCTTCCGCACGCTCACAACGGGGCACCCGGTGGTCATGGGGCGGACGACGTGGGACTCTCTCCCCGACCGCTACCGGCCGCTTCCCGGCCGGCGGAACGTCGTCCTCACACGCAACCCGGCTTGGCGCGCAGACGGCGCCGAGCGCGCGGTGTCGGTGGAGGACGCCCTCGACGTGCTCGGCGGGGCGGACCGCGTGTTCGTGATCGGCGGCGCGGAGGTCTACGCCGCCGCGCTTCCCCTTGCGGACGAGCTGGAGCTGACGGAGGTAGACCTCGACGTCGAGGGCGACACGCTCTTCCCCGAGTGGGACCGTTCCGCGTTCCAGGAGGTCGAGCGCGAGAGCCACGTCTCGGAGGACGGCACGCCGTTCGCCTTCGTCACGTACCGACGACGGAGCTGAGCTCGAAGCGGCCTCGCGGCGGACGAGCCGCGATCCAGCGCAGGAGCTCCGGAGTATGTGCGGTGACGCGGGCGGCCGTCGTCATCCGGCGCGGCGTATTGCGAGCACCCGCGCCTTCCACGAGCCGCTCGGCGCCTCGACATCGACGACGTCGCCGATCGCCGCCCCCATGAGCGAGCTCCCGAGCGGAGAGCCCGGGGCGACGCCCCCGACCGCCGAGATCTCGACTTCCATCGTCTCCCCGTCCTCGTCCGCGATCTCCACGATCGAGCCCACGCCGACGTGCTCGTCGGTGTCGTGCTCGACGGTGACCGCGTGGCGCAGCCGCTCCCTGAGGAGGTGGATCCTGCGCTCGAGCAGGCCTTGCTCGTTCTTCGCGGCGTGGTACTCGAAGTTCTCGGCGAGGTCACCGAACTCGCGCGCGTGCTTGATGGCCTCGGTCACGGCCTTCCGCCGGGGCCCTTCGAGCTCGACGAGCTCGGCCTCGAGCTCGGCGCGCTGCGCAGGGGACAGGTACTCGATGTTAGGCTCGCTCACGGGACGAAGGCTAGACGGTCCGGAGACGCGGTCGAACTCGGCCGGGATGGCAGAGGGGCCAGACGGCCCCTCTGAACCGAGCGCTCCGTCGAGCTAGATCTCCACGCGATCCTTCAGGTTGGCGAGGAAGATGTCCGCTTCACGCTCGTTGAGCTTGCGGACGAACGGCTCCTTGAGCTTGCCGAGGAGTGTCTGCGGAATCTCGTACTCGGTCTTCAGCTCGATCGTCGTCGTGCCGTTCACCGCCGTGAATGTCCAGTCGAACGTGCTCGGGATCTGTCCCGTGTTCTTCTGGACGAAGCGGCGCTCCGGCTCGAAGACGACGGTCTCGGAATCGCCCTCGAAGCGCATCCCGGCCATCTTGTACAGCCAGTGATAGCGATGGCCGCCCTTCGGCAGCGTCTTCACGTCCTTGACCTCCACCATGCTCGGCCAGATCTCGAGCAGGTGCAGCGGGTCGTCGACATAGTCCCAGACCTTCTTCACCGGAGCCTCGATCTTGATGCTCCTTTCGATCGTCGTCACGAATCTCACCCCCTCTCGGACGACGGAGCCCGATCCAGCCGCGCCACTCGCGCGCAGCACAACGCGGGCTCCAATACCTGGAGGGTGTCCCGGCACACCGCGTTCCGCATCGGGGAAACCACTGACCTTGCCGTACCCCGACGCCGCGGTCAGAAGAGGCCGACCGTCTCGCCCGTGTCGTCGATGTCGATCGCGAATGCCGCCGGCGTCTTCCCGAGCCCGGGCATCGTCATCATGTCGCCGCAGAGCGCGACGATCCAGCCGGCGCCGGTGTACGGACGCAGGTCACGGACCGGCACGGTGAAGCCGGTCGGCGCGTTCTTCAGCGCCGGGTCGTGCGAGAGCGAGAGGTGCGTCTTCGCCATGCAGATCGGCAGGTCGCCGAGGCCCGCATCCTCGAAGGCGGCCGCCTTCTGCTTCGCCGCCGGCAGGAGCTCGGCGCCGTCGGCGCCGTAGACCTTCGTTGCGATCGCGCGGATCTTCTCGGCGATCGGCGCGTCGAGCGGATACGCGAACTCGAAGCTCGAGGGCCTGTCGGCAGCTTCGATCACCGCCTCCGCGAGGGCGGTCGCACCGTCCCCGCCGCGCTCGAACCCCTCGTTCACCTCGGCGGCGAAGGCGCCGTGCTCGAGCGCGAGCTTCCGCACCGCTTCCAGCTCCTCCTGTGTGTCGGTCGGGAACTTGTTCACCGCGACGACAGCCTGCAGCCCGTACCCGTTGACGATCCCGATGTGGCGGGCGAGGTTCTGCGCGCCGACCTCGATCGCATCGAGGCCCCCGTCGGGCTTGGCCGCGTGGTGCTTGAGGGCTCGGACCGTAGCCACGAGCACGACCGCGTCCGGCCGGAGGCCGCCGATGCGGCACGTGATGTCGAAGAACTTCTCCATGCCCATGTCCGAGGCGAAGCCCGACTCGGTGATCACGTACTCGCCGAGCTTGAGCGCCACCCGGTCGGCGACGAGCGAGTTGTTGCCGTGCGCGATGTTCGCGAACGGCCCGCAGTGGACGAACGCCGGCTGGCCTTCGAGCGTCTGCACGAGGTTGGGCTTGATCGCGTCCTTGAGCAGCACCGCGAGCGAGCCGGCGGCGCGAATCTCCTCCGCCGTCACCGGCTCTCCCTCCCGCGTCTGCCCGACGGTGATCGCCCCCAGCCGCTGCCTCAGGTCGGCGAGGTCGCGGGCGACGGCGACGAGCGCCATGACCTCGCTGGCGGCGGTGATGTCGAAGCCCGTCTCGCGAGGCGTGCCGTGGGCACGCCCGCCGAGTCCCGTGATCACGTTCCGCAGGTTGCGGTCGTTCATGTCCATGCACCGCCGCCAGGAGATGGAGAGCGGATCGATGCCGAGCTCGTTCCCGTGCGTCAGGTGCGCGTCGATCATCGCCGCGAGGAGGTTGTTGGCCGCCGTGATCGCGTGCAGGTCGCCGGTGAAGTGGAGGTTCAGGTCCTCCATCGGCACGACCTGCGTGTAGCCGCCGCCCGCGGCGCCGCCCTTCACGCCGAAGACCGGCCCGAGCGACGCCTCGCGCAAGCAGAGGATCGGCCTGCGCCCGAGCTTCCCGAGGCCCTGGGTCAGGGACACGGACGTGGTGGTCTTGCCCTCGCCGGCGGGCGTGGGCGTGATCGCGGTGACGTTGACGAGCTTCGCGTCGGGCCGGTCGGCAAGCCGCTCGATCACCGAGAGGTCGACCTTCGCCTTGTACCGCCCGTACGGCTCGACCTCTTCGGGGAGGAGGCCGGCCTCGGCGGCCACGTCGAGAATCGGCCGAAGCGTCGCCGCCTGGGCGATCTCGAGGCTCGAGGGCATCGTCGTGGCCATGCGCTGCGGATCGTAACCGCGACCCGGATTCCGGACCGGACAGTGAACGCGACGGCAGGCGACCTCGAGGCGGCGCGCCGGATAGAGGGCTCTATGTGCCCTATTTCGGCGCTACCGTCGAGGCGGCCCGAACCGGGCGAGGAAAGGAGGCCGAGATGGCCCTCTACGCAGTCCGCGTCGAGCGCGGCGGTCCGTGGGACTGGTCGCGCGACATGCGCGAGCAGGGTGACTGGGACGCGCACGCGAGCTTCATGGACGGCCTGGTCGACGACGGGGTCATCCTCCTGGGCGGCCCGCTCGAGGGAGATCGCGAGGTGCTGCACGCCGTCGAAGCGCCGTCCGAGGAGGCGATCCGCGCGCGCTTCGCGGAGGATCCGTGGGCGAAGCGGGGGCTCGTGACGGTGACGAGCATCGAGCGCTGGACGATCCTCCTCGACGGACGTGCTCGAAGCGACGAAGGCTAGTGGAGCGCGACGGCGCCGAGGTGGCGCTCGTAGGCGCCCGTCTCGAGGATGTCGGCGATCTGCTCGACGACGAACCGGATCTCGTCGTCCGTCGTGAAGAAGTGCGGGCCGATGCGAATCCCCGCGCCCGGCCGGAAGTCGCAGAGGATCGCCCGCTCCTCGAGCTCGGCGTAGACCGCCGCCGCCTCGGGGACGTCCATGATGACCGCGCCGCCCCGGCGGGAGGGGTCGCGCGGGCTCGCGATGCCGAAGCCGGCGTCGTCCGCAAGCTCGAGGAGCAGCTGCGTCTGGCGCAGCGAGCTCTCGCGGATGCGCTCGACGCCGACCTCCTCGACGAGGTCGTAGCCGGCGGTCGCGGCCATGTGGGCCGCGGGATTCGGCGTCCCCGTGAGGAAACGTGCGATGCCGGGCGCATACTCGAGCTCCTCCTCGAACGCGAACGGCCGGACGTGCGCCTGCCAGCCCGTGTACGTCGGCCGCAAGGTCTCGACGAGGTCGGGCCGCAGGTACAGCCAGCCGTTCCCCGGCCCTCCGCAGAGCCACTTCACCGAGCCGCCGACCGCGAAGTCGATTCCGAGCGCCGTCACGTCGAGCGGAACGATCCCCGCCGACTGGTAGCAGTCGAGGATCACGTGCGCCCCTGCGTCGTGCGCTCGTCGGACGATCGGCTCCACGTCCTGGATCTCGCTCGCCTTGAAGAGGACGTGGCTGATCGGGACGAGGAGCGTGCGTTCGTCGATGCGCTCGACGATCTCCGCGTCGTCCTCGCAGGCGACCACCTCGAGATCGGGCTGCGCCTGGTAGAGGTAGCGCACCGACGGGAAGTTCCCGCGCTCGTAGACGACGCGGTTGCGGACGGGATCGACCGGGCGGAAGCACGAGAGCGCAACCGCTTCGGCGATCGCGACGTTCTGGTGCATGACGGTGGAGCCCGGTAGGGCGCCGACGATCCTCCCGACCTGGTCGCCGACGGTCCACGGCGTCGCCCACCACCCCTCCGCCCACGCGCGGATCCCACGCTCTGCCCACATGCGTGCGAACTCGGCGAGAAGCTCCGGCGCCCTCCTCGGCATCGGCCCGAGCGTGTGGCTCGCGAGGTACGTCGTATGCTCGAGGATCGGAAACTCCGCCCGGTACTCGAGGAGGTCGCGCATGGCCGGGAGTCTGCCCGAGATGGGCGATTGGGACGCCGTCTTCGACGAGACCTACCTCCGCACGTACGTCCCGTTCGCCGACGACGAGCGCACGCGGGCCGAGGCGCTCGGGGCGGCGGCGCTCGCCGGGGTCGAGCCCGGCGCGGAGATCCTCGACTGCCCGTGCGGGTTCGGCCGCCACGCAGTCGTCCTGGCGGGTCAGGGCTACCGCGTCACTGGGCTCGACCGCTCGGAGACCCTGCTGGCCGAGGCCGAGCGACGGCGCGGCGGCGCCGAGTGGCCCCGCCTCGTCCGCGGCGACTACCGGAAGCTGCCGTTCGGAGCTGCGAGCTTCGACGCGGTCTTCAACCTGTTCTCGGCACTCGGCTACCTCGAGCGGGACGAGGACGTCGGCGTGCTTCGGGAGTTCCGTCGAGTCGTGCGGCCGGGTGGCGCTCTCGTCGTGGAGACGGCGCACCGCGACGCGTTCGCCCGGTTCGTCCAGCGCTTCGCACTGCGCTCCTGGGATCGGCTTCCGGACGGCTCGTTGTTCCTCCAGGAGCGCGAGCCCGACTGGCTCGCCGGGACGATCTCGACCCTGCACCTGATCGTCGCCCCCGACGGGGAGCGGATCGAGCGCCGGTTCGTCCATCACGTGTACTCGTCGAAGGAGTGGGCGGAGATGCTGCGCACGGCCGGGTTCGCCGAGGTCGAGGCGTTCGGAGGCTGGAACGGGGAGACACCCGCCACGCCCGATGGCTGGCGCCTGATCCTGCGCGCCCGCTGACGCCGTTCGACTAGCGTGCGCGCTCGTGCGCGTCCGCTTCGACCGCTTCTACGACTACGCAGCGCTGAACGAGACGCTCGACGCCTGGGCGGCCGAGTTCCCCTCGCTGCTCCGGCTCGGGTCGATCGGGCAGTCGTACGAGGGCCGCGAGATCGTGCTCGCGACGGTCACGAACCTCGACACCGGGCCGCCCGAGGAGAAGCCGGCCGTCTTCGTCCATGCCCAGATCCACGCGATGGAGTTCACGGGGACGACGGCGGCGCTCGCCCTCCTCGACCGCCTCCTGCACGACCACGGGAGCGACCCGCGCGTGACACACGCGCTCGATACCCGCACCTTCTACGTCGTCGCCCGCGTGAACCCGGACGGCGCGGAGGCAGGCCTCGCCGACGGCCGCTGGCGTCGCTCCAGCGTGCGGCCCTACCCGCGCGACGAGCCCGAAGACGGCCTCCACCGCGACGACGTCGACGGCGACGGGCGCGTGCTCTACATGCGCATTCCGGACTCGAACGGCTCCTGGAAGGCGCATCCCGACGATCCGCGGCTCCTCATCGCCCGCCGTCCCGACGACATCGAGGGCGAGTTCTACCGCGTCCTCCCGGAGGGCACCATCCGCAACTGGGACGGGGTCACGATCCCCGTCGCCCCGCCGTTCGAGGGGCTCGACCTGAACCGGAACTGGCCCGCGGAGTGGGCGCCGGAGTCCGAGCAGCTCGGCGCCGGCCCGTACCCGACCTCCGAGCCCGAGGTGCGGGCGCTCGTGCAGGCGATCGTCGACCGCAAGAACGTGACGTCGTATGTCGGCTACCACACGTTCAGCGGCGTCCACCTGCGACCGTGGTCCGGGCACCCCGACGACGACTTCCCGGTCCCCGACCTGCGGGCATTCAAGCTCATGGGCGAGGAGGCGACGCGCCTCACCGGCTACCCGGCGATCTCGATCTTCCACGACTTCAAGTACCACCCGAAGCTCGTCATCAAGGGCGGCGACGTCGACTGGATCTACGACCACCTCGGGTCCTACGCCTGGGTGACGGAGTTCTGGAGCCCGCAGCGTGCCGCCGGGCTCGACGACTACCACTTCATCGACTGGATCCGCGAGCACCCGCCCGAGGACGACCTCGCCCTCATCAAGCTCGCCGACGAGCTGGGCGAGGGGTACGTCGACTGGTACCCGTTCGAGCACCCGCAGCTCGGGCCGGTCGAGCTCGGAGGCTGGGACATCGTCCGCTTCTGGTTCAACCCGCCGCTTTCGAGGCTGGAGGAGGAGGTGAGGCCGCACGCGGGCTTCGCGCTCTTCCTCGCGCTCGTCTCGCCCCGGCTCGAGGTGCGCTCGTTCGAAGCGGCGCCTGTCGGTGACGGTGCGTTCACGGTGCGGCTCGTCCTCGAGAACACCGGCTGGTTGCCGACGAACGTCTCGGAGAAGGCGCTCGAGCGGAAGGCGGTGCGGCCGATCGAGGTCACGCTCGAGCTTCCCGAAGGCGCGCGTGTCGTGAGCGGCAAGGAGCGCGAGGAGGCGGGGCAGCTCGGCGGTCGCGTGGAGCGCCGGTCGGTTACCTGGTGGCACACCGACCACTCGACGAGCGAGCGGACGAAGGTCGAGTGGGTGGTCGAGGCGAAGGCAGGCGACCGCGTGAGCGTCGTCGCGCGGCACGAGCGTGCGGGCACCGTCCGCGCCGACCTCGTGCTCTGATACGAGGGATCCTCGCCGTCTGCCCTTCGCCGCCCGGGGCAGGACGGGGCAGGACGCGGCAGGATCCGATCGATGCGTGCGATGGTGCTCGACGCCGCCCGGGAGCCGCTCCGCCCGCGGGAGCTGGCCGACCCTCGACCGGACCCCGGGCAGGTGCTGCTCCACGTCCGGGCGTGCGGCGTCTGCCGCACCGACCTCCACATCGTGGACGGCGAGCTCGCGAGGCCGAAGCTCCCGCTCGTGCCCGGCCACCAGATCGTCGGCGAGGTCGTCCGCGGAGGGTCGCGCTTCGCGGCGGGGGCGAGGATCGGCGTCCCCTGGCTCGGCTGGACCTGCGGCGAATGCCGATACTGCCTCGCCGCTCGCGAGAACCTCTGCGACCGCGCGCGCTTCACCGGGTACGACGTGGACGGCGGCTATGCCGAGCTCGCTGTCGCCGACGAGCGATACTGCTTCCCGGTGCCGGACGCGTACGCGGACGACCGGGCGGCGCCGCTCCTCTGCGCCGGCCTGATCGGATACCGCTCGCTCCGTCTGGCCGGCGACGCCGAGGCCGTCGGCCTGTACGGGTTCGGAGCGTCCGCCCACATCGTCTGCCAGGTCGCCGTCTCGCAGGGCCGGCGCGTCTTCGCCGGGACCCGCGCCGGCGACGGCGAGGCCCAGGAGCTCGCCCTCTCGCTCGGCGCAGCCTGGGCGGGCGACGCCTCGGCCGGGCCGCCGGAGGAGCTCGACGCGGTCGTCGTCTTCGCCCCCGTCGGTGCGCTCGTTCCCGCGGCCCTCGGGCACGTTCGCAAGGGCGGCACGGTCGTGTGCGCCGGGATCCACATGAGCGACATTCCGGCCTTCCCGTACGAGCTGCTCTGGGGCGAGCGGGTCGTCCGGTCGGTCGCGAACCTGACGCGCGAGGACGGCGACGAGTTCCTCGCCATCGCTGCCACGGTGCCCATCCGGGTCGAGGTCGAGACGTTCGCGCTCGAGGACGCGAACGAGGCGCTCGCCCGCCTCCGGAGCGGAGCGCTGCGGGGAGCCGGCGTGCTGCTCCCCTAACCGAACCGCCCGATCTCGACGAGCCCCCCGGGATCCGAGACGTGGTCGACCTGGAGCGTCGTGTGCTCGATCCCGAACTCGTCGTGGAGCAGCGCCTCCAGCTCGCGTCGCCGTCCGTGGCAGTCCTCGCCACGACCGACGAGGACGTGCGCGGACAGAGCCGGGAACCCCGAGGTGATCGTCCATATGTGGAGGTCGTGCACCTCGACGACGCCCGGTGCTCCCGCGAGCCGCTCGCCGACCGCACGCGTGTCGATGCCCCTCGGCGCCGACTCGAGCAGGATCGAAGTCGAGTCGCGCAGGATCGACCACGCGCTCGCGAGCACGAGAAGGCCGATGAGCACGCTCACGA
The DNA here is from genome assembly GCA_050698135.1 of Gaiellaceae bacterium. Taxonomy (GTDB): domain Bacteria; phylum Actinomycetota; class Thermoleophilia; order Gaiellales; family Gaiellaceae; genus GMQP-bins7. Next base: position 9,710 of record JBOHBB010000089.1, read on the forward strand.
TCGGGTCGGCCTCGAGCCACCCGGTCGCGAGGATGACCACCGCTGCGACGACGACCCCGAGCGAGCCCAGCAGATCCGCGAGGACGTGCCGGAACGCCGCCTCGACGTTCAGGCTCTCCCCGCGCGCGCGGAAGAGGATCGCGCCGCCGGCGACGTTGACGCCGATCCCGACCACGCCGACGACGAGCATCCACCCGCCCAGCACGTCCGGTGGATCGTCGAAGCGTCGGACCGCCTCGTAGAAGATCCAGATCGCGAGGACGACGAGCGTCACTCCGTTGGCGAGGGCGGCGAGCACCTCGGCCCGCTTGAAGCCGTATGTGCGCTCGGGCGTCGCGGGCCGTCGCGCGAGCCAGACAGCGACGAGCGCGAGTGCGAGCGAGACGTTGTCGGAGAGCATGTGCGCCGCGTCCGCGAGAAGCGCAAGGCTGCCCGTGAGGACTCCGGCGGCGACCTCGACGACCGTATAGCCCGCCGTCAGAGCGAGCGCGAGGGACAGCGCGCGAGCGCTGCCGGGACGGGTGGCGTCGTGCTCGTGATGATGTGCCACGGAGCCGTTCTACCGGCTCGGGCGGGAAGCCGACGGCTCGACGGGAGTCGGCGGCGGCGGCGTGGCGTTCGTCAACGCGGCGGCGACGAGTAGGAGGACGACGGCCAGCGCGGTCTCCCCAGCGAGGCTCGGGCGAACGCGCGGATCGCGGCCGGCCGCGATCCGCGGGCGGACGAACACGTGGTGGATGCCACCCCACGCCAGGGCGAACGCGGCGACCCCGAGCTTGACGAGCAGGAGTCTCCCGTAGCCCGTCTCCCAGAGGTCGGACAGCTCCGGAAGCCGGACGAGCGCGAGGTATGCGCCCGCGAGCACCATGACTCCGACGAGCGCGACCGCGAGCCGGGAGAACCCGAGGAACGCCTGCCGTCGCAGCGCGGGCGCGACGGGCCAGACCAGGAACGCGAGCGTGACGAGCCCGCCGACCCACACGCAGGCGGCGACCAGGTGGAGCCAGTCCGCGAGCTCGGAGCTCCACGTCGAGTTCGGCTCGGTGGCCTGGTGGCCGGAGAGGGAGAGACCGGACACGAGGAGCACGGAGAGCGCGAGCGCGGGCAGGCGCAGCTCGAGGCGGTCGAACACCCAGGCGAGTGAGAGCAGGACGGCGACCACGGCGAACCCGACGGTCATGACGAGGAACGCGACGCCGAAGCGCGTGGTCTCGGCGAACGGCCGCAGGTCTCCGTAGAGCAGGTCGCCGAACGGCAGCTGGAGCGCGTTCGACGCGCGCACGACGAAGCCGACGATCCCGACGTCGATCACCGCGAAGGCGGCGACGGTCGGGACGAGGTGGAAGCGGCGCTCGACTGCGGGGGACACCTCGCCCCTGACGATGGCGACCCGCACGACGAGCGGGCCGACGACGAGCGCCAGTGCGGCGAACAGCGCCCAGCGGGCGACGTCGTCCTTCCACGTCGTGCCGCTCGCTCCCGCGGCCTCCGTCGGCGGCGGCGGCGAGACCCCGACGCCGATGTTGTAGACGCCGGAGGGAGAGTGGCCATCCGCGCCCGTCGCACGCCAGCGAACCGTGTACCACGAGCCGCGCACGAGCCCAGACACCCGCGCCGTGACGACGCGGCCGTCGGCGGACACGGTCGCCGCGCCGGAGTGGTCTGCACCGTCCCGGCCGAGCACGCGAACGGCGCCCGGGGCGACGGTGACACCTTCGTTGAAGCGAAGCCGGATCTCGGCCGGCGCTCTCCCGACGTCCGACTGCGCGGCGGGAAGGGCCTCGACGAGGGTCGCGTGCGCGCGAACGGCCGACGGCACCACGAGTGCGGCGGCCACCAGCGCTACCGCGACGGCGAGCGTCCGCCTCATCGCAGCGCCGCGTCGGACAGGTGGCCGAAGATCGGCGCCAGGTCCCGATCAGCGAAGAGCAGCACCGCGACGACGACGAAGGTGAGCGCGAAGCCGGCGCGCCACAAGACGGCGCGTGGGCGCAGCGCCTCCCCGAGCGGGAGGAGCGCTGCGACGACGACGATCCAGCCGATCGCGTGGTGGAGGAAGGCCGAACGGGAGAAGAGCCAGGGATTCTGTTCATGGACGATGAACGCGACCCCGGAGAGGAACAGGGCACCGGCCGTGACGAGCGACCAGCGCGGGCTCGTTAGCTTCCCGCGGACGACGGCGAGCTGCACGGCACCGACGACCATCGCGGCCTGCGCCCAGACGGCATGGGCGAGCAGGTGGACCGTTGAGAACGTCGAGAACACGACGATGACCCAGAGCAGGACGCCGCCGCCGAGCGCGAGCGAGGGCCAGAGGTACGCACGCCACAGCCGGCGTCGGAAGACCGCACTGCCGACGATCGCCTCGGACAGGAGGAGCAGCCCGAGGAGCAGGCAGACGGACCCCGTGAGCCAGTGGGCAATCTCAGGCCTCGGGACCATCGCCCTCCCTCTCGAGATCGTCGACGAGGCCCGGCGCGACCACCCGCGCGAACACGACCCCCACGAGGGCGACGAGGAGCGGCGGCTGGACGAGATAGTCGTACAGCCCCGCCCCGTCATGGTCGAGGAACACGATCCGGTACGGCTGGGCGACGGCCCAGACGAGCCCCCCGAGGATCGTGAGCGGCCCGAGCAGCAGCACGGCGAGCGCGCGCCTTCCCGCGCGCGCCGCGGAGGCACGTCGACGCCGTGCCGCACGTTCCGGGATGCCGGTCGCGATGTCCGAGCTCACGGATACCCCTCCCGGACAGTCTTGCCTGCGGGCAGCGGCACCGCAACCCGGGTCACGGGTTCAGGGAATGTTCACGTCGTGCCCTTCCGCCGACGCGGGCGCCGCGGCATGATCGGGGCATGCCGGCACGGGTCGTCGCGATCGTCGCGATCGTCGTGTTGGCCGCCTCGGCCGTCGTCGTCGCGGTTGCGTCCACCACGGCGAACGGGCTGCCCGCCTACACGAACGGCTACCAGAAGTGGCCGAAGCTCAACAGGAAGCCGTTCCGGAGCACCGGGCCGCTGTCGAGCGCGCACACCGGGCTGAAGAACGTCTACGCGAGCAAGCGGAAGGTCGGGAAGCGCTTCCCGAACGGGTCGGTGATCGTGAAGACCATCGTCAAGCCCGGGACGACGTACGTCGGCCAGTTCGCCGTCATGCGGAAGCTGGACGGGCGCTGGCGGTACGTCGAGTACGAGCGGTCGAGCCCCACCGCGCAGTACACGGTGCTCGACCAGGGCGCGCTCTGCCAGAGCTGCCACGTGCAGGCGCGGTCGAACGACTACGTGTTCACGAAGCGGTAGTCGGAGGTCGCGTCAGGCCGTGGCGCGTCGCTTGCGCTGCCAGGTCATCCACATCGCGCCCACTCCGCCGATGATGCAGATCAGGCCGATGATGAAGCCGACGAGGCCGAGGAACGCCATGAAGATGACTCCGGCGACGATGAGACCGAGACCGATGATGTTGGGTGCCATGGCGTTGAATATTCGCCCGCCGTGCGGACAGTCCTCGTCCCCTATTCGGGACGAACGCGGCGGAACGCGTCGATCGCGCGCTCGAGGTGCTCCGGCTCCAGGGCCGCGGACATCTGCACGCGGATGCGCGCCGTGCCCTCGGGCACGACCGGGAACCCGAAGCCGGTCACGAAGACCCCTTCGTCGAGGAGCCGTTCCGACAGCGCGATCGCCTCTGCCGTCTCGCCGACGATGACCGGGATGATCGCGGCCTCGCCCTCGAGCGGGCGGTAGCCCGCCTCCGTGAGCATCTCCCGGAACGCAGTCGAGCGCACGCGCAGGCGCCTGAGCAGGTCGGGCTCCTCGAGCATCAGCTCGATCGCGCGGAGCGCGCTGCAGGCGACGGTCGGCGGAAGCGCATTCGAGAAGAGCTGCGGGCGAGAGCGCTGGGCGAGAAGGTCGCACACCTCCTGGGACGAGGCGACGTATCCTCCGGCCGCCCCCCCGAGCGCCTTGCCGAGGGTGCCTGTGATCACGTCGACCTCGCCGAGGAGGCCGTAGTGCTCGACCGTGCCGCGGCCGGTCTCGCCGAGCACGCCGACGCCGTGGGAGTCGTCCACGATCACGACCGCGCCGAACTCGCGGGCGAGCTCGACGATCTCCGGGAGCCTCGCCAGGTCGCCCTCCATCGAGAAAACGCCGTCCGTGAGGATGAGCTTCCGGG
>JBOHBB010000090.1:0-4644 GCA_050698135.1 Gaiellaceae bacterium
CCGCTGCCGACGCGGCCCGGCCACGTCCATGCGTACCTCCTGCCCGGCGACGACGGCTGGATCGTCGTCGACACCGGCATCGGTCTCCCGGACGCCAAGGAGACGTGGGCCGCCGAGCTCGAGCAGATCGGAGGCCGCGTCGCGACGATCTTCGTCACGCACTTTCACCCCGACCACGTCGGCGCCGCGGCGGATCTCCACGAGCTGACCGGCGCGCCTGTCGTCCAGGGCGCGCTCGACTACGCGCAGTGCGAGCTCGTGTGGGGGAACCCCGCCTGGTCGGAGCGGCTGGTCGAGTGGTTCGGCCAGCACGGCGCGCCCGCTGGCGTCACCGACGAGCTCGTCGGGCAGAGCTCCGCGTACCGGCCGTTCATCCGCTACCAGCGGGACCCGATCCTGGTCGAGGCGGGGGAGCGCGTCGACGGGTGGGAGCTCATCGCTGCATCCGGCCACGCGGACGGCCAGCTCTGCCTGCTCAAGGACGACGTCCTCATCGCGGCCGACCTACACGAGCTGACCGGCGCCCCCGTGCACCAGGGCGCGCTCGACTACGCGCAGTGCGAGCTCGTGTGGGGGAACCCCGCGTGGTCCGAGCGGCTCGTCGACTGGTTCCGGCTGCAGGGGGCGCCCGACGACGTGACCGCGGAGCTCGTCGGCTACAGCTCGCTCTACCGCCCGTTCATCCGCTACCAGCGCGACCCGGTCCTCATGGAGGCCGGCGAGCGGCTCGACGGCTGGGAGCTCGTCGCCGCCCCGGGGCACGCCGACGGCCAGCTGTGTCTGCTGAAGGACGGCGTCCTCGTCGCCGCCGACCACATCCTCGGGCGGATCACGCCGACCGTCGGCCTCTGGCCGGCGAGCCGGCCCGACCCGCTCGGTGACTACCTCGAGGCGCTCGAGCGGACGATCGACCTCGAGCCGACCGTCGCGCTGCCCGGCCACGGCGACCCGGTCGACGACCCGGCCGAGCGGGCGCGCGAGCTGCAGAAACACCATCGCGTCCGGCTCGGGGAGGCGGTCGCCGCGCTCGCTGTGGAGCCGAAGACGGGGTACGAGCTGTCGTTCGCGCTCTTCGGAGAGGACCTGAAGCCCGCGGGCAGGCGCTTCGCGGTCGCCGAGACGCTCTCGCATCTGGAATGGCTCGTCCACGACGGAGCCGCGGCGCGCGCCGAGGTCGACGGTACCGTCACCTATACTTCGGCCTGATCGATGGTGGACGACCACCCGCCTAGTACCGGCGCCCCACGAGGGGCGCTGTCGTTTCTGTCAGGCACGACCACCTGCGCATGAGCACGACTCTGCGCATAGTCGTCGTCGTCCTCCTCGTGCTCGGGAACGCGATCTTCGTCGCTGCCGAGTACGCGCTCGTGACGGGCCGACGGAGCCGGCTCGAGGAGCGCGCGGCGCGCGGCGGCCGGGGCGCGAAGACGGCACTGCGGCTGATGGACGATCCGGTCCGGTTCATCTCGACCGCCCAGGTCGGGATCACCGTGTCCGCGATCCTGCTCGGCGCGATCGGCGAGCCGCTCGTCTCGAGCTTCATGGAGCCGCCCCTCTCCACGACGGTCTCGTTCCTGATCGCGTTCGCGATCCTCACCTACCTCTCCGTCGTGCTCGGCGAGCTCGTGCCGAAGGCGGTGGCGCTGCAGAAGGCCGAGCCCCTCGCGGTCGCGCTCGCGATCCCGCTCGACTGGCTGGCGAGGATCACGCACCCGCTCGTCTGGACCCTCCAGGTGTCGGCGAACGCCGTGCTCCGCGTGCTGCGAGTGAAGCCTGCTCCTGCGGGGATGATCGCCTACACGCGGGAGGACATCCGGCACAGCGTTGCCGCGGCCGAGGACGTCGGGGAGCTCGAGACCGCCGAGGAGGAGATGCTCTACAAGGTCTTCGACTTCGCGTCGAAGGAGGTCTCCGCGGTGATGGTGCCGCGACCGCAGGTCGTCGGTCTCTCGGTCGACATGCCCCCGGAGGAGGTGCTCGCGACCGTCGTCGACTCGCCGTTCACGCGCTATCCGGTCTACCGCGTCTCCCTCGACGAGATCGTCGGCGTCCTGCACGTGCGCGACCTCTTCGCGGCGATGCACGACCTCGGCATCGCCTCCGTTCGGCTCGAGTCGATCGCCCGGCCCGCCTACGTCGTCCCCGAGACGAAGGACCTCGGGGCGCTCCTCGCCGACTTCCGCCGCGAGAAGCAGCACATGGCCGTCGTCATCGACGAATACGGCGCGATGGAGGGGATCGTGACGCTCGAGGACCTCCTCGAGGAGATCGTCGGCGAGATCGAGGACGAGTTCGACCTCCCCGACACGTCGATCGAGCGGATCGACGAGAGGCACATACGCGTCGACGGCACCTACACGATCGACGACTTCAACGAGCGCTTCGGGACGGAGATCGAGCAGGAGGACTTCCACACGCTGGCGGGCTTCGTCTTCGGCGCGCTCGGGCGTGCGCCCGAGGTCGGGGACACGGTCGCCGTCGACGGCCTCGCGTTGACGGTGCTCGAGATCGAGGGGTCGCGCATCCTGCGGATCGAGGTCGAGTTCGGCCGCGAGCAGACCAGCGCCGACGAGCACGAAGCCGCCTAGCCTCCACGCGTGATCGAGCCCAGCGGATCGCCCCTCCGCCACCGCGACTTCGCCCTCTACTTCTCGGCACAAGTGGTGGAGGCGTTCGCGCTGTCGATGGCGACCGTCGCCGTCGGCTGGCAGGTGTACTCGGTCCGGGAGAATCCGCTCGACCTGGCGTTCGTCGCGCTCGCCGAGTTCATCCCGCTGCCATTGCTCGCCCTGCCCGCCGGGCACCTCGCCGACCGGCTGCCGCGGCGGCGGCTCTTCGTCTTCATGATCCTGCTCGACCTCGGCGTCCTGACGGGGCTGCTCGCCGTGACGGCCGCGGGAGTGCCGCAGGTCTGGCCCTTCTTCGTGCTTGCCTTCGTGCAGGGCATCGGGAGCGCGATCGGGGCCCCGGCAGGTCGCGCGCTGCTTCCCTCGCTCGTGCCGCAGGAGCTGCTCGTCCCCGCCCTCGCGCAGCGTTCGATCGGCATGCAGCTGACGGTCGTCGCAGGACCGGCTGCGGGCGGCATCCTGTTCGCGATCGCGGGCGAGCTCGTCTACGCCGTCGGCATCGGCCTGTCGCTCGTCGCGCTCGTCCTGGCGCTCTCCATCCGGTCGGGCCGGGTTCCCGTCTCCGAGGGGTCGGCGGATCTCGGGGACGTCCTCGCCGGGGTCCGCCTCATCCGGCGCACGCGGGTGCTGTTCGGGGCGATCTCGCTCGACCTCTTCGCCGTGCTTCTCGGCGGCGCGGTCGCGCTGCTCCCGATCTTCGCGAAGGACATCCTCGAGGTCGGGCCGACGGGGCTCGGGCTCCTCCGGGCAGCAGCCCCGGCCGGTGCGTTCCTCACCGCCCTCGCGCTCGCCCGCCGGCCGATCCGCCAGCGTGCGGGGCCGATCCTCTTCGCCGTCGTGGCCGGCTTCGGTGTGTCGATGGTGGTGTTCGGCTTGTCGCGGCAGATGTGGCTGTCGATGCTCGCCCTCGCGCTGGCTGGCGCGTTCGACCTCGTGAGCATGGTCCTCCGCTCGACGATCCTGCCGCTCGTGACACCGGACGAGCTGCGCGGTCGCGTGAACGCGGTCGAGATGGTGTTCATCAGCGCGTCGAACGAGCTCGGGGCGTTCGAGTCGGGCGTCGCCGCGGCCCTCATCGGTGCGGCGCCCGCGGTCGTCCTCGGCGGCATCGCCACCATCGTCGTCGCGGGCGTGTGGTGGAAGCTCTTCCCGGCACTCGCCCAGGTCGACCGGCTGGACGAGCTACGCCCGGTCACCGTCGGCGGCTGACCCGGCGACCGCAGGACGGCGCTCGCGCGGCTCAGCGACGTGCCGTCGCGCGCAGCCTGCCTACCGGCACTCCCCTGATCGAGGCGTCGAGGAGCTCGATCGGGTGGAGCGCCGGCAGCGGCCGTCCCGTCCGGCGAAGCGCCTGGGAGACCTGGACGAGGCAGCCGGGATTGGCGCTCGCGTACACGTGCGCGCCGGTGGCGAGCACGTTGGCGGCCTTGCGGGCGCCGAGCTCGCGCGCGGCTTCCGCCTGGACGACGTTGTAGATCCCCGCGGACCCGCAGCAGAGCTCCTGCTCGGCGGGCTCGACGACCTCGAGGCCGGGGATGCGCGCGAGCGACGGGGCGAACGCGAGCGGCAGCGCCTGTGCGTGACGGAGGTGGCACGGGTCCTGGAGCGCAACGGTCGTCGGCAGCGGGTGGCGCGGCGCCTGAGGAGCGGCGTCGGCGAGGAGCTCCCCGACGTCACGCACCTTCGCGGCGAACGCCGCGGACCGCCCGTCGCCGAGCAGCCAGCCGAGCTCCTTCAGGTGCGAGCCGCACCCGGACGAGTTCACGACGACGAGGTCGAGGTCTCCGAGGGCGTCGACGAGCGCGCGTGCGAACCGCCTCCCCTCCTCGAGCCGGCCCGCGTGGACGGACAGCGCGCCGCAGCACCCCTGGGGCGGCGCGACGACGTCGAAGCCGTCCGCCGCGAGGACGCGGGCGGTCGCGGCGTTGACGTCCGGGAAGACGGCGCGCTGGACGCACCCCTGCACCAGACCGATGCGGGCGCGCGGGGCTCCGGCGGCGCGCGTCAACGCCGGCAC
>JBOHBB010000091.1:0-25129 GCA_050698135.1 Gaiellaceae bacterium
CCCGGGAGGATCGCGGGGGCGCCGCGGTAGCCGGCCTCCACGAGCCGGCGCGCGTGCAGCTCTGACAGGCAGTAGGCCGTATGCGGGACGAGGACGCAGGCCTTCTGGACGAGCCATCCCGTCGTTCCGATGAGGACTCCGGCGTACCGCCACCAGTACTCCCTCGTCCAGATCTCGAGCCAGTTGACGACGAGCCGATAGCGCCCGCGACTTCGCAGCGCGGCGGCCGCGAGCAGAGGGAAGTACGGGAACGAGGCCATGTGGACGACGTCGTAGTCCGAGCCGTGCCTCCAGAGGTGGCGCGCCACGGCGAGGCCGAAGCGGACCGGCGGCAGTAGCGTCCGCCGCTCGCTCCGGTACACCTGGCCGGCGTCGGTCAGCCCGACGACGCGTACGCCGCCGAGCGCCGGCGACGCGCTCGTGTCCCAGTGTCGCATCGTCAGGTACGTGACCTCGTGCTCGGTCGCCGCCAGGTGGAGCGCGAGGTCGCGCATCCAGCGCTCGGCGCCGCCCACCGTCTGCGGGAAGAGGTGGTCGTACACGAGGCACACCCGCAGCGGCCTCTCCGCAGAGTCGGACCGGCGGACGTCGGCCCAGTACCCGGGCAGGCCGCTGAGCCGTCGTTTCAGCGCGCCGGGCAGGCGCTCGTTCCGGAGGCCGAGCTGCAGGCCGGCGAACTTCGCTGACTCGTAGATCGCCGCGAAGGGCAGCCACTTGCGCTGTCCCGTGCGCCAGAGCCAGGCGATCTCGCCGACCGCGTAGCGCCTCCCCGCGCGGCGGAGGGCGACCCGTGAGCCGCGCGCCTCGCTCACGTACGACCGGCTGGCCGAGACCCCCGAGTCGAAGAACCGCCTGAACGCCGCGGCGACGGTGTACGCGTGCGAGTGACGGACGGCCGCGTGCGGCTCGTACACGATCGAAAGGCCCGCCAGCAGCACGCGCCGAGACCACTCCTGGTCCTCGCTCATGATGAGGTCGTCCGCGAACCGGTATCGCTCCCAGACGGCGCGGGGTACCGCACCGTTGACGTTCGAGTACAGCGTCGTCTCGAACGTGAGGCCGCTCGGGTCGTCCAGACGCTGGGTGCGCGTGGTCGGGCCATAGAGGAAGTCCAGGAAGTACCGCTCGGAGGGAATCGCGTCCTCGTGCGGCAGCTGCCGCCCGTAGGCGCCCGCGACGCTCGCGTCGGCCCGCAGCGGCGCGACGAGGGTCGCGAGCCAGCGCTCGTCGTCGGCGTACGCGTCCTGCGTCGTGAAGACGAGCACCTCCCCGCGCGCGAGCTCGGCGCCGAGATTGCGGGCACCGCCGTGACTGAACTCCGAGGGCGAGATCTCGTGCACCCGGGCCCCGGCGAGGCGCGCCCGCTGCGCGCTGCCGTCGGTCGAGCCGGAGTCGACGACGACGACCTCGACCTCCTCGTCGATCTCCTGGGCGGCGATCGCCTCGAGACAGCGGACGAGGTCCAGGCCACCATCCTTCACGGGAATGACGACGGAGATCACGCGGGGGTCGCGGCCACGACGAACTGGTATGCGAAGAGCGGGGGTCGCAGTCGGCCGACGGCGTGCGCGACCCGTTCGACGGCGGGAGTGCCGACCCGTGGGACCGGAACGGTGAAGTCGAGCTCGACGACCCGGTACCCGGCCCGGGCGAGCGTCTCGACGAGCGTCGCCCGCGTGAAGAAGTGCAGGTGAGTCCGGTCGAGGATCCCGCGGTCGGTGTAGCGCCAGCGCCCCACGAGGAGCCCGAGCCGGTTCGCCCAGTTGGCGACGTTCGGCGTTGTCAGCACGAGCCGCCCTCCTGCCCGGAGGAGAGGGCGTATGCGTGCGAGGAGGCGCTCCGGGTCGCGGAGGTGCTCGACGAGGTCGCCGCAGAGCAGGACGTCGAACGAGCCCGGCTCGAAGGGAAGCTCCACCGTCTCGGCGTCGCCGACGATCACCTCGGCGCACACGGACCTCGCCTCCTCGGCAGCGGCTTCGTCCTGCTCGATGCCGACGACCGTGCATCCGCGCTCGACGAGCAGCAGCGCGAGGTAGCCGCTCGAGCAGCCGATGTCGAGGACCAGCTTCCCCTCGCCGACGAGCCGAAGCAGCTTGGCGTGGCCGCCGTGGGGCCGCTCGTTCAGCGGGACGTATCCGGCTGCGGGCGCGGTCGTCACGGGGTCTCGCGCCGGAGCGGCATGACGAGCAGGGCGAGGAAGAACGCGCCGAAGACGATCTGGATGCCCAGCCCGAGCATTGTCGCCAGCAATGCCGTCTCGTAGGCACGGCCGAGTGTGTCGAAGCCCTCGGCCGCCCACTCGACCCCCACCGCGGCGAGGCCGACGACGGCGAGGAGCACGAGGCCTCCGCCCACGAGCAGCCCGTGCTCGAGCTTCAGCCGCCCACCGAGCTTGTCGAGAAGCGGGTCGTGCTCCCCGATCCGCACCCTCGCGTACGTTCGTGCAAAAACCCCCAGCTGGATCACCTGGGCACCGATCAGGGTCAGCGCCACGAAGCCCAGCATCGTGTGGATCTGCCACGAGCGCCCGAAGACGTCGACGGGTCCCGTGGCGAGGACGAGCATGCCGGCGACCCCGAGGAGGAGCAGGGCGCTCCCGGGGACGATGTACAGCCAGCTCGGGCTGTACAGGAGCATGAAGCGGACGTGGCGCCACGCGTCCCCTACGCGGTTCAGCTTCGACTCGCCGACTCGCGGGTAGTAGTCGATCGGGATCTCGCTCACGGTCAGGCCGCGCCGGTACGCCTTGAAGACCATTTCCGAGGCGAACTCCATCCCGGTCGAGTGGAGCTCGAGCGACGAGGCGGCGTCCTTGCGGATCGCCCGCATCCCGCAGTGGGCGTCCGAGACCTTGACTCCGAACAGGAGGTTGAGCATCCCGGTGAGGATCGGGTTGCCCACGAACCTGTTCAGGAACGGCATCGCGTCCCCGTGGATCGTCCCCTTGAACCGCGACCCCATGACGAGGTCGTCGCCGGCCGCGAGCCGGTCCACGAACGGCCCGAGCTCCTGGAGCGGGTATGTCTCGTCGGCGTCGCCCATGACGATGTACTCGCCGTGCGCCGCCTCGAGCCCGGTCAGGTACGCGCTGCCGTAGCCGCGCCGCCGCTCGGTCACGACGCGGGCGCCGTGTGCGGCGGCGACCTCGGCCGACCGGTCGGTCGAGCCGTTGTCGACGAGGAGCACCTCGCCCGAGCGGCCCGAGCGGCGGATGCCCTCGAGCGCCTGATCGACCACCTTTCCCACGGCCTCTTCCTCGTTCAGGCAGGGGATGACGACGGTGATCTCGGGTGCGGACGACATCGGCGACGGGCGCCGCCGACCGTAGCACGCCGGTCCGTCGGGGACGCTCCGGCAGGCGGGCTACGCTCCGGCGGTGTCGGCGCTCCCCGGACGGGTCTGGCGTGCCCTTGCGCGGTTCGCCGACGGCCCTCGTGCCGCACCGGCTCTCGTGGCGGCCGCGCTGCTCGTCTACGGGCTCGTGTCGTACGCGCTCCCGCTGGCCGCGGGGCGCGACCTCGCCCGCTACCTGCTCGTGTACGCGCAGCTCTTCGACGCTCACGTCGTCTACCCCCATGCCGTGCTCGCGCGCACCCCCATCGCACCGCTCGTCGTCGGCGGCCTCCTCGATGTCGGCCCGCTCGTCGCCGAGGTGGGAGCCGCGGCGCTGTACGCGCTCTCCGTGCTCGCCTGGTGCTCCGTCGCGCGGCGCTTCGGAGCGGCCGCGGCCGTCGCCACCGGCGCGGCGCTCCTCCTCTACCCCGGGTACGTCCTGCTCTTTCACCAGCTCTCGAGCGACGCCCTCTTCGCCGCCGCGTTCTCGCTGCTCGCCGTGTGCATCGCACGGGCCCTCGAGCGCCCCTCGGCGGGTCGAGCCGCGGCGCTCGGCGCGAGCATCGCGCTGCTCGTCCTCGTACGTCCCGTCGCGCAGGTGCTCTTCCTGCTCGTGCTCGTCCCGCTCGTCGCCGCCGGGACCTGGCAGGGCCGCATCCGGGCGACGACCGCGTTCGTGCTCGCCGCGGGCCTCCCGCTGCTCGGCTGGTTCGTGCACAACGGCGCCCGCCTCGACGACTTCACGGTGGCGCGCGGAGGAGGGACGACGCTCCCGCTCTTCCGTGCTTTCGTCGCGGATCGCATCGTCGAGCCCGGGAACGGCCCCGCCTCGCGCGAGCTGGCGCGCGCCGTCGCCCGCGACCTGCTTCCGAACGAGCCCTACCGCTCGTACGGGATCGACATCGACAGGTTCTTCTCGTCCGGGAGCAGCCGCATGCACGACGACCTCACCGTCCTGGCCGATCGCACCTGGGGCTGGGACGACGACTATCGCCACCTCGCGCGGGTCGGGCGCGAGGCCGTGCGCGCGCACCCGTGGACGTACGTCCGCCGCGTTGCCCGCGACGTGTACCGGCTGCTCGTCTGGCCGCTCTATCCACCGGCGAGCCCGTCGGAGGCTGGCGGCGCGGTCACCGGCACGCGGGTGAGCCTCGCGGGCGGCCTGCCGCCGCCGAGCGAGGGCCAGCCGATCCCCTCGGCCCGGACAGCCCCGTACCTCTCGACCCCGGACGGGCGGATCCGCGAGGTCTGGACCTCGGCGACGGAGCACCACATCGTCTTCTCCGACCCCGCCGACACAGCCCGCGCGGCGGCGCTCGACCGGCGGGTCGACGAGCTGCTCACTGGGCTTCCCGACCGCGCGGCCCGCCCCGGGCTCGTGCGCTCCCTCGAGCGGGCCTCGCGCTGGTATCCGAGGCCGGCCATGTGGCTCGTCGTCGGACTCGCGGCCCTCGCGTGGCGGCGCCCGCGCGGCTCGGCGATCCCGCTCGCCCTCGCAGGCGCCGCCCTACTCGTCCTCGTCTCCACGTCGCTCGCCGTCTACGCGGTGGCGGAGTACTCGGTGCCGGTCGCGCCCGCGTTCGTCCTCCTCGCCACCGTGGGCGTCCTCGGGCGCTACCGTCCCCTCCGTGGTGGCCCTGAAGCTGCTCTCCGCCTCTGAGCACGACCGCGTGCGCGCCGCCGACGGCGACCCGGATCTCCGGCTCGCGCTGCTCGCGGACATGTGTCGCCTCAACGCGCTCGTGGCGGTCATGCGCGCGGGCTCCGGGCATCTGGGGTCGACGTTCAGCTCGCTCGACGTCGTCGTGCACCTCCTCTACTCGGAGCTGAACGTCGCCGAGCTCGGCTTCGAGCATCCCGACCGCGACGTCTTCTTCTCGTCGAAGGGCCACGACGTGCCCGGGCTCTACGCCGCGCTCTACGGGCTCGGCGTGATTCCGGGAGAGCGCCTGCTCCGACTCCGACGGCTCGGCGGCCTCGACGGTCACCCCGACGTCGGCGTGCCGGGGATCGAGGCGAACTCGGGCTCGCTCGGCATGGGCATCTCGAAGGGCAGAGGCATTGCCTGGGCGAAGCGACACGGCGGGCTCGGGGGCCGCGTCGTCGTGATGACCGGTGACGGGGAGCTCCAGGAGGGCCAGAACTGGGAGGCACTCCAGGCCGCCGCGCACGAGCGGCTCGGGAGCCTGTGGGTCGTCGTGGACCGGAACGAGCTCCAGTCCGACAAGCCGACGGAGGAGATCCTCGCGCTCGGCGGCCTCGAGGCGAAGCTCGCGGCCTTCGGGTGGGAGGTCGCGGCCTGCGACGGGCACGACCACGCGGAGTTGCGGGGCGTCTTCGACGGGTTCCGCGATGGCGACCCGGCGGCGCCGAAGGCACTCGTCGCGCAGACGGTCAAGGGCAGCGGCGTGTCCTTCATGGAGCATCCGGTCGCGTTGGCGCAAGACGGCGGCACGTACCGCTGGCACGCCGGCGCCCCGGGAGACGAGCCGTTCGAGCGCGCGCTCGCCGAGCTCGAGGACCGGGTCCGAGCCGGCTTCGCGGAGCTCGGCCTCGATCCCCCGGCCTTCGAGCCCGTCGCCTCCGAGGAGCCGGCCGGAAGCCTGGAGGGAGAGCCGGAGTCCGGGGCCGGCACGAGGGCGAAGGTGACGGACGAGTACGTCGTCGAGGCTTACGGCGCCGCGCTCGTCGAGCTCGCCGGACGGCACGAGCGGCTCGTCGTCCTCGACGCCGACCTCGCGTCCGACTGCCGCGTGCGTGGATTCGAGCTCGCGTTCCCGGATCGGTTCGTCGAATGCGGGATCGCCGAGCAGGACATGGTCTCGACGGCCGCAGGCCTCGCACGGCACGGCTACCTGCCCGTCGTGAACTCGTTCGCGTCCTTTCTCGCCTCGCGCGCGAACGAGCAGATCTACAACCAGGCGAGCGAGGGTACGAAGGTCGTCTACGCGCTGCACTTCGCCGGCCTGATCCCGGCCGGCCCCGGGAAGTCCCATCAGAGCCTCCGGGACGTGTCGCTCCTCGGAGCGCTGCCCGGCACGACGATCGTGCAGCCGGGGAACACGGAGGAGACGGGGGCGCTGCTCCGCTGGGCGGTGGAGGAGGCGGACGGCAACGTCGCGCTGCGCCTCGCGATCGGGCCGTCTCCGCGGCGGATCGAGCTTCCGGCCGGCTCCGCGCCCGAGATGGGGCGTGGGACGGTGCTGCGGGACGGCCGCGACGCGGTGCTCCTCGCGTACGGCCCGGTGATGCTCCACGAGGCGCTCCTCGCGTCCGAGCTCCTCGCGGAGGGCGAAGGCCTCGGGCTCCGCATCGTCGCGATGCCCTGGCTGAACCGGTTCGACGCGGAGTGGCTCGCGGGTGAGGTCGCGCAATACGACCATGTCTTCGTCCTCGAGGACCACTCCCCGGTCGGCGCGCTCGGAGACGGGCTCCGGCGCGTGCTCGACGGCCGCGTGATCGCGGCCTTCGGCGTGGACGGCTGGCCCGCCTGCGGGAGCCCCGAGGAGGCGCTCCGCTTCCACGGGCTCGACGGCGCCTCGCTCGCCGACCGGATCGCCGCGCGGATCGGCGTCCGTAGCACGCGATGACCCGCCGCGCCTGGCTCGTCCTCCCCGACCTGCTCTCGATCCGTGTCTTCTTCGACACGGGCATCGTCGACGGGCTCGATGAGCGGCTCGCGGGCGCGCTCACTGCGGTCTTCCTCGTCCCGCGCGAAGAGGCGGCGGACTGGACGGGGCGGCTCGGGGACGTCCCCGTCCTCCACGGCGAGGACCTGACCGCTGCCGGGGACGGGCGGCGGGAACGGGTCCTGCGCCGTGCGGATGCGTGGCTCGACCGCCGCATCGGCTACCACCCGCTCGGGATCCGGCTCAACTACCGGCACGGGTTCCACCTGGACCGGATGGAGGACGGCCATCCGAACTGGATGCTCGACTCGGCGCGGGTCGGCCCACTGCCGCGCTGGGGCCGCCTCGAACGGGCGATGGAGCGCTGGCACCTCGGCATGCGGCGACACGTCCCGGCTCGACTCGCCGAGGCATTGGAGCAGGAGTGCCCGGCGCTCGTCGTCGCCAACGTACAGCCGCAGAGCGTCGTGCCGTTCCTCGTCGGTGCCAGGCGGCTCGATCTCCCCGTGGTCGCGTACGTCGCGAGCTGGGACCACACCGTGGGCAAGGGGGTGATCTCGCCCTTCTGCGACCGCTACCTCGTGCAGAACCGCGTGATGGAGGACGACCTCCGTCGCTTCCACGGGATCGGCCCCGAGCGGGTCACGGTCACGGGCTGGCCGCAGACGGACGTGTTCCACGAGCCGCGTCCGCGCTCGGTGTACGAGGAGCTCCTCCGCCGCTTCGGCCTCGACCCCGTACGTCCGCTCGTCCTCGTCATGGGGAACACGCCGACGAACGCGCCCTACGAGGGCCGTTTCGTCGAGCGCCTGCTGGCCTGGTGGGAGGGCGCCGCTTCGGAGCGCTTCCAGCTCCTCTTCCGGCCGCACCCACGGGACAAGGCGTGGCAGGAGCGCTTCGGTGCGGCGTTCGGCCGTCGGGGCGTCTCCGTCCAGGAGCCGAGCTACACGGACCTCGACGAGCTCGCCGCGCTCCTCCAGCACGGCAACGTCGTCGTCTGCAACGCGGGGACGATCATGCTCGACGCGCTAATCAACGACCGGCCCGTCGTGTGTGTGCTCTTCGACGAGGGCGCTCCCGCAGGCGAGTCCTGGGCCGCGAAGAACGTCATCGGCGAGCACTACAAGGAGCTCGCGGCGTCCGGCGCCTTCCTGCGGGCGGAGACGTTCGACGAGGTCGTGAGCGGGGTCGAGCGCTCGCTCGCGGCGCCGGACGAGCTCACGGACGCGCGACGCCGCGTCGTATCGGAGGTAGTCGGCGAGGTCGACGGGCAGGCCGCTGAGCGCGTGGTCGACGCGATTGTCGCCGGCATCGGGGCGACCGCGAGATGAAGCTCGTCATGACGCTCCTCGCTCGCGACGAGGAAGACGTCGTCGATGCGCAGCTCGCCTTTCACCTGCACGCCGGCGTCGACTTCGTCATCGCGATCGACAACCGGTCCCGGGACGGCACGACCGAGATCCTCCAGCGGTACGAGCGGGCAGGCGTGCTCCGCCTACTGCGCGAGGACGGAGACGACATGCGCCAGGACGAATGGGTGACGCGCATGGCGCGACTCGCGGCGACCGACCACGGCGCCGACTGGGTACTCAATGCCGACGCCGACGAGTTCTGGTGGCCGCGCGCCGGCACGCTGAAAGACGTCCTTGCCACGATCCCGGAGCGCTTCGGTGTCGTCCGTGGGTGCTGGCGCCACTTCCTCCCGCGTCCTGCGACCGACGCCTTCTTCGCCGAGCGTATGACCGTGCGCCTCCGCACTCCCGCCCATCCGGGCGACAAGGAGACGATCTTCCACGCGCATCAGAAGGTTGCCCATCGAGCGCGCGGGAATGTGAGGATCGAAGCCGGCAATCACAACGCCGAGGCGGACGGTCTCGAGCCTCTTCGCGGCTGGCACCCGATCGAGGTCCTGCACTTTTCGCTGCGCTCCGTCTCGCAGCTCGAGCGCAAGGCCGGGGGCGGCTGGCTGCGGAACGACGGCTACGAGCCGACGCTGCACCAGATCCTTCTCGACGAGGCCGGTCGAACAGGACGGATCGATGCGTACTTCGACTCCTTCGTCGTCGACGACGACGACCTCGCCCGCGGGCTCGCGGCCGGCTCGCTGGCCGTCGACACGAGGCTGCGCGACGCGCTACGGGCCCTCCGCGCTCGGGCGGACGAGGCGTTTCTCCTCCCGGAGGACGACACATCGCTGCTGTCGTTCCCGCACATCGGCGCCGCGGAGGACGCGGCCTACGCCGGCGAGGCGTCCGTGCTCGCCGAGATCGACGGCATCGTCCGCGCCGAGCAGCGGGTGGAGGCCCTCGAGAACCGGCTTGCCTCGCTCGAGCGGGGATCGCTGCGGCGCCTTCGCCATAGACTGGCGCGGCGATGAAGCTCGTGATGACCCTGCTGGCGCGGGACGAGGCCGACATAGTCGAGTCGTGGCTCGCGTTCCATCTGAACGCGGGCGCCGACTTCGTCATCGCCACGGACAACCGCTCCGAGGACGGCACGACGGAGATCCTCGAACGCTACGCGCGCGAAGGGCATCTCCACCTGATCCGCGAGCCGGGCGAGGACCTGCGACAGGACGAGTGGGTCACGCGGATGGCACGTCTCGCCGCGACGGAGTTCGCCGCGGACTGGGTGATCAACTCCGACGCGGACGAGTTCTGGTGGCCGAGGGGGGCGTCGCTCTCGGAGATGCTCGCCGCGGTGCCGGAGCGCTACGGCACGGTGAGCGGGTTCCTCCGCACGTTCGCGCCGCGGCCGGGCGAAGTCGACTTCGCGGAGCGCATGACGGTGCGCTTCTCGGCCCTCGCCCCGATCAACGACCCGGCCTCGCTGTACAAGCCGATCCGGAAGGTCCTGCACCGAGCACATCCCGAGATCCGCCTCACGCGGGGGAACCACGCCGTCGTCGACAGCCCCTTCGCGCCGCTCCGCGGCTGGTTCCCGGTCGAGGTCTTCCACTTCCCGATCCGCTCCCTCGCCCAGTGCGAGCACAAGACGCGCCTCCAGGGGACGGCCTTCGAGAAGTACGTCGACCGGCCGCCCACCGGCTACCACGCGCGCATGTTCGCGGCGCTTCGCGAGGGCCGCATGGCGGAGCACTACGACTCCCTCGTGATCTCGGACGGGGAGCTCGAACGCGGCCGGGCCGATGGCCGCCTCGTCGTCGACACGCGCCTGCGGGACGCACTCCGTCTCCTCCGCGCTCCCGACGGCGGGTACGTGCTCCCCGCCGACGCGCCCGCGCTCACGTTCCCGACGCCCACCCTCGTCGAGGACGCCGACTACGCCGTCGAGGCCGCCGTCCTGGGGGAGGCGGACGTCGTCAGGCTACAGCGCCGCCTCGACACCCTCGAGCGGCGCCTCGCAACGATCGAGCTCCGCCTCCCGAACCGCGTGTACCGCAAGCTCTCAGGGACGGCGAAGCGAGCCCTGCGTCGGGAGTGACGGCGCCTACCCGCCGCGCTTGACGGCGCGGACGCCGACGACGACCTCGTACAGCTGGTCGTGCGCGTCGAGCTCGTCCGGGCGCAGGTCGGAGGCCGCGAGGCCGTAGAGGAACCCTGCCGCGGCGAGGACGTTGCCGTACGCCTCGACCTCGACCCAGCCTTCGCCGAACGCCTCCTCGGCCAGGCGGCGCGCGGACCGGGCGGTGAAGTGCCACCACTCGCCGAAGGCCTCGTCCTCAGGCGGCGAGATCTTCGTGATCCCGGGGACGGTGACGAGGAGCACGCCGCCCGGGGCGAGGATGCGGTGCAGCGTCGCGAAGGCAGCGCGCACGTCGTAGACGAACTGCAGCGTCTGGGTCACGATCGAGCAGTCGAACGCGTCGTCCGGGATGTGGGGCGCGTCCGCGAGGTCGCCGACGATCGTCGCCTCAGGGTTGCCCTCGGTCGCCATGAGGATGTCCACCCGCTCGACGCCGATTCCGAAGCGGTTCGTGTAGTCGGGGGCGGCGATCTCGAGCACCCGGCCGTGGATGTCCGCAGCGTGCGACCCGATGAAGCGCTCGACGAACACGCGGTCGATCGGGGTCCCGCGCTCGAACCCCCAGTTCGGGTCTATCGGCGTCACCCGCCGGAGGTCGCCGAGGTCCGGCGGGCGGCGGCGGCGCCAGTCGACGTACGCGCGCCGCGCCGGGCGAAGCCGGCGCCGCGCCGCGGAGAGGACGAACCTGCGCCAGCTCGCTGACAAGGCCGCGATCATAGTTCCCTCGTGGCGGCACCCCTCCCCGGCAGGAAGATCGTGGTCGTCTCCCCGCACTCGGACGACGGTGTCCTCTCCGTCGGCGCGGCGATCGCCTGCTGGGCCCGCCGGGGTGGGGACGTCGAGCTCCTCACAGTGCTCGCGCTCGACCCTGGCTCGGACGCGCCTGCTGGGGGCTGGGATGGTCGAGCCGGCTTCGCGACGGAGAGCGAGGCCGCGGTTCGACGGCGCGAGGAGGACCGAGCGGCCTGCGCGATCCTCGGCGTACGACCGGCGTGGCTGCCCTTCGGCAGTGTCGACTACGAGCGGCATGGCGACGATGACGACGTCCGCGCCGCGGTGGCGAAGGGGCTCGCGGGTGCCGATGTCGTGCTGCTGCCCGGTTCGCCGCTCACGCATCCCGATCACGCGTGGCTCGTGCGGCTCCTCGCCGAGACGGCGCTGCCGGCCCGGATCGGGCTCTACGCCGAGCAGCCGTACGCGCGGAAGACGGGGTGCGGGCCGGCGGCGCCCGCATGGCTCGAGGACGCTCTCGGCGACCTCGAGTTCGAAAGGGTCGCCACGGGCCTCCGCGACCGGATCGCGAAGTGGAAGGCGATCAGGCGGTACGGCTCGCAGCTCCCGCTCCTCGCGCTGGAGCGGAGCCCACGACGGGGGCCGCACACGCTCGCCCTCGGCCCCGAGCTCGTCGCCTGGGCGCGTGGGCGCGACCGCACGCCGGGCTAGATGGCTGATCGGCGATTTCTCGCCGCGCGGCTGGTGGCCGAGACACGTCGCCGACTGGCGCCGCCCTCCCTCACCCGTATTCCCGATACGCGCTCGCTCGGGCGGCGTCCCCGGCTCGGTCTCGGCCATCCCCGCATCGACGGCAATCACCGATCAACCATCTAGGCTCGTGCCGCGATGAAGCTCGTCATGACGCTCCTCGTCCGGGACGAGGCAGACATCGTCGACGCGCAGATCGCGTTCCACCTCGCCGCGGGCGTCGACCTCGTGATTGCGACCGACAACCGCTCCGAGGACGGGACGACGGACGTGCTCGAGCGGTACGAGCGCGAGGGGTGCCTCCGCTTGCTTCGCGAGGACGGAGACGACCTCCGCCAGAGCGAGTGGGTGACGAGGATGGCCCGGCTCGCAGCGACCGAGCACGGCGCCGACTGGGTGCTGAACGCGGACGCGGACGAGTTCTGGTGGCCGCGGGGAACGAGCCTCCACGACGTGCTCGCCGCCGTGCCGGCGCACTACGGGGTCGTGCGCGCGGCCTGGCGCAACTTCGTCCCACGTCCGGACGGGCACGCGTTCTTCGCCGAGCGGATGACGGCCCGCCTGTGCACGCCGTCGTTCCATCCGCATCCGCTCAGCACGCACTCGAAGTCCGCGCACCGCGCCGTGCCCGACGTCCGGATCGGCCGGGGGAACCACGAGGCGTTTGGGACCGGCCTTCACCCGGTGCGCGGCTGGTACCCGATGGAGATCCTCCACTTCCCCGTGCGCTCCCTCGAGCATTGCCTGCGGAAGTACGTCACCCAGTTCGTCGCGCTCGAGCGGAACGCCGAGAAGGGCATCCCTGGCCACATGGAGGAGGCATACCGCGCATACCGCGCGGGGCGGCTCGCGGAGTTCTACGCTCCGCTCGTCGTCGCGGACGACGAGCTCGCCCGCGGCCTCGCGGACGGCTCGCTCGCCCTCGACATGCGGCTCCGCGACGCGCTGCGCTCGCTCGGCTTCGGCGAGAGGAGCGGCAGACGCGAGCGTCCGATCCCGTTCCAGCTCCCCGCCGTGCCGGAGGCGGCCGCCTACGCCGCCGAGTACTCCGCGCTGCAGGAGTCGGACCTCGGCCTCGCGCTCGGTGAACGCGTCGACGCGCTCGAGCGCGGAATCGCCTCGCGCGAGCGCGGGCCACTGGCGAGGGCCCGCGTGGCGGCCCGCGGAGGCGTGGGCGCGTGACGCAGGCGTGGCAGCGGCTACTCGCCTTCGTCCCCACCCGCAACGCGGCGATCACGCTCTTCCTGCTCGCGCTCGCCGTCTTCTGGCTCGAGGCGCTCGGCTGGCCGATGGCCAAGGGGCGCGACACCTGGGACTACCTTGCCTACTACCTCCAGCTCCTCGACTCCGACCCGCCGCTCTCCGAGCTGCAGCTCTTCCGCACGCCGGTCACGCCGCTCGTGCTCGGTATCCCGCTCGACCTCGGAGGCAGCCTGCTCCTCGAGGCCGTGTTCGGCGTCCTCTTCGCGATCGCCATCGTCGCCTGGAGCGCGATGGCGCTCACGTTCGGGCGCGTGCCCGCCCTCTTCAGCGCCCTCCTGCTCCTCGCATACCCGGCATACGCGACGCTCTACCACCAGGCGTCGAGCGATGCGATCTTCGCCACCGGCCTGGCCTGCTGGGCGCTGCTCCTGGCGCGGACGATGGAGCGCCCGTCCGGCTGGAGGTTCGCCGCCCTCGGGGCCGGCATCGCGGGCCTCGTCCTCATCCGGGCAGCGAACGAAATCCTCCTGCCGCTCGCTCTCGTGCCGCTCCTCGCGGCGGCGCCCTGGCGGAGGCGGCTCGCCTGGTCGGCGACGTGCCTCGCGGCCGCCGTCCTCCCCCTCGCGGCGTGGGCCGGCCTCAACGGCGTCCGCTACGACTCGACGACCGTGCAGCGCGGCGGACGGGCCTGGGTCCCGTTCCTGCGCGTGTTCACCGACGACCGCACGATCTCTCCGGGGAACGGCGACGCGTCGCAGCGCCTCGGCGACCTCGTCGAGCGCGAGGTCCTCGCGAAGGAGCCGCACGCGGGCCTCGGGGTCACGCTCGATGCGTACCTGGCGAACGGCTCGAACTACGAGACCGTGAGGCTGATCGCGCTCTCGGACCGTGTCCTCGGTCGGGACGAGAACTACGACGTCCTCTTCGAGTCCGCCGTCGAGGCGATCCGCGAGCATCCCCGGACGTACTTCCGTGGCGTCGCCGACACGTTCTGGGACTTCCTGATGCAGGCGCCCCTGCGCGAGGATGTCGCGCCGCGTGAGCAGATGGCGCCCGAGGCACCGCCTCCGGCATTCGAGAGCGACGGCGTCGTGCTCCCGAACCCCCAGGCGCACGTCCTGCTCGAGGCCGTGCCCTACGGCTTCGTCTGGTGCGCCTCCGACTACATCGACTCGTGCACGGTCGAGCGCCCCTCGCTGGTTTGGGAGGACCCGGCGACGCAGCGGCGCTACCGCGAGGTCGTCGCGCAGGTGCGCTCGTGGGACGCCGACCTGCCCTCGCGGGAGGGGGTGTCTCTCGTCCCGGAGCTCCTGAACCGGGTCACGCCACGCTACCCGCGCCCACCCCTGTGGCTCCTGGTGGGGGCGGTCGCGCTCGCGATCCGGCGTCCCCGCGGCACGCGAACTGTCCTCGCGCTCTGGCTCGCGGCCGGGCTCGTCCTGCTCGTGCATGCCGTCTCCCAGGGTGTCGCGCCCGAGTTCGCCCTTCCGCTGTACCCGGTCTTTGTCGTGACCGCGCTCGTCGCGGTCTCGGGTGACAAGGGGCCTCCGCGGAGGCGCACGAGCGGGTAGATGCGCCGTCCGCTGACGCTCGTGCTGGCGCTGACGGCTCTCGGCGCGCTCCTTCGCTTCGCGACGCTCGACGTGCAGAGCTTCTGGCTGGACGAGCTCGTGACCGTGTCGCTCCTCGACCGGAGCTTCGGCGAGATGCTCTCCGGGATTCGCGAGACCGAGGCGACGCCGTACCTCTACTACGTGCTCGCGTGGCCGTGGTCGCGTGCGTTCGGGCTCGGAGAGGTCGGGCTGCGCTCTCTCTCGGCCGTCGTCGGAACAGCCGCGATCCCGGTCGCGTACGGGGCGGGCGCCGCGTACTGCTCTCGGAGGGTCGGAGTCCTCGCGGCTGCGCTGGTCGCCGTCCACCCGTTCCTCGTCTGGTACTCGCAGGAGGCACGCGCCTACAGCCTGCTCGTGCTCCTCGGCGCGTGCACGGTGCTCTTCTCCGGCCGCGCGCTCCGCAGCCCGAGCAGAGCGGACCTCGTCGGATGGGCCATCGCCTCGTCGCTCGCGATCGCGACGCACTACTTCGCGGTGTTCCTCGTCGCGGCGGAGGCCGCCTGGCTCCTCGCTCGGTATAGCCGTGGCCGGGAGGCGGGCCTGGCACTGCTTCTCCCTGCCGTCGTCCTCACTGCGCACCTTCCGCTCCTCGACGCGCAGCGCGGCAACGGGGAGACGGTCGGCGACACCTCGCTCCTTTCCCGCGTCGCAGGCACGCCGAAGGCGCTTGTCGTCGGCTACAGCTTCCCCGCCGAGATCGCCGGCAGCATCCTCGCGGCTGTCCTCGTCGCCTCCGGAGTCGGGCTGCTCGCGCTGCGCACGCCTGCCCGCGAGCGCCGCGGCGCAGTCGTCGTGGGGAGCCTGGCGCTCGCCTCGATCCTCCTGCCGCTCGTCTTCGCCGTCGCCGCGACGGACTTCCTGACCGCTCGCAACGTCGTCCTCGCGGTGGTGCCAGGCGCCATCTGCGTCGGCGCGGGCTACGCGGCGACCCGTCTTGGGCTCCTCGCGGGCGCAGCACTCTGCGCGCTCCTGCTCGCGGTCACGCTCGTCGTCTCGCTCGACGAGCGGTACGGCCGCACCGACTGGAGAGGGGCGGCCGAGCGGCTCGAGGCGCCGGCCGTCGAGCGCGCGATCGTCGTGACGCCCTACATGAGCCGGTCGCTCTGGAGCCCGTACCTCCCGGAGCTCGACGAGCCGGTCGGGGACGAGGTCGGAGTGCGAGAGATCGCGGTCGTCGGCCTCGCGACGGAAGGCGGCTTCTCCGGAGGCCGCGTACGGCCGCCGGACGTCGAGCCGCCCGCACCGCCGGCGGGCTTCGCTCTGGTTGCGACCGACCGCACCCCGACGCTCACCCTGTTCCGCTATCGAGCGCCCATGCGGACGGAGATCGCTCTCGCTTCGCTCGCGGGGCTACGGCTCGTCGATCAGCAACCGGGGGTTCTCCTCCAGCGACCGGCCTCTTGACGTTCCTCGGGGCGCTCGGTCCTCGAGGCTGGCTAGCATCGCCCAGGTGAGCCAGAGCAAGCTCGAGGTTCCGACGCCCGCACCAGCTCCGGCCCGGGACGTCCCGCAAGTGGAGGACCGTGTCGACCGCCTCGTCGTCATTCGGCCTGCACGGCGCTGGCCGCATCTCGACGTGTCCGAGTTGTGGCACTTCCGCGAGCTCCTGTCGACGCTCGTCTGGCGCGACGTCTCGGTGCGGTACAAGCAGACGTTCCTCGGCGTGGCCTGGGCGATCCTCGTACCGGTCTTCACCGCCGCCGTGTACGTCGTCATCTTCGGCAAGTTCGCCCAGTTCCCGGCCGGCGAGAAGAACACGGCATACCCGAGCCTCGTGCTCGCCGGAGTGCTCCCGATGCAGTACTTCGCGTCGGCGCTGACCGGGTCGAGCATGAGCCTCGCCGCCAACCTGCAGCTCGTGACGAAGGTGTACTTCCCTCGCACGCTGCTGCCGCTCGCCGCCGTGATCGTGCCCCTCGTCGACTTCCTCGTCGGGCTCCCTGTGCTCCTCGCCTTGATGTGGTACTACGACACCTGGCCGAACGGTGCTCAGGTGCTCTTCGCCCCGCTCTTCATCCTGCTCGCGATGGTCGCCGTCCTCGGACTCGGGTTCCTCTTCTCCGCGGTCAACGTGCGCTACCGCGACGTCCGCTACATGATCCCGGTCTTCCTCCAGGTGCTGCCACTGCTCTCGGGCGTCATGTACGCCGTCGAGGCGATCCCGACGAAGTGGCAGTGGGTCCTCGCCTTCAACCCGATGACGGCTGTCATCGCCGGTTGGCGCTGGGCGATGCTCGACGCGGCGGTACCCAACCTCGGCCAGACCGCGGTTGGCGTTGCCGTTGCCGTCGTGCTCTTCGTCGGCGGCCTCGCCGTCTTCCGGTCCTCCGAGCCCCGCTTCGCGGACACGATCTGATGGCCATCGCGATCGAGGCGCACGGCCTCTCGAAGAAGTACCGCCTGGGTGAGATGCAAGCCGCCTATGGGACGCTCCGCGAGTCGCTCTCGCACGCCGCGAAGCGTGCTGCCAGGCGCGAGCACCACTCGAGGGAGAAGGAGGAGATCTGGGCGCTCAGGGACGTCTCGTTCGAGGTCCCCGAGGGCCAAGTGCTCGGCGTCATCGGCCGCAACGGCGCGGGCAAGTCGACCCTGCTCAAGGTGCTGACGCGGATCACGACACCCACGTCGGGACGTGTCGAGATCCGAGGGCGGGTCGGCAGCCTGCTCGAGGTCGGGACGGGATTTCACCCCGAGCTCACCGGCCGCGAGAACATCTACCTGAACGGCTCGATCCTCGGGATGAAGCGCCGGGAGATCGACCAGCGGTACGACGCGATGGTGGAGTTCTCGGGCGTCGAGAAGTTCATCGACACCCCGGTCAAGCGCTACTCGAGCGGGATGTACGTCCGGCTCGCCTTCTCCGTCGCCGCGCACCTCGAGCCGGAGATCATGCTGGTCGACGAGGTGCTCTCGGTCGGGGACGCGGAGTTCCAGCGGCGCTGCCTCGGGCGGATGGAGGAGCTCGGCAGCGCCGGACGTACGGTGCTGTTCGTCTCCCACGCCCTGTCGGCCATCGCCCAGCTCTGCGACCGGGCGATCCAGATCGACAGCGGCATCGTCGTCCAGGACGGGCCCCCGGCCGAGGTGATCGCGAACTATCTCCACCAGACGCATAGCGCAGGCGTCGAGCGGGTCTGGCCCTCGGAGGACGCGGCGCCTGGCGACGACCTCGTCAAGATCATGGCCGTGCGCATCCTCCCCCACGAGGGCATGCCGCCGGGAATCGTGGATGTCCGGCACCCGATCGGGATCCAGACGGTCTTCCGCGTGCTTCGCCCGGGGAAGCCGGTCTTCCCGAAGATCAAGGTTCTCGACCGCGAGTCGACGATCGCCTTCAACGCGATGGACACGGACGAGCGCTGGCACGAGCCGACACCCCCCGGCGAGTATGCGGCGACCGCCTGGATCCCGGGCAACCTCCTGAACGAGGGGGCGGTGAGCGCCGAGGTCGCGGTCTGCTCGATGGACTTCCCGAAGCTCGAGCACCACGCCGCGGTCTACGAGGCGGTCTCCTTCGAAGTCCTCGACCCCGGCGAGGGCGACTCGGCCCGCGGGGCCTTTGGCGGACAGTGGAAGGGCGTCGTGCGGCCGCTGCTCGAGTGGACGGTCGAGCGCGCGTGACGGCGGACGCCGCATTCGCCCGACCACCTCGGATCACCGGCGACCCAGTCCCGGGCGTCAACCTCGCGGGCTTCCTCGAAGGCCACCTGGGTCTGGGCGAGGTCGCACGCAAGCTCGAGCAGGCCCTCGACCACGCCGGCGTTCCGTTCGCGTCCATTCCCTATCGTCGGAGCCCGAACACCCGGCGTGAGCCGCTGCGGCGCCAGCCGGCCGCGGTTGCTCCCTACGACACGAACATCATCTGCCTCAACGCGGACTACTTGCACACGTTCGCCGGCGACATCGGAGTCGAGTTCTTCGCGAGCAGGTACTCGATCGGGGTGTGGTTCTGGGAGACGAGCGTCTTCCGGAACGAAAACGTCGAGGGCTTTCGTTTCCTGGACGAGGTGTGGGTGGCGAGCGAGTACGTCCGCCGGAGCGTTTCGGCCCAGGCAGAAATTCCTGTCTACGTAGCGCCGCTGCCGATGGAGGAGCCCTTGCCGCCGACGCTCATGCGGTCCGACCTCGCGCTGCCGGACGCCTACATCTTCCTCTTCACGTTCGACTTCGTCAGCGCGGAGCGGAAGAACCCGAAGGCCGTCGTCGATGCCTTCACGCGTGCCTTCGAGCCGGGCGAGGGCCCGGTGCTCATCCTCAAGACCATCAATGGGCGCGAGCGGAAGCCACGGCTCCTTGCCGAACTCGAGGAGGCGGTCGGAGACAGGCCCGACATCCGTGTGCGAGACGCGTACGTCAGCGTCGAGACGAAGAACGCGATCACCGCTGCCTGCGACTGCTTCGTCTCCCTGCATCGGAGCGAGGGCTTCGGGCTGACGATTGCAGAGGCGATGTCGTATGGAAAACCGGTGATCGCGACCGGTTACTCCGGGAACACGGACTTCATGGACGAGCAGACGAGCTATCTCGTCCCATACCGGCTCGTTCCCGTCCCCTCCGACTGGTGGGCGCATGCGCCGGCGGCCGAGTGGGCGGAGCCGGACGTGGACGCGGCGGCGGTGCTCATGCGGCATGTGTACGAGCACCAGGACGAGGCGCGAGCCCGTGGCCGGCGAGCACGCGACGAGCTGCTCGATCGTTTCTCCCTCGAGCGCACGAGTGCGTTCGTCTCGAGCCGCCTCGACGAGGCGCGCTCGCGCGGAGCGGTCGGCGCACGGCTCTCTGCTCACGACGCGCGGCCACCCATTCTCGAGGCCTCGCAGGAGCTCGCCAAGGGAGTCGGGGAGGGTCTCGTCGAGCGAGGCGGATCACGACCGACGTCGCTCGTCCGCCGTCTGCTCCACCGGGCCCTGTGGCCGTACCTCGAGGATCAGCAGCGCTTCGAGCGGTCGGTGCTCGATAGCCTCAGCGCGCTGCACCGTTCTCAGGAGGAGTTGAGTCGACGGCTCGCCGACCTGGAGGCCAGGGCGCCTCCTGAGTACCTCCGTCCCCACCGCGGCGAGGAGTCAGCGAGCGGCAACCGAGAACGAGCCGACGCCTGACTTCCAGACTTCCCAGGCACCGGTTCGGCGTTCGGCGGCAAACAAGACCGCCAGCGTGTCGACAACCTCAGGGCCTCCCAGTCCTGTCAGAGCGACGAACTCGTCGACTGCCTCCGTGACACCAAACGGATGCCAGGTGTCGCCGACCTGGACGCCCTCCCGGCCGTAGTCGTGCAGGGCGAGGCATCCTCCGGCTCGGAGGCATCGCGAGGAGAGAACGAGGTCGATGTCGACCTCGGGGCGCTGATGCATCGCGTCGATGAACACCATGTCGAACGATTCGTCTCGCAGCAGCGGGAGGATCTGCGTCGAGAGACCGACGTGGACGACGACCTTCTCACGGACGGCGTGCCTCTCCAGTCCCTCGAGAAAAGGCGTCAACGTTCCCGGCGCCTCGCTGGGGCCGCCATCGTGTGGGTCGACGGAGTGCACGACCGCCGCGGTCGACGCCAGCGCGATGGTGGAGCGTCCGTAGTACGAGCCGAGCTCGAGGACGGAGCGGTCCCGAGCAAGTTCTGCGAGCCGGTCACACTCGGCGCGGGTCACCGCGCTGAGCACCTCCTCCGCGAAGATCCAGCCCGCCGCGGCACTCGTCGTACGCCGGAACAGATGCACGATTACCTCCCAACGATTGGATCAAGTGCGCCTCGCGCGCGAGCGGGGGTGCTCGCGCGCGACCACGCGGCGACGAGGTTATCGTTTTCGTGGTGCCTCCCTGTAGTCCCGGATGGCGCATGACGCCGGAGCGCCGTGGCGACCGACTCGGGCCCGGTCCCGCTCGCTTGCGCTCGCGGGACGTGGATCTGGACAGGCACATCGACTGGCTCCAGCGGGCGATCCGTCGTCGTGAAGCGGCCCTCTACACCAGACAGGAGACGATCGACGAGCTCCGGCACGACCTGAGCTCCGTCTACGCCTCGACCTCCTGGCGCCTAACCGCTCCTCTTCGCCGATTTTCGTCGAGGCATGGTCGCAGCGCCGCCGTCCTCTGGAGCACTCTTCGGGTCGTCTACTGGACGGTGACGCTAAGACTTCCCACTCGACTCCGCTCGCTGCGAGCGTCCCGCGAGGGCGCGCGACGCGCCGATCGGCTGCGCCTGGATGGGAGTTACGAGCGATGGATCGAGCTCTACGACAGCCTCACCATCGACGATCTCGACGCGATGCGCTCGATGGCGCAGTCCCTCGACCATGCGCCGCTCGTCTCCGTGGTCATGCCCGTGTTCAACTCACCCGAGCGCGTTCTCCGTGAAGCGATCGAATCGGTTCTCGGCCAGGCGTACGAAAACTGGGAGCTCTGCATCGCGGACGATGCCTCCACCGCGCCGCACATACGCCACGTGCTCGACGAGTACGCGGATCGAGACAACCGGATACGCGTCGTGTATCGCACGACGAACGGCGGCATCTCGGCGGCGTCCAATACGGCGCTCGACATCGCCCAGGGTGAGCTGATCGCGCTGCTCGACCACGACGACGTCGTTCGACCGCACGCCCTGCTGCTGGCCGTTCGCGAGTTCGCCGCAGACGAGCGGGTCGGGTACGTGTACTCCGACGAGGATCAAATCGACGAGGAAGGTCGACGGTACGGACACAACTTCAAGCCGGACTGGGACCCGGCACTTCTGCTCTCGCAGAACTACGTCTGCCACTTCGCAGTCTTCAGGGCAGAACTCGCGCGACAGGTCGGCGCGTTTCGGAGCGAGTACGACGGCAGTCAGGACTGGGACCTGGCCCTGAGGATCACCTGCGAACTGTCCGCCGACGGAATCGCGCACATTCCCCACGTTCTCTACCACTGGCGAGCGATCCAGGGGTCCGCGGCGCTCGACGTGAGCGAGAAGCCGTACGCGGTGGAAGCTGCGCGACGAGCGACCGCAGACCATTTGCAGACGAGAGGGCAGCGCTCCTACATCGTGCCGGTTGGATCCCATCAGAGCGTTAGATATGCGTTGCCCGACCCGCCGCCCCGCGTGAGCGCCATCGTGCCCTCGACGGGAGATCCGAGGCTCCTCGACGGATGCATCGGGAGCCTGCTCGAGCACACCGACTATCCGTCCCTCGACGTCGTCGTCGTCGTCAGCGAGAGCGGGCGCGACGAGCCGCGACAGCGTCAGTACCTGGCGCAACTCGAAGCTCATCGTCGCGTGCGTCTGTGCAGGTACTCGAAGCGTGCGTTCAACTACGCGTGGGCCGTGAACCTCGGCGCTTCGAAGGCCGACGGCGAGCTGCTACTCCTCCTCAACGACGACATCGAAGCGGTGACCGACGATTGGCTCGAGGCAATGGTGGGCCACGTGCTCCAGGACGGCGTCGGAGGCACCGGCGCGATGCTCCTCTACGAGGACGAGACGATCCAGCACGCCGGGATGCTGCTCGGCGAGGGTGACGCCAAGCATCTGTACCGCGGCAGGCCGGCCGGTATCGCGGGATACGTGAATCGTGCGCGATTGCCCCGAGGTGTCTCGGCCGTTACAGGGGCGTGCATGTTGGTGCGCCGGAATGTCTTCGAGGAGCTCGGCGGGATGGACGAAGAGCTCGAGGTTGCCTACAACGATGTCGATTTCTGTCTGAAGCTTCGCCATGCAGGTTGGCGAATTGTCTTCGTTCCGGACGCGGTCCTGTACCATCGCGAGTCCGCGTCGTTCGGCTCCCTCACTCTCGGGCGCGAGGATGAGTTCGAAGCCGAGCGGTCCCTCATGCGAACCCGATGGGGGCATGAGCTCGACGTCGATCCGCTGCACAATCCGAACCTCGCGGTCGATGCGGGCCACCCCTCCAGGCTTGCTTTCCCGCCTCGCGTCGTCTACCCCTGGCGGAAAGTGCGTCGACAACCCGTGAGTCCCTGGTACAGGCTGGGCGCTGCTGATTCGTCCTGCTGATTCGTCCGCCAGTCCATCGCATGCTGTCCAGCGAGGCGATGCGTGGAGGCAGCCCTCGCGAGCACGCCGGAGTGTGATTGATCAGTGCAGCGCATCTGCAACGGAAGGAGTCGTTCTCGTTTGCAGCGCGCCACACCGCTCCGTGGCGCCGGCGAGGCGAATCGGCGGAACTCGAAGCGCCAAGGTAAGTCTGCACGTGGGCGCTCAGGTGAGCGCGAACCGCGTGGGCGCGTCCAGCTCCTCGAGCGAGCCCGTGAAGCTGCTGGAACTTGCTCCGCGTGAGGCGGTACCCTGAACTCCATGATCAGCCGACTCGCCGCGTTCGGCGCGGTGGTGCTGGCTGCGGCAACGACTCTCGCGTCCTCCGCGCCGGGGGCTGGTGCCGACGTTCGACTGGACGTGATCTCCGCGACCCCCCGGCCTCCGCAGGCGGCCCGCCCGTTCGAGCTCGTCGCACGAGTGGAGTTCGTCCCGGCTCCCGGGTCGATCCGCTGCAGCGTCTGGATCGGCGGTGTGCGCTACAGGAACATCAGGCTCGTGTGGGAGAACTCGATCGCCCGGTGCTCGTTCCGAGTGCCTGCCGGCGCGCGCGGCAAACGGCTCGTGATCGGGCTCGCGGCCACGCTCTCCGGTTCGCGCGTGCGGACGACGATGACGTTCAGGGTTTCCTGAGCAGCCGAGGCGATCCAGCAAGGCGCCACGCCGAGGTGACGTCCGTTCGTTTGGCGGTCTGCGGCGCTCGGAACGTCGACAAGGTGTCGCGGGGCCGGCTACGAACCGCGCCACGCGAGGACGAGGACCGTGATCGCCACGATCGCCGCGACGAGGACCACGGCGAGATTCGCGGCGAGTGCGATCGGCGTCAGGCGACCAGAGAGCAAGCGGCCGCGATCGGGGGCCGCATCGTTCGTCCGCCACTCGACGGAGGCAGCGAGCACGCCCGTGATCAGCTGGTTCAGGCTCACCCCCTCTTTCTCGGCCGCCGAGGCGAGCTCGTCGTGCAGCGTGGCGGGCATGCGAACGAGAAGCTTCCCGCTGCGCCGTGGAGCCGTCTGCGTCTCGATGGCGGCATCCTCGTCCGCAGATCCGCTCGCAGCAGCCCAGACGCGCCGAACGGCCTCCTCCGGCGTCGCACCGCGCGCGGAGCAGTCCGGCAGCTCGTCGACCTCGGCCAGCCAGGTCGCGGCAGGCCCCTCCCCGGTTCGAACGAGCGAAACCCGATAGGAAGCCGTCCTGTCCTCGGAGAGCGACGGCGCTCTCGCCATGATCCGAGTCTACAAGCCACCTTCCCGCTGCACCAGGGCGGTGCGAGGCACTGCGGATGCACGTCGGTTCTGGTCGAGGGCCGATCGCATGCGTTCGAGGGACGCGCGGATCAGCCTGGAGACCTGAATCTGGGAAAGCCCGACCTCGCGGGCGATCTCGGCCTGACTCAGACCCGCGAAGTACCGGAGGTGCAAGATCCTCCGCTCCCGCTCGGCCAGCGTGCGGAAGCCCGCCGCGAGGAGGAGGCGATCATCGCAGGCGCCGAAGGCGTCCTCGACGGTCACGAAGGGGTGGACATCGTCGTGGTCTCCATCCGCTCCTGAGAGCGACACAAGCGTGCCCGCGCGTTCCATCTCGATCGCCTCCGCGACGCGGGCTTCGTCGATGTCCGCCTCCCGGGCGAGCTCGGAGAGTGTCGGCGCGCGCGCAAGGCCGGCGGCAAGGCGTGCGCGGGAGCCTCTCAGGC
This sequence comes from Gaiellaceae bacterium, assembly GCA_050698135.1. Taxonomy (GTDB): domain Bacteria; phylum Actinomycetota; class Thermoleophilia; order Gaiellales; family Gaiellaceae; genus GMQP-bins7. Next base: position 24,460 of record JBOHBB010000091.1, read on the forward strand.
TCAGCCTCAGCTCGGCGAGTCTGCGCGGCACGCGGACCGCCGCGCTGCGGTCGCGCAGGTGGTTCTTGATCTCCCCGGTGATCGTCGGGACAGCGAAGCTCGCAAGGTCGGAGCCGCGCTCGGGGTCGAACCGGTCGATTGCCTTGATCAGACCGATCGACCCCACCTGGACGAGGTCGTCCATCCCTTCCCCGCAGTAGGTGAAACGCCGCGCGAGCGCTCGGACGAGCGGGAGGTAGAGCTCGACCAGGCGCTCCCGGGCCGCCGGGTCTCCCGTCCGTCGATAGACGCGGAGAAGACCTCTCGGGTCGTCACGTCCGTCGAACGGAGCTCGGGCGATCGTCGAATACGAGCGGGCCGTCTCCATCCAGTGCGCCCTTCGTCTTGTCGTGCGCTTGCCTGATCATAACTCACAGAATTCCGTTGGTGAATGATGATCACGAAGTCGATGACTGACGCGAGAGTCTCGTGGGTATTTCTGTCCATGAGTGGCTGACAGCTCAGCAGTTCTCTTGCCGTACCTGCGCTCGAGGCGGGCAACTTCCTCGCGACGAAAGCGGTGCGTGAGCGTACTCGCGAGCACGATGGCTCTCGCACTCGGTGCCGCGGCGCCCTCGGTCGCGTCCGATGGGGACGAGGGGTCGGCGCTCGCGTCCGCGGTGCTCAACTC
>JBOHBB010000092.1:0-8236 GCA_050698135.1 Gaiellaceae bacterium
CAACGACGCGCCGGGTGCAGGCTGCGATCGAGCAGCTCGACTACCGCCACGACGTCCATGCGTCGAACCTTCGCCGGTCGGACCGGAAGACGGCGACGATCGGGCTCGTTCTCGAGGACGTCGCCAACCCGTTCATGTCGGCCCTTCATCGCGCGGTCGAAGATTCTGCGCGCGCGCGCGGGGTGCTCGTCTTCGCCGGGAGCTGCGACGAGGATGCCGGTCGCGAGCGCGAGTTCATCGGCGCGCTTCGCGCCCGTCGGGTCGACGGCATGATCGTCGTGCCGGCCGGGCCCGATCACAGCTACCTGCTCCCCGAGGTGCGCCTGGGAACGCCGATCGTCTTCGTCGATCGCCCGCCGCGATTCCTCGACGCAGACTCGGTCACCTCGGACGATCACGGAGGCACCTTCATGGCCGTGTCGCACCTGGTCGAGCGGGGCCACGAGCGCATCGCATACCTTGGTGCGGATCTCGCGATCGCGACCGCTGAGGCGCGCCTCCGTGGGTACTCCGACGCCCTGGGCGCTCACGGGCTCGACCTCCAGTCGGCGATCGTGCGTACGGGTCTTCGGAGCGTCGAAGACGCAGAGCGCTGCGTCGCCGAGATCTTCTCCGACGGCGCTGCGCCGACGGCCCTGGTCTCTGCTCAGAACTACTTCACGATCGGGGCGTACAAGGGTCTGCGCACACGAGACCTCTGGGGGCGCGTCGCCGTCGTCGGATTCGACGACTTCCCGCTCGCGGAGATGCTCGACCCGCCCGTGACGGTCGTAGCGCACGATCCCGTCGAACTCGGGCTCGCTGCCGCGCAGCTCCTGTTTCGCAGGCTCGACGGCGACCGCTCCGCCTCCGAGCACATCGTGTGCTCGGTTCAGCTCGTCCCGCGCGGTTCCGGCGAGATCGAGCCGGTGGCCGCGTGAAGCCGGTGATAGCCGTCGCCGGAGAGGCGCTGATCGACCTCTTCGAAGACGACGACGGACTTCATCCATATCCCGGGGGCGGCCCGTACAACACCGCAGTGGCGTTGGGGCGGCTGGGCGTTCCCGTGGCATTCGTCGGTCGCCTGTCCAACGACCCCTTCGGTCGACTGCTCGAGGCGCGGCTGGCCGAGAGCGGCGTCGATCGACGGTACGTCCTTCGCGGCTCGGCGCCGACGCCACTCGCGCTGGTCCACGCCACGGATGACGGCGACCACACCTTCAGCTTCTACCTTGCGGAGACCGCGTACGCGGACGTGATCATCGACGACCTGCCGTCGCTCGACGGCGGAGTGGCAGCGCTCTCGGTGGGAACGCTCGCGCTGGCCACGGATCCGCCCGCCACGGCTTTCGAGGAGCTGATGGCGCGCGAGTCGGGCAAGCGTCTCGTCGTCGTCGATCCGAACATCCGGGCCGGCATCGTCGGCGACCACGACGCCTACGTACGGCGGTTCGAGTCCTGGGGCGATTGCGCGCACGTGATCAAGCTGAGCGACGCCGACGCCGACTGGCTCTATCCCGGCGTCGCGTACGAGGCACTCGTGGAAACGATCCTCGCCCGAGGGCCGCGGCTCGTCGTGCTCACGCTCGGTGCCGAAGGTGCGATCGCGCGCACGGCAGCGGCAAGGGCACGGGTCGCCGCGCACGACGTCGACGTGGTCGACACCGTCGGCGCCGGAGATGCGTTCGGCGCAGGTCTTCTCTTCAGGCTGTGGCAGACGGGCCGGCTGGATGCGCGAGCGGTCGGTCGGATGGACGACGACGAGCTCGCCGATCTCCTGCGCGTCGCGTCGGCTGTCGCGACCCTTCAGTGCTCCCGGGCCGGCGCGACGCCGCCGACCGTGGACGAGGTCGAGCGTTTTCTCGCCTCGCTCGAAGCCGACTCGACGCAGTACAGCTGACGTGGCCGCTCTGGACGTCTTGCGGGCCACGCGGTGGCCAGGCACCCTGGAAGGGGTGGACGACGAACAGGGGATCTACCGAGACGAGGTGGTGGACATCATCGGCGGCCTCGCGGACATCTCGAGTGACACGCTCCAGATCCTCGCGATCCTGAAAGGCGAAGACGAGGAGGAACATGAAGAGGAAGAGGATGACGCCTGACGAGTGGAGGGCCTACCGAGCGGCTCGCGAGGCTGGGATCGCGAAGCTCCGCGAGCACGTCGAGCGGATCAAGGCGGAGCTCGAGGCGAAGCGGCGCGAGAAACCGGCCTGAGGCCGGCTAGTACGAGAGCCCGGCCTCGACGAGGGGGCTACGGCCCCAGGCGAGGCGGGTCTCGTACCAGCCGCTCATAGGGACGAGCGTCGTCCCGCGGTCGGACGAGTGCGCCATCCAGCCGTTCCCGAGGTAGATGCCCATGTGGCCGACCTCGGCGGGCTTCGAGAGCGTGCCGCGCGAGCCGAAGAAGACGACGTCCGCCGGCTGGAGGCCGGCCCGGGCGACCCGGGCATGGCGTGGCACCTCGCCGCTCATCGCATACGTCGTCCGCCCCTGGAGGACGTCGGCGAGGCCGGGGGCGCCCGCGAAGGGTTCGAGCTTGTACACGCGCCAGACGAAGCCGGAACAGTCGAACCCGCCCGGCATGAGCCCCGCGCCGAGCTGCTGCGGCCGCTCGGAGGTCCCCGCCCACACGTAGGGCGAGCCCACGAAGCGCAGGGCGCGCCGCAGAACCGCCTGCTGCCAGGCGTCGAGCTCCGGGATCGCGAACGCCTCGGCCGCGCTGCGCACGGCGTCGATCTCGGCGGGCTGGAGCGCGAGCACGCGGGCCAGCGAGTACGCGGCCTCTGCACGCGTCGCCGGCTGCGAGAGCTGGAGCTCGCGCCGGTCCTGCCCGTGCGGGTGGTTCACGCGGAGCCCGAGCATGCGCGCGACCGTCTCGGTGCCGAGCGAAGCCTTCGGGGCGAGACCGGCGCTGGTCGCCGCGTACCGGATCTGACGCGCGGAGACGCGGAGGCCCACGGCGGTGACGAGCCCCGCGTCGAGCTCGCGGATCGTCACGGGCCGGTCCGGGTCCTCGTACTGGACCGGCACGGCGAGGGCCCCGAGCACGGTCCCGAACTCGCTCCACGTGAGGGGGTCGTCCGGGCGGAAGCCCTCGACGCTCAGCCCGAGCAGCCCCTCGTCGACGACGGCCTGGATCTGCGGCGCCGCCCACGAGCGCGCCGCGTCCGGGCGCGCGTCGGCGGCGCCCGTCGCGAGCGTGAGGGCGGAAAACGCGCAGACGAGGACGATTCGCCGCATGCCGTCCGTATCGGCAACGCCTCATGCGGTCCACACCCTCGAGCCCGGGCGATACGCTGCGGTGCACATGAGCGCGACCGCCGAGAACCGCTACGCGGACAGTCTCTCCGGCAGCTGGCTCGCGGAGCGGCTCGCCGTCGACCCGCTGAAGATCGAGGCGATGCGCCGGGCGGGCGAGCTCATCGCCGTACGCGAGCCCGGCTCGGGCGACTGGCACTACCCCGCCTGGCAGTTCGAGTCGTGGAAGCCGCGGCGCGGCGTCAGCCGCATCGTCGCGGCCGCGCGCGAGGCGGGGCTCGACGAGACGCGCCTGTACGTCGTCATGACGTCCCCGCTCGGGCTGACGGGCAACCGGAAGCTCGCCGACCTGCTCGTCGAAGGCCGTGAGGACGAGGTCATCGCGGCCGTGCGGGCCGCCGGCCCGTAGCGATCAGCCTCGCGTGGATCCGACGGCGCGCACGATCGTGACGTCGCCGCTCACGGTCTTGATCTGAAGCGGGACGACCGACCCCTGCGCGGTGTCGGTCTCCGACGCCTCGCTCTCCGACGTGTCCTCGTGGTCTGCGAGACCGAGCTCGGACTCGAGGTCGCCGGAGACCGAGGTCGCGTCGATCCAGACGCGCGTCCCGCGGCTCACGCCGATGCGTGCGTCGCCGGAGACCGACTGGAAGGTGACTTCTCCCGCCTCGACGGACTCGATGCGCGCGTCGCCCGAGGTCGTCGTCAGCGTGAGCGGCCCGCGCACGGAGATGATCCTGGCGTCGCCGGAGACGGCGCGCGCGAGGAGCGAGCCCTCGACGCGCTCGACGTCGATGTCGCCCGACACGGTGTTCACCGTCCCGTCGGCCTCGATCGCGCCGACGACGACGTCGCCGCTCGCGGTCTTCACCTGGAGCTCCTGCTGAACCGCACCGAGCTTGACGTCGCCGGACGCCGTGCGCACCGACACCTTGCCGAGGTCGCCCTCGACGCGGAGGTCGGTCGAGCCGCCGGAGAGATCGAGGTCGGCGCCCGGCGGGCACGTGATGCGGACCTCGACGTCGGCGCCCCAGGAGATCCGGATCGGGCCCCAGCGAATGCGGTCCTTCTCCTCGATGACGATCCGGTGGCCGCCGGGGCGCGCCTCCGCCCGGATCTCGACGTTCTCGACGGCGTCGGAGCCACGACGGCCGGTCGGGACGAGCTCGACGCTGGTGCGCGGCTCCTCGGCCGTCGTGACCCTGACGCGTCCACCTGGGAGTCGGATATGGAGGGAAACGCTCCCTGGCGTGTCGAACACGGGCATCCTCGTCACCGGTTCCTGGGCGCTCCGGCAGTGCCGCGGACGCGCCGTCCGGAGGTGGCCTTGCGCGCCTTGCGCACGCGGTCACCGGGGTCGAGGAGGGTGGCGTAATCGAAGGGGAGTGGGGCGAGAAGCATGACGTTCTCCTTTCAGCCCTGGGCGTAGCCCTGCATTCGGTTGCGGCCGGGCTTCCGGGTCGTGCGCGTGTGGAGCGAGTGCGCGATCGTCCGGACGAGCCAGGCGTTCGTAGAGATGCCTTCCTGGGCGGCTGCGGCCTCGACGGCGGCCTTCAAGGACTCGGGGAGCCGGAGCGAGATGCGGCCGGACAGCTCCTCGCCGACGGCGAGCGGCGTCGCGTCCGCGTTCTCCTCGCTGACGACGACGAGCTCGGGGTCGCGGCCGGCGAGCCTCACCTCGATGCGCGCGGTGCCGAGCTGGCCGGAGAGCTCGAGCGCCGCCTCGCCGAGGAGGTCGAGCAGGCGGAGGTGGAGCGTCGAGCCGAGTGCGTCGCTCAGGCGGCGCGCCGCCTCAGCCGTGGCCTCGTCGCCGAGGCTCGCGGTCGTGGCGAGGTCCTGCTGGATCGCGTCGATGTGGCTGTCCAGCTGCATCGTGACATCACTATGACATCACTACCGATGTCTGTCAAGGGCATTCCAGACATCGATCTGCGCGCGAACGCGACAGACCGCTGTCACGCGGCGTGGTTGTGCGGAAAATTCGCGCTCGAGCGGTGCGCTACGACAGCTGCCAGGCGTCGTCGCGGATGATCGGCGTCGCGGCGCCGTCCGCGTCGAGACCGTCGACCTCGACCTCGGGGCCGCCGATCATGAAGTCCGTGTGGATCCCGGAGACGTTGACGCCGGCCGCGAGCCATTCCTCTGGCGGTGCTCCCCCGTCGAGGTCGAGCTCGACGGCCTCCTTGATCGCGCCGCCGAAGGCGATGTGGCAGGCGGCGTTCTCGTCGAAGAGCGTGTCGCAGAAGACGAGCCCCGTGCGCTTCACCGCCGAGGAGCCGTCGACGAGCGCGACCTCGCCGAGGTACGGAGCCTGGTCGTCGATCGCGAGCTGCTGCCTGATGACCTCCGCACCGGTCGACGCGTTCACCTCGACGATCTTCCCCTCCTCGAAGCGAACCTCGAGATCGGAGACGCGCGTCCCGGAGGTCACGAGCGGCATCGTGGAGCGCACATGACCGTCGGCGCGCCGCCAGTCGGGAGACGTGAAGACCTCCTCGGTCGGCATGTTCGGGATGTGCTCGATCCCGGTCTCGGTCTCGAGCGAGCCGGCGGTCCAGCGCGAGGCGGGGAGCAGGCCGATGGTGAGGTCGGTGCCCGGGCCGCGGAAGCGGACACGATCGAATGCGCGCTCGTTCAGCCCGGAAGCCCTCGCGTTCAGCCGCTCGACATGAGCACGCCAGGCTGCGACGGGGTCCGGTTCGTCGAGCCGGATCGCGACGGAGACCGCGTCCCACAGCCGCTCGACGTCCGGCTCGCCGAAGACCTGCGTCGCCCAGCCGGCGTTCGGCGCTGCGACGATCGTCCAGCTGAACCGTCTCGCGCCGATGTGCTCGAGGGTGGCTGCGCGCAGGTCACGAGGGTCCGCCTTGCCGACGAGTGCAGGGTCGAGGTCGGAGAGGAGCTCGGGGTCGGGATTCCCGGTGAGGGAGATCAGCGTCGGACGCTCGTCGCCCCACCTGCGAACCCAGTCGAGCATGTACGGCGGCGACCAGCCGAGCTCGTCGGCGGGGCCGAGCTCGATCGACGCACGGCGAACGTGCAGGTCGGAGTAGAGGACGATGACGTGACGTGCGCCGGCGCGAAATGCCTCGCGTGAGACCGCGCGGGCGATCTCCGCGTGCTCGACGAGGCACGTCACGACGACGTCCTGGCCCGTCTGGACGTTCGCTCCGACACGGACGGCGAGCTCGGCGTAGCGCTGAAGGCGCTCATCGGGGGTCATGTCGCGACCCTACCGGACGGGCACGGGCGGGGTCCGGCCCGTCGGGCCCGACCCCTTGGACTGCCAGAGAAAGCTAGTCGCCCCAGTCGAAGTCGCGCGGGCGCCCGGTCCAGAGCGCTTCGTCGAGGGCGGCACCCTCGACGTTCTCCGCCGTCTCCTCGCCGGGCCACGGCAGCCGCGTGGAGCTCAGCTGCTCGGCAGGCTCGCCGTCGAGCGTCTCCTCGATCCTCGCCTGCTCCTCGCTCTTGAACAGCGGGTGATTCTCCATCGGGTCGCCGTCGAGATACGGGTCGAGAGGCATGTCGCCGTCGAGGCCCGCGTTCCGGGCCTTGAGGGCGAGATGCTCCTTGATCGCCTCTGCAAAGAGGGAATCCGTCTCGACTGCGGTGAGGTCTTCGAGGTCCGACATGCCGCGAAAGCGGCCGGATTCTACCTGACCCCGCGGCGGGAGCCGGGGTAGAGCATGTCCCGAAGCGGGTATCCTCGGCTCATGCCACTGCTCTTCAGGGCCGCCACGCTCGTCCTCTTCCTGTTCAAGGTCTGGAAGCGCCTGCCCGCGAGCCAGCGTCGGCGCATGCTCTGGGCGGCCGGCCGCCACGGCCCGCGGGTCGCGAGCTCGGTCTGGCGCCGATCGCGCGCCCGCGCGTAGCTACCCGCCCGAGATACCCAGGGCTCGCGCGTCTGTCGCAAGCCCGCCACCTGCGCGGTCCGCCGCGCCTCGTCAACCCGATGGTGTACCGGCGATGCCGAGCGCATCTCTGACGATCCGGTCCTGCTCGTGCTGGTGCACCGTCGGGTAGCCCTCGCTCGGGCTCGCGCGCCAGGGACGGCCGACGTAGGCCACGTGCTCGACGCCGGCTGCGGCGGCCGCCGCTTCCTCGAGGCGATGCCGGAGCGAGCGCCAGGCGCCCATGTTCTGCGGCTCCTCCTGGGCCCAGACGATCTCGCGCAGGGACGGGTACGACGCGATGACGCCGGCTACCGCCTCCAGCGGGAACGGGTAGAGCCGCTCGACCCGCGCGACGGCGACGGGGGGCGCGGAGGCGCGCGCCTCGTGCCCCGCGATGTCGTAGTAGATCTTCCCTGAGCAGAGGACGAGCCGCGTCACCGCTCCGCGATCCTCGACGGCGTCGTCCAGCACGGTCCGGAACGACCCGCTGGCGAGCTCCTCGAGGGTCGACGTCGCCTGTCGGAGGCGGAGGAGGCCCTTCGGCGTCATGACGACGAGCGGGCGGGCGGTCGCGTCGAGCGCCTGGCGGCGCAGGAGGTGGAAGTACTGCCCGGCGGTCGTGCAGTTGACGACGCGGATGTTGTCCTGGGCCGCGAGCTGGAGGAACCGCTCCAGCCGCGCGCTCGAGTGCTCCGGGCCGTTCCCCTCGTAGCCGTGCGGCAGCAACAGCGTCAGCCGGGAGGTCTGCCGCCACTTCGAGAGCCCTGAGACGAGGAACTGGTCGACGATCACCTGCGCGCCGTTGACGAAGTCGCCGAACTGCGCCTCCCAGAGGACGAGCGATTCCGGCGCGGCCACCGAGTAGCCGTACTCGAATCCCACGCAGGCCTGCTCGGACAGCGGCGAGTTGAAGACCTCGAAGGACGCCTGGGTGTCCGGCAAATGCTGGATCGGGACGTAGCGGTGCCCGTTCTCGACGTCGTGGAGGACGAGGTGTCGGTGCGAGAACGTCCCTCGCTCCGTGTCCTGGCCGGTGAGCCGGATCGGGATCCCCTCGACAAGGAGCGAGGCGAACGCGAGCGCCTCCGCCTGGCCCCAGTCGATGC
>JBOHBB010000093.1:0-9785 GCA_050698135.1 Gaiellaceae bacterium
GCGCCCGTCCGAGCCCGCCGGCGATCCCTTCGTGGGTGACGCTGTAGAGCTCGCTCGGGTCGAGACGGGAGTACGTAACGAGGACGGCGAGCACGTCGAGAGCCGCGATCGTCCACACCGCGAGCGCCTCGCCCTGCGACGGTGCCCTCACAGACGCGCGTTGCTCAAAGTTCGAGCGCCGACGCGAGCGTCTCCGCCACGTACGCCTGGTCGTCCTCCTCGAGGAGCGCGTGGAAGGGAAGGGCGAGCGTGCGCGCGCTCACGTCCTCGGCCACGGGGCAGAGCCCCTCGCGGAAGCCGTAGCGCTCTCGCATGTACGGCTGCAGGTGGATGCAGGGCAGGTAGCGGGCGGTCTGCACGCCCTGCGCGTCGAGCGAGGCGATGACGCCCTCCCGGTCCATCCCCTGCGGGAGGGTGACGACGTACACGAACCAGGAGCGCTCGTGGTCGCCGTCGTCGGCGCAGGGCAGCTCCAGGCTGGCGATGCCCGAGAGCAGCCGGCCGTACCGCGCGGCCACGGCGCCCCGCCGCTCGAGGATCGCATCGAGCTTGTCGAGCTGCGCCAGCCCGATCGCGGCGCGCACGTCGTCGATCCGGTAGTTGAAGCCGAGCCGAGCGTGTTCGAGCCAGCCGCCCGAGTCGGCGCGGCCCTGGTTGCGCAGGCTCTTCAGCAGCCGGTGCTCCTCCTCCGAGTGCGTCGAGACCATGCCGCCCTCGCCGGTCGTGATCTGCTTGTTCGGGTAGAAGGCGAAGACCGCCGGCGGGCCGTGCGACCCGATGGGGCGGCCGCGATACCGGGAGCCGAGCGCCTCGCACGCGTCCTCCACCAGTCCGATGCCGTGACGCACGCAGAGCGCCCGCAGCTCGTCGAGCTCGCAGGGGTAGCCGAAGATGTCGACGGCGACCACCGCGCGCGTCCGTTCCGAGATCGCGGCCTCGACCGCCGCAGGATCGAGGTTCAGCGTGCGCCGGTCCAGGTCGGCGAACACGGGCGTTGCCCCCTGGTAGATCGCACAATTCGCCGAGGCGACGAACGAGTATGGGGAGGTGATCACCTCGTCGCCGGGGCCGACTCCGGCCGTGACGCAGAGGAGATGGAGGCCCGCGGTGCCGCTCGAGACCGCCGCCGCGTACGGCGCTCCGACCGCCTCGGCGAACGCCTCTTCGAAGCGGTCGATCGCCGGGCCCAGCGATAGCCGGCCGGAGCGCAGGACGTCGAGGACGAGCTCCTCCTCCCGCTCGTCGAGCCACGGGCTCGAGAGCGGGACCTGCCGGAGCGCGGACACTACGCCGCGGCCGGCGAGCGCGACATCTCGACGACGTCGAGCCAGTCGCTCCACCGGTCGTCGAGGCCGTGCACCGCTGCCAGGTACGCCTTCTGCAGCTCGAGCGTCACGGGGCCGACGCCGATCTCCCGGTCGTCGACGGCCCGCACCGGCGCCACCTCGGTCGCCGTCCCGACCATGAACACCTCGTCGGCGAGGTAGAGGTCGGTGCGGATGAGCATCGCCTCCTCGACCGTGTACCCGAGCGCCTCGCCGATGTGGATGATCGTGTCGCGCGTGATGCCCGGGAGGATCGACATCGAGAGCGGAGGCGTCAGCAGCCGCCCGTCCTTGACAACGAAGATGTTCTCGCCGGGGCCGTCCGCGACGTAGCCGTCGGCGGAGAGCATGATCGCCTCGTCGTATCCCGCACGGCGCGCCTCGGTCGTGGCGAGCAGCGAGTTGAGGTAGACGCCCGTGGCCTTCGCAACGTGCGGGATCACGTTCGGGCCGATGCGCTCCCAGGTCGAGATCTTCGTCGTGATGCCCGTGCGCTGTCCCTCCTCGCCGAGGTAGGCGCCCCACGGGAAGCTCATGACCACCACGTCGACGGGGTTGCCCGTCGTCCCGACAGCGAGCTCGCCGTACCCGTAGAAGGCCATCGGCCGCACGTAGCAGGACTGGAGGCCGTTGGCCGCGATCAGCTCGTGCGTGGCGGCCCGGAGCTCCTCCACGGAGTACGGGAGCTCCATGAAGAGCACCTTCGCCGAGTGCTCGAGGCGCCGCAGGTGTTCGTGAAGTCGGAAGACGGCCGGGCCGCGGGCGGTCTCGTAGCAGCGGATGCCCTCGAAGACACCCGAGCCGTAGTGGAGGCCGTGCGCGCCGACGTGCACCTTCGCGTCGGCCCAGTCCACGAGCTCGCCGTTCATCCAGATCTTCTCGGTCTCTTGCATCGAGTTAGCGCTCCTTCGAGTTGGCGGAATCGTAGACCTTCAGCGGGCTGCGGAGGCGGGTGGCGGCTCCTGCACGATGTCGGTCGGCCGGGCGCGCGCCAGCCTCCCGAGCTCGGCGGGGGCGAGACCGGCCATGTGACTCGACGAGCCGGCGCCCACCCACACCAGCCGGTGCCTGAGCAGTACGCGCTCGAGGAGCACGAGCTCCACGCCCGGGAGCGGGAAGGGAGCGACCGCGCCCGGCTCGAAGCCCGTCGCCTTCCGGACCTCCTCCGGTGACGCGACGCGCGCGCCCGAGGCTCCGGCCTCGCGCGCGATCTTCTCCGGGTCCCCGCGGCGGTCGCCCGGAACGAGCGCGACCACGGGCCGGTCGTCACAGACGAGGACGAGGGACTTCACGATCTGGTCGAGCTCGCACCCCACCGCTGCCGCAGCGTCGGCCGCGGTCGGCGTGCCGTCGGGGAACTGCTCGATCCTTACCTCGGCTCCGGCCTCGCGGATGAAGGAAGACACCCGCTCGACCGCCTCGGGCCAGGTCGTCTCCACGGGGGCAATCTAGCGGGCCGAGGGCGCGCCTCAGCCGAGCGTGATGAAGCGGGCGTCGTCGAAGCCGGACTCCGCGACGCGCTCGACGAGAGCCGGCGGAACCGCTGAGTCGATCGAGAACGCCATCAGGGCCTTCCCACCCGCCTTCGTGCGCGAGACCGCCATGTTCGCGATGTTGACGCCCGCCTCGCCGAACATCGTGCCGACGCGTCCGATGACGCCCGGCATGTCGTCGTAGATCAGGAACGCCATCCTCGGCGCCAGCTCGATGTCGATGTCGAAACCGAGCGCCTCGGCGAGGAAGAGGCGGTGCTCGGGCCCGACGGTCGTCCCCGAGGCCTCGCTCCGCTCGTCGTCGGCCTCCACCACCACGCGGACGAGGTTCGTGTAGTGGTGCGAGCCAGCGTGGCGCTGCTCCGAGACCTCGATCCCGCGCTCGGCGGCGATCACAGGCGCGTTGACGTAGTTCACTGCCTGGTCGACGCGGTCCTGGAACGCGCCGTTCAGCGCGGCCACGGTCAGCAGCCGCGTGTCGTACTCGGAGAGCGGCCCGTGCGCGGCGACGAGGATCCGGCGCGGACGGCCGCGGACGAGAGCAGCGGAGAGGCGGCCGAGCTTCGCCGCCAGCGGGATGTACGGCCCCAGCACCTCGAGGTCGGCGGGCTCGACGATCGGGATGTTCACCGCCGTCTCCACGAGCTCGCCCTGGAGCGCCGCGGCGACCTGCTCGGCGATGATGAGCCCCGCGCGATCCTGGGCCTCGGTCGTCGATCCCGCGAGGTGAGGCGTCACGACGACCTCGTCGAGCTCGAGCAGCGGTCCCGCGTAGGGCTCCTGACCGAAGACGTCGAGCGCCGCCCCCGCGACCTTGCCCGACCCGATCGCGTCGCGAAGCGCGTCCTCGTCCACGAGCTCGCCGCGGGCGGCATTGACGATCCTGACCCCGTCGCGCATCCGCGCGAACGCGCCTCCGTCGAGGAGCCCTCGCGTCTCGTCGTTCAGTGGCAGGTGGAGCGTGATCAGGTCTGCCTCCCGGTACACGTCCTCGGGCGTGGGCGCGGGCTCGACGCCGAGCTCACGGAAACGATCGAGCGCGACGTACGGGTCGTACGCGACGACGCGGAGCCCGAGCCCGACGGCACGCCGCGCGACCTGCCGGCCGATCCGTCCCAGGCCGAGGACGCCGAGCGTCTTCCCGGCCAGCTCGATCCCGGCATACCGGCCTCGGTCCCACGTGCCCTGCTTGAGCGCCATGTGCGCCTGCGGGACGCTCCGCGCGACGGCGAACAGGAGGGCGAGCGTGTGCTCGGCGGCGGAGACGACGGTCGCCTCGGGCGCGTTCGCCACGACGATGCCGCGCCGGGTCGCGGCGTCGACGTCGACGTTGTCGACACCGACCCCTGCGCGCCCGATGACCTTGAGGCGTCCCGCCCGCTCGATCAGGCCGGCATCGAGGGACGTCGAGGATCGGACGACGATCGCGTCGAAGTCCCCGATCAGCTCGCCGAGATCGGAGTCGGAGTCTTCGACGACCTCGAAGCGGCTGCGCAGGAGCTCGAGCCCCGACTCGGCGATCGGCTCCCGCACGAGCACCCTGAGGCGCTCGGAGCTCTCAGGCACGGACGGTCGAGCGGTACGCCTCGAGCGCTCGGCTCACCGCGATCCCGCGCTCGACGTCCGCCCCGTCCTCGACGAGCAGCAGCTCCACCGCCGCGAGCGCGGTCGTGATGTCGAACACGTCGTAGTAGCCGATGTGGCCGATGCGGAACATGCGCGGGGCGAGATCCCCGTGCCCGCCCGCGACCGTGATGCCGAAGCGGTCGCGGAGCGCCAGGACGAGCTCTCGCGCATCGACGCCCTCGGGCGTGAGGATCGCGGTGACGACCGCCGAGCGCTCCTCGTCCGGAGAGAAGAGCTCGAGGCCCATGGCCTTCGCGCCCTCACGGCACGCGCGGCCGAGCGCCGCATGTCTCGCGAACGCGGCCTCGAGGCCCTCCTCGAGGAGCAGGCCGAGCGCGATGTCGAGCGACATGACGAGCGACACCGCGGGGGTGAACGGCGTTGTCCCTGTTTCGAGCGAGGCGCGGAGCTTCGCCCAGTCGAAGTAGAACCTCGGCGTCGTCGTCCTCGCGCACCGGTCCCACGCCGCGGGCGACACCGACGTGAGCGAGAGGCCTGGCGGGGTCATGAGCGCCTTCTGCGACCCGGACACGACGACGTCGAGCTCCCAGGAGTCGGTCTCGAGCGGCACCGCTCCGAGGCTGGAGACGGCGTCGACGACGACGATCGCGCCGGCCTCGCGCGCAGCCCGCGCCAGCGAGTGGACATCGGCGACGACGCCGGTGGAGGTCTCGGAGTGGACGAGGAAGACGATTCCGGCCCCGGTCTCCTCGAGGCGTGCGCGGACGTCCTCGGCGCGCGGCGTCTCTCCCCAGGCGTAGCGGAGGTCCTGCACATCCGCGGCATAGCTGGCCGCGATCGTGGCCCAGCGCTCCCCGAACTCCCCGGCCGAGACCGCGAGAACGCGCTCGCCGGGCGAGAGCAGGTTGACGACGGCCGACTCGAATGCACCGGACCCGGACGCCGTGAAGAGCAGGACGTCGTTCTCCGTCTGCAGCACCTGCTGGAGCCGCCCGAGGCAACGGCGCATGACCTCGCGGAAATCGGGACCGCGATGGTGCAACACCGGCTCGGCTCCCGCCGCGAGGACCTCGGGCGGGACGGGCGTCGGCCCGGGCGCCATCAGGTACCGCTTCCCCGCCATCGCCCGGAGACTACCGCGCCCGGATTCGGCGACTACGACGAGCACGCGTCACATGCAATCGAGGGGAGCATCGGGCTGGACAGCCGCAAAAGGCGCCGGGGAGGCCCATGAGGCATGGCCCGCCCTCCCGAGGTCCAGGTCGTGACTCGCGATTTCGACCGTCGGCACCACCGAGCCGTGCTCCGGCGCGCGCGCTCTACAGTCCGCGGCCATGGATGCCCTCCTCGCCTTCGCGGCCGCGCTGCTCACGCTGCGCCTCTCCGGCGATCTCGTACGCCGCTACCGGGCGGTCCGCTCGCCGGCCCATGCGGCGTGGGCGGCGGCTCTGGCCTCGTTCGCGATGGCCTCCGGGGCCCTCGCCTGGGGCGCGGCGGCCGGCTGGAGCGAAGAGGCGTTCCGCGTCTACTACCTCGGCGGAGCGCTCCTGAGCGCGGCCCTCCTCGGAACCGGGTCGCTGCTCCTGGCGGGGCGCCACCATGTCGCGAAGGTGGCGCTCGTCTACGTCGGCCTCGCCGTCGGAGTCGCCCTCGCCATGCCGCTCTCCGGCGACCTCTCCGGCTCCGACGTCCCCGAGGCACAGGACGTCCTCGACCTCTGGCCTGCCCGTGCCCTCGCCATCGTCGGGAACACGCTCGGGACCCTCGCCGTGGTCGGCGTGGCGGTCGCGTCCTTCCGTCGCAGGCCCGTCGGGAACGCGCTCGTCCTTGCTGGCGTCGGGGTGGCCGCCGTCGGGACCGGGCTCGCCGGGCTCGGCGTGGGGGCTCTCGCGCCTGCGCTCGCGATCGCGGCGGTCCTCCTTTACGCCGGCTTCGTCGTCCCTACCCCGGCGGCTCGGAGTCGCTGAGGCCCGACTCGTCCTCGCGATCGGCTCGCCGCTCGCGGAGCCACACGGCAACGAGCACGGCTACGAGCGCGAGCACGATCGCCGCCTCGACGATCGCGCCGGCGAGGCCTCCGTGCGCGACTAGCCACGCGTCAGCAGCCACATCCCGCCGAGCGTATACAGCACCATCAGGGCGAGCATCGGAAGCTGCGCCTCGAGCGTGCGGCGCCGGCCCTCGAACACCGCGACCGCCCGGTCGTGCGCGACCGCAAGGCCGGCGACGTGCCCGACCACGAGCGCGGCGACCTGCACGTACCACACGGTCTCGGGTGAGACCGGCGCGAGGTTCGGTGCGTAGTCGGCCGTCCCGAAGAGGTCCCACCCCCGCCCGAACGGATCGGAGACGAGCGTGATTATGAACTGCCCTTCCCGGATGAAGAGCGTGAAGTAGTGCGCCACGAGGTACGCGGCGGCGATCGGGACGAGGGGCAGCACGAAGTCGGGGACGAGCGACCGGTCGACGCGACCGATTGCCTGCGCTGCAGCCACCGCCGCGAGATACGCGGCGAGGATCACGACGATCAGGAGCGTGAGACCCCCGATGTTGAGGAACGTCGTCGCGAGGTCGACCACGCGCTGGGAAGACGTTGCGAGCTCCCGGCGCAGGTCGGTCAGCAGGTCCGACCACGTGCTCGTGCGACTGAACCCGTCGAAGGCCGTCGACCCGAGGAGGACACCGACGAACGCGAGCGTGCCGCGAACGCGGTCGTCCCCGGCGAGGCCCGTGAACGGCCAGCGGACGACCACCGAGCCGTTCCGGGCAGCGAACGGGGCGATCCGCGCGAGCAGCCCGAACGCGACGGCGAAGCCTTCTCCGTGCCGGGTCCACGCGTCGCGCCCGAAGACGGCCATGCCCGCGAGCGCCCAGTACGAGTACAGCGCGATCGCGATCGCGAGCGTTCGCGGGTAGTCGGGCTGCGGGTGCGCCAGCTCGAGCGCGACGAACGCGAACAGCGCGGCCGCCGCCGGGTAGCGCCCCCAGGCCCCCGACCATTCGAGGACTGGCCGGGCCTCCCGGCCGCTGCGGTCGAGCAGCCACACCGTCGCGTCGGCGAGCGACCGCCAGGGGCTGAGGACGCTCCAGACGTTCCCGAACAGGATCGAGAGCAGCGGGAGCCCGAGCCAGAAGGTGATGTAGACGAACGTCGGGGCGAAGTTGAGGAGCACGACCGTCGTCCCGAAGAGCGCCGTCGACAGCGTCAGCACGAGGAGCCCGACAGATACCGCGCCGAGGAGGACCCGCACTGCGCGTGAGAGCACGACCCGCCCGATCGGCGCCGGAAGCCGGCGGCCGTCCGCATGGGCCTCGAGCAGCGGGCGGCGCCAGAGGACGACGAGGAGGACGAATGACGCGACGAGGACGACCACGGCGCCGACGAAGAAGTAGACGGCGGGTATCGGCAGATCGCGGACGACCCCGATCCCGTGGGCGAGGGGGCTCATGGGCAAGCTCTTGGCCCATGAGCGGGGAGGGGCGTGGGGAAGACGCGGAACGTCTTGTCCGCGAAGCGGACCAGGGGAAGGGGCCTGGTGGAACCGGGAGGTTCCCCCAGCATCTCGCCGGGGCCTGGCGGTGTTTCCCCAACCGCGAGCCGCGGGCGAGCGTTGTTCACGGTTCGACGGTGATGTCTGCGATCGGGACGCCCCGATCCTCGAGCTCGACCTCGAAGCGGCCCGGGATCGTCGCCCGGAAGGGGAGCCGCGCCGGCCGGCCGGGTGCGACGTCGCGCATGACGTCGTACGCGTGCAGATGCACGTGGTCCGCGACGTCGGACCGGACGACGAGCACGACACGATCCCCCTGGTCGACGGTCCGCCGCGCGATCCCACCCTGCGGTGCGCCGTTCACGACTCTGATGCGAACGATGGTCGGCTGCTCGACCTGAGGCTCGGTGGTGGTTTCGGTGGTCGACTGCGTCGTCGTCTCGGTCGTGGTCGTCTGAGGCGTCGTCTCGGTCGTCGTCGCCGACGCCTCGCCGTCGTCCCCGCCGCACGACGCGAGCGCGAACCCGCCGACGAAGATCGCGACGGCAGCGAGGAACGCAGTGGTCACGCGCCGTCGCCGAAGCACGCGCGCAGCCTAGCCAGGCAACCGGATCCGGACCTCCGCTACCCGTCTCCGAGGGCCGCTGCGGCCACAGGCGCCCAGCGGACAGAGAACTCCGAGTCGAGGGCGAGCGCGCGCCGGTACCAGTCCCGCATCGCAGCCCGGTCTCCCGCGCACCCCTCGGCGTATCCGCGGTGGAAGAAGAGGAGGGGGTCCTTCGTCCGCAGGCGAAGCGCACGCCGCGCGAAGGGCAGCGCATCGCCGCACCGGCCCGAACGGGCAAGTGCCCAGCCAAGGGCGTCGTCCCCGTGCATCGAGGGCCGCGCCGCCCTGGCACGGCGTGCGAGCTCGACGGTCTCGCGCGGGCGGATGGCGTGATCGGCGCGGTAGACGGCGGACTCGAGGTCGACGCGGACGCCGTTCGCCTCGAGCAGCCGGTCGATGACCGCCACGGTGGCGCGCTGGCGCTTCGCCTCCCCGTGACGACCCGCGCGGTCGAGGAGCTCTGCGAGGAGCCCGACCGCCGAAGCGGTCGGGAGGGCGTCGGCCGCGCGCTTCGCCTCGGCGATCGCCCGTTCGAGGCGGCCACGGGCGGCGTCGATCCGGGCGAGCTCGACACGAGCCGCGGGGTAGCCTGGAACCACGCGAAGCGCTGACCGCGCATGACGGCTGGCGACGAGGCGCCGCCCGAGCCCGCGCTCGAGCTTCGCGAGCTCGACGAGCGCCCAGGCAGTGGGCTCCGGCTGGCCGCCCGCCGCGCCGAGGGCGAGCCGCATCGCTGCGACCGCTCCCGTGCGGTCGCCGACGAGCTCCCGCGCGTAGGCGATCCGCGCGTATGAGGCGAGTCCGGGCCGGAGCGAGACCATGCGCTCGAACGCCCGGAACGCCGCGTCGTACCGGCCGAGCTCGACGAGTGCATCGCCGATCACACCGTACGGCCGAGCGGACCCGGGAAGCAGGCGCCGTGCCTTTCGGCCGTGAGCGAGCGCGTCCCCGAAGTCATGCCGGATGAGCGCGAGCGAGCCGAGGCCGAGGACCGCGTTCGCCTCCTGCGGGCGGACGCGCACCGCCCGTCGGAGCGCCGCGTCCGAACGTGGGAGGAATCCCGCGTCGCCCGTCTCTCGCCAGCGGAGCTGGTACGCGAACCCGAGCTGGGTGAGGAGCTCGGCGTCCTGCGGAGTTGCGTCGACCCGCTGCTCGAGCGCGGCGACGGTGGCCGCCGAGACCGCACCCGCCGCCCCGGCGAGCGCGCGCTCTGCGAGCGCCGCAGGGGCGGCGGGCGTCGATCCGGCCGAGGGAGGCTCGGCGAGGACGCCGCCGACGAGCC
>JBOHBB010000094.1:0-3059 GCA_050698135.1 Gaiellaceae bacterium
GAAGTCGACGTCGGCGAGGTCGAGCCCGACCGCCTCGGCGCTCCGGAGCCCCTCGGAATACAGGAGCTCGAGGAGGGCGCGGTTGCGCAGGTCGAGCGGCTCGCTCCCGTCAGCGAGCTCGAGCAGCGCCTCCACGTCGGCGGCCTTCGGTGCGTCGGGCAGGCGCCGGGCGCGGCGCGGGGCGAGGGCGGCGTCGGGGACGCGCGCAGCGCCGTACGTGAAGCGGAGGCATGCGCGGACCGCCGCGAGTCGCCGCGCGATCGTCGCCGGAGCGAGTCGCCTGGATCCCCGCCCGAGGTCGGTGACCCAGTCCGCGAGGGTGCGGACGTCCACGTCGTCGAGGGTGAGCCCACGCCCGTCGAGCCACGCCGAGAATGCGCGCAGGTCCGAGGCGTAGGCGCGCCGCGTCGCGGCGGACAGGCCGCCGTGCTCGAGAAAGCGGTCGATCGCAGCCTCGGTTGCCACGGGAACGGATTCGCCGCCAGGCGGATGTGGCCTGCCGGCAGGCACCCTTAGGGCGATGCCAGGTCGCCGTTTCGATCGCTTCGTCGCCGAGGATCCTCCGGAGCGGCCTGCCGACCCGGCGGTCAGGCGCGCCAACTTCCGTCGCATCGTTCGCCTGTTCCGCCCGTACAAGGCGCGCCTCGCCGGGGTCTCCGCGCTCATCGTCTTCTCCGCCGCGCTCGGCGTCGTGTCGCCGTTCCTCCTGCGCGAGGTGCTCGACGTGGCGATCCCCGACGAGAACGTCGGCCTCCTCACCGTGCTCGTCGCGGGCATGGTGGCGATCCCGATCGTGACCGGCGCTCTCGGGGTCTGGCAGACGCTGCTCTCGAACCAGGTCGGCCAGGCCGTGATGCACGACCTGCGGACGCAGGTCTACCGGCACCTGCAGCGGCTCTCGCTCGCGTTCTTCACGCGCACCCGCACCGGGGAGGTGCAGAGCCGGATCGCGAACGACATCGGCGGCATCGAGACCGTCGTCACGTCGACCGCGACCTCGGTCCTCTCGAACGTGACGACGGTGCTCGCGACGGTCGTCGCGATGCTGCTCCTCGACTGGCGGCTCGCCGCGTTCGCACTCGCGCTCCTGCCGCTCTTCGTGTGGCTGACGAAGCGGGTCGGGGAGCAGCGCAAGAAGGTGACGGCGGAGCGCCAGGCCTCGCTCGCCGACGTCTCGTCGATCGTGCAGGAGTCTCTGTCGGTCTCCGGGATCCTGCTCGGGAAGACGATGGGCCGCACCGACGATCTCGCAGGGCGCTTCGAGCGGGAGTCCCGGCGCCTCGCGGAGCTCGAGGTGCGGAGCCGCATGACGGGGCGCTGGATGATGGCGTCGATCCAGACGACCTTCGCGATCATGCCGGCCCTCGTCTACTGGTTCGCCGGCTTCACGATCGCCCAGGGCTCGGAGACGATCACGATCGGGACGCTCGTCGCCTTCACCACCCTGCAGGCGCGGCTCTTCTTCCCGATCGGCAGCCTGCTCGGCATCCAACTCGAGGTCCAGAGCTCCCTCGCGCTCTTCGACCGCATCTTCGAGTATCTCGACCACCGGGTCGAGATCGTCGAGGGCGAGCGGACGCTCGCCGAGCCACGGGGCGAGGTCCAGCTCGACCACGTCTGGTTCCGCTACGACGACGCCGCCTGGACGCTGCAGGACGTGTCCTTCTCGGTCCCGCCCGGGACGAAGACCGCTCTCGTCGGCGAGACCGGGTCCGGCAAGACGACGTGCGCCTACCTCGTGGCGCGGCTCTACGATGCGACGCAGGGGACGGTCTGGATCGACGGGGCCGACGTGCGCGAGCTCACGTTCGAGTCGCTCGCGGCCGCCGTCGGCGTCGTCTCGCAGGAGACGTACCTCTTCCACGCGACGGTCCGTGAGAACCTCAGCTTCGCGCGGCCCGAGGCGACGGACGAGGAGATCGAGGACGCGGCACGGGCGGCGCAGATCCACGAGCTGATCGCGACGCTCCCGGAGGGCTACGACACGGTCGTCGGCGAGCGCGGCTACCGCTTCTCGGGCGGCGAGAAGCAGCGCATCGCGATCGCGCGGACGATCCTGCGGAACCCGCCGGTGCTCGTGCTCGACGAGGCGACGTCCTCGCTCGACACGCAGACCGAGCGGCTCGTGCAGGAGGCCCTCGAGCGCCTCTCCGAGGGGCGCACGACGATCGCCATCGCGCACCGCCTCTCGACCGTGCGCGACGCCGACCAGATCGTCGTGCTCGACCGCGGCCACGTCGTAGAGATCGGGACGTTCGACGACCTGCTCGCGCGTGGCGGTCGTTTCGCCGACCTCGCGGCCCGGGACGACGGACGTCCTGTCCCGGACCCCGCAGCGCGCATACCATGAGGCGGCCGATGGGAGAGACGATCGCGACGAGAGGCCGTCGATGACCGCGACGGTCCCGGATCGAGGCTCGCTCGCAGACCACGGGCTCGAGGACGTCCGGGGGCGGATCTTCTGGCGTCCGACGACCTCCCAGCTCTGCGTGCATGCCCTGCGCCGGGGCGACGCGACCCTGGCCGAGGGCGGCCCGCTCGTCGTCGACACCGGTGTTCACACCGGCCGCTCGCCGAAGGACAAGTTCGTCGTTCGCGAGGCTGGGTCTGAGGACCGGATCTGGTGGGGGGACGTCAACGCCGAGATCTCGACCGACTCGTTCGAGCGCCTGCGCGAGAAGGTGGTCGCGCGCCTCGCCGAGGGCGACGTCTACGTCGTCGACTCGTACGTCGGCGCCGACCCCGCGCACCGGCTCGCGGTGCGCGTCGTGACCGAGAGCCCCTGGCACGCCCTCTTCGCGAAGACGCTCTACATCGACCCGTCCGAGGACGAGCTCGAGGACATGGCGACGCAGGCGGTCGTCCTCCATGCGCCGTCCGTCACCGCGGTTCCCGAGGAGCACGGGACGCGGAGCGAGACCTTCGTCGTCCTGCACCCGTCGCGCTGCGAGATCCTGATCGGCGGCACCGAGTACGCGGGCGAGATCAAGACGTCGATCTTCACCCTCATGAACGACCGGCTGCCGCTCGAGGGCGTGCTGCCGATGCACTGCTCGGCG
>JBOHBB010000095.1:0-8065 GCA_050698135.1 Gaiellaceae bacterium
ACCCGCACCTCGACCCGCTCGAGCCCGGCCTCCGCGAGCGCGGCGACCGCGCGCGCGGCGAGCTCGGGCACCCGTTCGATCGTCACCACTTCGGCCGCGAGCTCGGCCAGCACCGCCGCCTGGTAGCCCGAGCCCGTGCCGACGTCGAGAACGCGCTCTCCGCCGGAGAGGGCGAGCAGCTGACAGATGGTCCCGACGATGAACGGCTGCGAGATCGTCTGCCCGTAGCCGATCGGGAAGGCACCGTCCTCGTACGCGAACCGGCGCAGTTCCTCGGGGAGGAAGAGCTCGCGAGGAACGCTTCCCATTGCCGCGAGGACCCGCTCGTCGTCCACTCCGCGCCGCCGGAGCTGGTGCTCGACCATGTGTGCGCGCGCCTCCGCGGCAGCGACCGGCGAAAGAGGCGCCGATCGTCCCGGCGAGCTCATTTCGCGAGCGTTCGCAGGCCCGCGAAGCGCGCCGCCCGCTTGCCGCGAAGCCTTGCGGCGAGAAGCGGGACGGTCACGACGGCGACGTACCCGACGACGGGAACGAGCGAGACGAGGCAGACGAGGGTGCCGAGCGCAGCGACGTACGCCGCCAGCCCGAACCGCGTGGCCCCTCGGCGAAGCGCCCCGTACACGACCGCTGCCGCCGAGATCGCGCCGAGGAATCCGGCGATCCCGCCCGCGACGGCCTCCGGGACGTCGCCGATCAGGAGACCGAGGCCGACGCCGGCGGCGGTGCCGACGATCGCGGCGGCTCCCACGCCCACCGTGGTCGACGCGAGGATGCCCGAGAGGATCAGGCCTAGGCCGAGGCCGAGGCCGAGGCAGACGCCGATCGTGTACCAGCCTCCCATCTCCGTCCAGTCTAGTGGCGGCAATCCGAGCGAAAGACGCCCGCGTAAGGACTACAAACCACGCACAGGGGAGGTTCACGCATGCGCACACCCACAGCAGCCTTCGTCCTGCTCGCCGCGGGGGCGCTCGCGGTGCTCGCCGTCGGCTCGTACGCGACAGCGGACTCCGGCCAGAAGAACATCAGCACCGGGCCCATGAGCGGGTACCTGGAGGGCGCGCCGACAGGCCCGGTCTCGAGCGTCGCGACCGGTTCGTTCGACGCGACGATCGACGACGGCGCCGGAGAGATCGACTTCACGCTCTCCTACTCGGGTCTCGAGGGAGACATCCGGCAGGCGCACATCCACTTCGGTCAGCGCAGCGTCAACGCGGGCATCTCGGCGTGGCTCTGCGAGACCGCGACGAACCCGTCGCCGAGCGCGTCCACGCCGACCTGCCCGCAGTCCGGGACGGTCACCGGGACGATCACCGCCCTCGAGGTCATCGGGCCGGCGGGGCAGGGCATCGCGGCAGGCGAGTTCGGCGAGCTCGTCGCCGCGCTCCGGGCAGGACGGGCGTACGCGAACGTCCACACGTCGAAGTTCCCAGGCGGCGAGATCCGGGGTCAGATCAACGACGACAACCAGAGGGACGACTAGCTAGGGGAGGAGCTCGAGAGGCCGGGCTCCACCGCGGGGCCCGGCCTCACGCTGCCTCGAGCCGGCGGATGACCGCCAGCCCGAACTCGGCTGCGCGCGCGCCGTCGACGACGCGGTGGTCGAACGTGACCGCGATCGTGCCGGTCCGTCGCACCACGACCTCCCCGTCCCGGACGACCGCCCTCGGGGCGACGCGCCCGACGCTCAGGATGGCGACCTCCGGATGGTTGACGATCGGGGTCTGGAAGAGGCCGGCGAGCTTCCCCGCGCTCGTCACCGTGAACGTCGAGCCACGGACCTCGTCGGGTGCGAGCGACCCCGCGCGCGCACCGTCCGCGAGCCGCCGGATCTCGGCGTCGATCTCGGGAACCGAGCGAGAGTCGACACCGCGCACGACGGGCACGACGAGACCCCATTCCGTCTGGACCGCGACGCCGATGTCGTAGCGGTCGAGCTCGACGACGTCGTCGCCCTCGAGGCGTGCGTTGAGCTCGGGGAACTCCACGAGGGAGTCGGCGCAGGCCTTGACGACGAAGGCGACGAGCGTCTCGAGCGCGACGCCCTCGAGGTCGCACTCCTCGACCCACGTGACGGGAGCAACCTCGCGATGCGCACGCGCCATGTGCTCGGCGACGATGCGCCTGACGCCTCGCAGCGGCACGCGGCGACCCTCGGGCTTCCCGTGCGCGGCGTCACGCACGTCCTCCTCGGTGATCCGCCCTCCGGGCCCGGTCCCGGTGACCGCGGCAAGGTCGACCCCGAGCTCCTGCGCGACCTTCCGCACGACCGGGGTCGCCTGCACGCGGGAGGCCGGGCCGGCGGGGACCGCCCCCGTGGGGACCGTCCCCGCACGCGGCTGCACCCCGCTTCCGTGGTGCGCGACCTCCTCGCCCGGCGCGCCGATGACGACCAGCACCGTTCCGACCGGCGCGACGACGCCCTCCGGGACGAGGATCTGCAGCACGGTCCCCGCGTACGGCGAAGGGATGTCCACGGTCGCCTTGTCGGTCTGGATCTCGACGAGCGGCTCGTCCTCCGCGATCTCCTGGCCCTCGGAGACGAGCCAGCGGGCGACCTCGCCCTCCGTCAGGCCCTCGCCGAGGTCGGGAAGCTTGAACGAGTGAGCCATCTCAGGTGATTGTCGTGAAGCGGATCGCGTCGTGCGGCAGCTTCGCATGGACGCCTTTGGTGCCGTTGACGACCTGTCACGTGCAGGTCGACGACGAGGCTAGCGAGCGCGAGCGCATCCGCGCGGGCGAGGCCGTGCTCCCGCCCCATGAGCTCGAGCATGGCTTCGATCGCGGTCGCCGCGGCCTCGTCCAGATCCTCGTCGAAGCCGAACGTGAGCCATGCGATCGGCGTCCAGGCGACCGGGGTCGCGAGCGCCGGGGCTTCGCGGACGGTCAGCGTGAGCTCCCCGTGCTCGAGCGGGCATTCGATTGCGACCTGGGACACCTCGCCGTCGGCCTGGCGCGCGTGGCAGTCGCCCGCCGAGAAGCGGGCACCGTCGACGGCGATGGGCAGGAACAACCGCGTGCCCGGGACGAGCTCCCTGCAATCGATGTTGCCGCCCGACGCCCGCGGCGGCGCTGTCGAGTACACGCCCGGCTCCGCCGGAGGCATGCCCAGCCGACGAGCGGATGGCCCGCGTCGAGCTCGTCGTCGCGCGGCTCGAACCTCCGGCCTGGCTCGACGTGCCATCCGGCATCGAGGCGGGAAAAGGCAATCGTGTCGCCCGAGTCGATCGTCAGCACGGGCTCGAGCTCCCGCGAGAAGTGCCCGTGCAGGGTCGACCGTTCGAGCAGGATCTCGTGCACGGCCATCAAGCGAGCCGTTCGGCGAGGCCCTCGTACCGACCGACGACCCCGTCCGCGTCGAACTCGATGTCGGCCGTGAACGAGCCCGTGCGGAACCGGACCACGCCGGCTCCGATCGGCTCGTACCGCTGCCGCTGCTCGTGCACCGCGAGATCGGGCACCGAGACCCAGCGCATGAGGTACTCGTGCGCGTCGCCTGCCTCGAGCAACCCGTCGCGGAGGACGGGCAGGGAGTTGAAGAGCGGCGAGTTGCCGAGGTCGAAGAAGTCGAGCCCGCCGAGGGCGACCTCGAGCCTCCGGTCGCCGACGACCTCGAGACGCAGCGACTCGCGCTCGAGCTCGTACCGAAGCTCGTACGCGACGCCGATCTGCGTGCCGGTGGCGCCGAGCTCGCTCCCCGAGATCTCCACGCGAGCGAGCTCCATGCGCGGCTCGTCGAGCCCGCGCCAGACGACGGTCCTCATGACGCGAGCAGGCGGCGGACCGCGTCGACGACGCGCTCGACCGAGGGCATGTACGCGTCCTCGATCTGCCAGTAGGGATACGGGACGTCGTAGCCGGTCACGCGGAGCACCGGCCCCCGGAGGTCGAAGATCGCCTTCTCCGCGAGGACGGCGGCGACCTCCGCGCCGAAGCCGCAGACGCGGGGAGCCTCCTGGACGACCACCGCACGGCCGGTCTTGGCGACCGACGCGAGGAGCGCGTCCTCGTCGAGCGGCTTCAGCGTCCGCAGGTCGAGCACCTCGACGGACACCTCCTCGGCGAGCACGTCCGCGGCGCGCTCCGCGACGACCACCATCGCCCCGTAGGCGACGAGCGTCGCGTCCGAGCCCTCGCGCGCGACGCGCGCCCGTCCGAGCGGGACGACGTGCTCGCCGTCGGGGACCTCCGCCCTCTCGGTCCGGTAGTGGAGCTTCGGCTCGAGAACGACGACCGGGTCGGGATCGCGGATCGCAGCGGCGAGCAGCCCCTTGGCGTCGGCCGGCGTCGACGGGACGGCGACCTTCACTCCCGGCGTGTGCACGTAGTACGTCTCCGGCGAATCGTCGTGGAGCTCCGGCGCGCGAACGCCGCCGCCGTAGGGCATGCGGATCGTGAGCGGGATCTCCACCGTGCCCCGGGTGCGCCAGCGGTAGCGCCCCACGTGGTTGATGAGCTGGTCGAGCGCCGGGTAGCTGAACGCGTCGTACTGCATCTCGCAGACGGGCCGCCAGCCGGCCAGGCAGAGGCCGACCGCGGTGCCGAGGATGCCCGCCTCGGCGAGCGGAGTGTCGACGCAACGCTCGGCGCCGAAGCGCTCCTGGAGCCCGGCGGTGGCACGGAACACGCCTCCGAGCCGGCCGACATCCTCCCCCATGACGAGCACGGACGGGTCGCGCTCCATCTCGACGTGGAGCGCGTCGTTCACCGCCTCGACGAGGAACCGGTCAGCCACCGAGCACCCTCCGGAGCTCGGCGAGATCCGCGGCCTGCGACGGCGGCGGAGACGCGTAGGCGTGCTCGAACACGAGCCCGACGTCGGCGGGCGGCTCGGCCTCGGCCTCGGCGATCCCTGCGCGCATCAGCTCGAGCGCCTCGGCCTTGATCTCCTCCACCCGCGACGAGGTCAGGACGCCGATGCGCGTGAGGTAGCGCTCGAAGCGTCCGACGCACTCGTTGTCCCTCTCCTCCTCGACCCGTTCGGGATCGATGTAGATCGAGGGGTCGTCGGCGGTCGCGTGGGGCGCCGCCCGGTACGTCAGCGCTTCGATGAACGTCGGGCCCTCGCCGGCTCGCGCACGCGCGACGGCGTCCCGCGTCGCCTCGTAGACGGCGAGGACGTCGCCGCCGTCCACCCGCACCCCCGGGATCCCGTACCCGATCGCCTTGTCGGCCAGCGTCGGCGCCGCCGTCTGCGCCGAGAGCGGGGTCGAGATCGCCCACTGGTTGTTGTTGCAGAACAGGACGACAGGCGCCTTCATGACACCGGCGAAGGTCGCGCCCTCGTGGAACGAGCCCTCCGAGGTCGCGCCGTCGCCGAAGAACGTGAGGGCGACCCGGTCCTCGCCCTTCAGCGCGGAGCCCCAGGCGAACCCGACCGCGTGCGGGATCTGCGTCGCGATCGGCACGCAGATCGAGGCGACGTTGTACTCCCGCGGGTTCCACCAGCCGGCCGGGTGGCCCCGCCACCAGGAGAGGACGGTCGACGCCGGCATGCCGCGCAGCAGCCCGATCGCCGACTCGCGGTACGCCGGGAATACCCAGTCGCGGTCCTCGAGGGCGAAGACTGCGCCGGCCTGCATCGCCTCGT
Source organism: Gaiellaceae bacterium (assembly GCA_050698135.1). GTDB lineage: Bacteria > Actinomycetota > Thermoleophilia > Gaiellales > Gaiellaceae > GMQP-bins7. The sequence goes on from JBOHBB010000095.1 coordinate 5,588, forward strand.
GGTTCCAGAAGATCGCATACGTCCCGATGCGCCCCTGGCGGTGGTAGACGACCGATCGCTCGTCGTACGTCCGCAGCAGGACGAGGTCCCGGTAGAGCGCGAGGAGGTTGTCCGGGCCGAGGCCCTCGACCTCGCCGTCGGGCATGGCCTCGCCGTCGCCGATCACGCGGCGCAGGTCTCCTTCGGCGGGGAGCACGCGGCTCATCGGGCGGGATTGTAGGGCCGGGGCCGAGCCGGCCTCAGACGAAGACGGTGACGGCGTCCCGCTCCGCCTCGTAGACCGCCTCCACGACGTCTCCCGTGTCCTCGCCGTCCACCTGGAGCGCGAGCGGGCAGTCACAGCGGACCACGAGGCGGTCGAGATCGTGCGCGGCCAGCGCGTCGCTCGGCTTCACGCCGTGGCCGCGGCGCCCACGCAGCAGGAGGCGTGGAAGACTCCGGACTCGCAGCCTCACGGGCGCGAAGACGGCGAGCCCCTCGTCGAAGCTCGCGTCCGGGACGAGGTCGAGCGGGACGGCGCCGGCGTAGGTGTACGGGGAGCAGTTCGCAACGAGAGCGAACGCGGCGCGGCCGAGGCCCTCGAGCTCGAGCTGCGGATCGAAGCGGGCGCGGCTCTGGGCCAGCGCTCCGAGCCCGGCGCGCACGAACGCCATGTCTCCGGGACGTCGCCCGTCGGGCCTGCGGCCGAGGTCGTCGACGCGCCGCACGAGCTCGGCGTCGAAGCCGATCCCGGCGTTGAAGCCGAAGCGCCGCCCGTTGACGCGGCCGAGCCCGATTCGGCGCGTCCGCCCCTGGGCGATCCGCAACGCCGCCCCCACCGGGTCGCGCGGGAGGCCCAGCGCGCGCGGCAGCACGCTCGTGCCCCCGCCCGGAAGGAAGCCGAGCGGAACGTCCGAGCCGATGCCGTTCAGCACCTCGTTGTACGTGCCGTCGCCGCCGAAGACGTAGACCGCGTCCACGGACCCGATGTCGCGTGCGAGCGCCGTGGCCTCCCCGGGCTTCGTCGTGAGATGCGTCTCGACCCCGGCCGGGAGGGCGGCCTGCACGGCCGCGAGCCGGTGCTCGTCGACGCCGGTCGCGAAGGGGTTGACGATCAGGATCGCAGCCATCGGCTCGTTACCGTGCCTGGCACTGTAGAGACGTCAGTTTCGCGCCGATCCGTCCATACGTCCTCGTCCGCGCAGGCCTACGCGGGCGTGGCGTAGCCGCGCACACCGTCCACGAGGATCGCCGTAAAGCGGTCGGTGAGCTCGTCCGTGTCGCGGCCCGGCGTGAGCCTGGTGTACGCCCAGTTCGCCGCGGACAGGACGAGGAGCGTCGCCGCCCCCGCGTCCAGGTCCGTGCGCAGGCCTCCCGACTCGACGCCCTCCCGGAACAGCGCCCGCCAGCGTTCCTCGTACCGCCGCCGCTCGTCGAGGATCTCGTCCCGGTAGTCGCCCTCGAGGTACCGCCACTCCCGCGTGAACACGGTGGCCACGTCGATCTGCTCCGCGACGACGCGAAGGTGCCCGCGGAGCGCGTGGCGGATCCGCTCGACGGCCGCCGCATCGTCGGGAACCGCGTCGAGCGCGGCGTGGAACGCCATCGCGCCCTCGCGCATCGTCGCGAAGAGGAGCTCCTGCTTCGAGCCGATCAGCGAGTAGAGCGACCCCTTCTGCACGCCGAGCGCGTCGGCGAGGTCGCCCATCGAAGTCCCGTGGAAGCCGCGCTCCGCGAACAGGCGCGCGGCCTCACGCGTGAGGTCGTCCTTCCTCGTCGCCATATACTCGATGCTAACGACCGTTCGGTAGGGAGGCCATCACGTGGACACGCGAACGCAGGAGTTCCTCGAGTACGTCCAGTCCGGCGGACAGGTCGAGACGGGCGACTGGATGCCCGACGAGTACCGCTCGAAGCTCGTCAAGTTCATCGAGATGCACGGCAACTCGGAGCTCATGGGAGTCCTCCCCGAGCGCGACTGGATCCTCCGCGCGCCCACGCTCCAGCGCAAGCTCGCGCTGACCGCGAAGATCCAGGACGAGGTCGGCCACGCGCAGCTCATCTACCGCGTCGTCGAGGACCTCGGCAAGCCGCGGAGCGCGTGCCTCGACGACCTCGTCTCCGGCAAGGCGAAGTTCCACAACGTGTTCCACTACCCGACCCGCACCTGGGGGGACGTGGGGGTCATCGCGTGGCTCGTGGACGCCGCCGCGATCGTCTCGCAGAAGGCGCTCCTCAAGTGCTCGTACGCGCCGTACGCGCGGATCATGAAGAAGATCTGCTGGGAGGAGTCGTTCCACATCCTCCACGGACGCGACGTGATCCTCGCGCTGGTGACGGGGACCGACGAGCAGTTCGGGCTCGTCCAGGAAGCAGTCGATCGCTGGTGGGAGCCGCTCATGCACTTCCACGGCAACCCGATCCCCGCGGACGAGGACCCGATGTACGTCTGGCGGATCAAGAGCCAAGCGAACGAGGAGGCGCGCCAGCAGTTCCTCG
>JBOHBB010000096.1:0-3048 GCA_050698135.1 Gaiellaceae bacterium
CCTCGGCGTCGCCCCACGACGCCGCAGGCGCCGCGCTCGCATCGCGGCGCTCGTCGGGACGGCGCTCGTCGTCGCCCTGGGCGCGGGAATGAGCATCGGCTCGCTGATCACGGCGGACGTCACCGCCTCGGAAGGGTCGGTGCGTCTCGGTTTCGTCCCCGAGCCCGGCTGGTTCGCGCTGCAGGCGGCCACACGATCGCCCGCCGACCGGCCGGCGGTCGCGATGGCGGCGAACGTGCCGTTCGCCGCCGACGACGTCGTCAACGGGCTGCCGGATCCCTCGTCGCTCCCCTACTCGACGCTGCTGACGCTACCGCCGCGAGGAATCGTCATCGTCGCGTCGTTCATCGCCGCCGAAGGCCAGCTCTGGTCGTCCACGCGCTATCACGCGCGCACGCTCCCGCTCCGCATCGCGGACGCGACTCCATACATCGAGTACGGGACGCAGATCCGGCCCGACCAGCCGCTCGGCCAGTACCAGCTCCGGGTCGCGGTCGACGGCTGGAACGTCGACGTGACCGTCTACTTCGGCGTGCCACGGCCGTCGGCTCATCTCCTGAGCGTGGCCCAGCGACAGCTCGGCGGGCTGCTGACCCGGCCCGCGCCCAAGGCGACGCGCGATCGTCCCGCTCGGGTGAACCCTGCGACGACTCCCGCTGCCCCCATCCGGATCGACCGTACGTTCACCTGCGCGCCGGGCCTCATCGGTGGCCGGTACACGATCGAGGCGCGCGTCCATCGCGGCACCGGCCGCACCGGCTCGAGCTGGCCGCGGCCGGCATTCGCCGCGATCGGGACGAGCGCGCGTGGAGCCGCGGCGACGGCGGTGGAGAACAACGTCGTCTGGATCAGCGGAGGGCGGCCTACCGCCGGCGCAGCGATTGCACCGGGCTTCGGAAGCTACGCCTTCCCGTTCAGCACCTGGGGCACCGTCGCCGTGAACCTCGATCTCTGCCACGCCTCCTCGGCCGAGTCCCCGCTCTCCGCGAACGGCCTAACACCGAGGACGGTGGGCGCGTTCGAGGCGCCGCTCGACTGTGTCACACCGCGACGCGTCCTCGTCCGCGTGCGGGCAACGCTCCGCAGCGCGAGCACGCTGAAGTCGTTTCGCACGTTCCTGGGCACGACGACGCCCGCGCGGATCGCCGAGGTCGCGGTGGGCACGCCCGCCGGGGAGCCGATCGCCTACGCGAAGGTGCTCGAGTCCGGGCAGGCGAAGCTCTCTACGGCGAAGGGGTGCGTGGAGGACTGATGAGGGCCCTGCTGATCGGCCTCGCGCTGATGGCCGTCGCGACCGGCGTCCTGCGAACGCCCGCGGGTGCGCAGTCTGCTCGCGTGCTCGATCGGACGTTCGTCTGCACGCCCTCGCTCGTCGGAGGCATACGACAGATCGATACGAGAGCACACAGAGGAAGTGGGCGCCGCGGGTCGAGCTGGAATCAGCCCGCCTTCGCCGGCATCGAGACAACGGTGTCCGGCTCCGCCGCGACCGCGATCGAGGACGAGCTCGTGTGGGTCTCGGCCGGGCGGCCGTCGGCATCGGCGACCGTGGTGACGACCCTCGTCGGGTTCACCTTCCCGTTCCGGAGCTGGGGGACCATCGGCGTCAACCGCGCGCGCTGTCGCGCCAGCGCGGCCCTCGTCCCGCTCGAGCGGAGCGGCCTCACAGGGGGCGTGGCCGGCCCGTTCGACGACCGCTGGGACTGCGAGACCGCCCGTCGCGTCCTCGTGCGCGTGCGAGCAGTCGTCGGCTCGCCCGCGACACTCCGGTCGTTCCGGACTGTCCTGAGGACGACGACCCCGGTCAGGGAGGCCCAACTCGCGGCCAGGACCCAGTCCGGCCGGCCGCTCGTCTACGCCCAGGTCTTCCAATCCGGGAAGTCCCTCCTCTACACGTCGCCGACCTGCTTTCCCGACTGATGAGACGACTGACGCTCGCTGCCCTGCTCGCACTCGCCGCGTTCGGCGCGGCGACGGACGCCCGCCCGGCGGGCTCGCAGACACGGGTGACGATCTTCGCCCGTCCCACGGTCGTCGCCTGGACGCAGACCGCGACGGTCTTCGGAGCCGTGAGCGGGACGGGAGGGCCGCGGGACGTCGTGAAGGTCCAGGTGAGGGAGTGTGGGGGCTCCGGCTTCAGGACGTATGCCGAGGCGCACCTCAATGCCGGGGGCGGCTGGTCCATGCCGGTGGGCACGTCGGTCACGTCGACATTCAGGGCCGTCTGGGGCAGCACGACGAGCGTGCCCGTCACGATCCGCCAGGGCGCGAACGTGGGGCTCGCGCGGCGCCGCTCGGGCACCGGATTCGTCGTCGGCGTGACGGCCACGCGCAGTTTCTGGCGCAGGCAGGTCGAGATCCAGCGGCGCACGGGCGGCTCGTGGCGCACGGTGCGGACGATCAGGCTCACCGACTCGGTGTCGAGCACGGGCGTCGTCAGCGCCTCCGAGGCCACATTCCGGCTGCCCGTGCCGGGCGGGACGCTCCTCCGAGCACTCCTGCCGCTGTCGCAGGCCAAGCCCTGCTACGTGCAGAGCGTCAGCAAGGTCGTACGCGCCCCGTGACGCTCTCGAGGATCCTGGCCTGGTACGCGCCTGCGGCGATCCAGAAGCGGGCGCGGGTAGCGGTCCGCACGCCGAGCGCGAAGCCGCTCGGCTGCGTGGAGGTCCTCGAGTCCGGCGTTGCGCGGCTCTTCACCGACAGGAGGTGCTTCTAGGCGATGGCCGTGAGCGCTCCGACGCAGTCCGCGGGCCGCCTACTCGAGAACATCGAGACCGTCGTCTTCGGGAAGACGGAGGAGATCAAGCTCGTGCTCTCGGCACTCCTCTGCGGCGGCCACGTGCTGCTCGAGGACGTCCCGGGAACGGCGAAGACGGTGCTCGCCCGCGCGATCGCGGGCTCGATCGAGGACGCGACGAACGCGCGCGTGCAGTGCACGCCCGACCTGCAGCCGACGGACGTCACCGGCCTCTCCGTCTTCAACCAGCGCGAGCGCGACTTCGAGTTCCGGGACGGGCCTGTCTTCGCGAACGTCGTCCTCGTCGACGA
>JBOHBB010000097.1:0-12979 GCA_050698135.1 Gaiellaceae bacterium
TCGAGGACCTCGGCGGCCACCACTGGACGTTCTCGCAGTCGATCGCCGACGTCGACCCCGCGGACTGGGGCGGCGTGCTCGTCGACTCGTAGCCGGGCGACCGCATCAGCGCTTCCAGCTCAGGCACGACGCCTGGTTGTTCAGTGGCACGCCCGGCGCGAGCGGCGAGGGCGCATCGAGCTCGTGCGGCTCGAGCACATCGATCGTCGCCGCGAACCAGCAGCCCGGCTCGCCCTCGTGGCCGCTGAGCGCGTAGCGAACGCGCATCGGTCCCTCGTGCGGCCGCCGGCGAAAGGTCGCGACGCAGGCGTAGTCGGCGCCGCACGTGAGCTCGGCGAGCCGCACGTCGTTCGCGAGCTGCCTCGTGAGCACCTCGCGGAGGTTCTTCTCGACGGCGGCGACGCTCGCGTCCTGCACGGGAATCCTCGGGGTGGGGCGCTGGGCGGCGTACGCCCAGTCCGCGCAGCGAGCCCGGGGCGCCTCGCCGCGGACACAGCGCTTGGCGAGCGCCTGGGCCTCTCGCTGGCAGCGGTCGGCCGGGCGATGGCGGAGGCAGTAGTCGCCCTCCTCGGGGATCGGGAAGCGAGCGGTCGCGCTGCTCCCACGTTCGCTGTACGAGCCCGCGAAGGCGATGTACGGCGGCAGGTCGAGGATCGGCCTGCGCAGCACGACGCGCAGTGGGCCGGGGCGGTACTCGACTCCTCGCCCGACCTCGCCCGTGTTCTCCAGCGGAAGCGCCTGATTGCTGCCGTCCGTCGAGGACGAGGCAGTGACGACCAGTCTCAACGGCCGGCACTCCTCGGGAGTCTCGGGCAGGTCGAGCTCGACGTAGAAGCGCTCGTCGTCGTGCCATGCCCGGGTGATGACCGGGGCGGGCGGCATGGCGACAACGCTCGTGCCCGACGGTCCCGTGACCGGCGTCTTCACGCAGGCCGCAGCCTCGCCCGCCGTGGTCGTCGTCGACTCGGTGCCCGCCGAAGTCCCCGACGACGAGTCGCACCCGGACGCCGCGGCGCCGAGTAGCAGGAGCCACGCGAGAGCGGCGATCGCCCGAAGCGCCACCTCCAGCTCATCGGTCGTCGCCGGAGACGGCATGAGCGCGCGTGGCCCGATGCAGCGTCACCGGTCGCGACACGCCCTTGAGCGGGACCTCGCCAATTGGCTCGAACTCGACCCCGGGGGCAGTCGCGCTCAGCCGGGCGTCTTCGCTCACGAGCACCTCGTGCGGGCGCGCGAAGTCGGCGATGCGGGCGGCGACGTTGACCGTCCGCCCGAAGTAGTCGCCCTCCTGCGCCACCACGGCGCCGGCGTTGACCCCGATCCGCGCCGGCATCGAGGTCGCCCGCTCCGTCCTCTCGACGAGCTCGATCGCGCTCACGATCGCGGCCCCGGGGTCGGCGTCGTGGAACATGACGCCGTCGCCGAGCCACTTCACCGGCCTGCCGCCGTGCGGCGTCGCAGTCCGGTGCACGATGCCCGCGAGTTCGGCGGCGACTTCTGCGGCGGCCTCGTCGCCCCTCTCGTCTGCAAGCGCCGTGTAGCCGGTGAGGTCGAGGAAGGCGATCGCGGGAGGCTGCTTCGGCTGCCGCGGCGTGATGCCCCGCTCCTCCATGAAGCCCTCGGTCACGGCCACGATGAACTCGAGGACCGTGTGCTCGCGGTGGCGGCGCTGGAGCCACGGGACGAGCGCGCCCGCGAGCTCCGCGAACCGCGCCGCCCGCTCGTACGTGATCCGGTCCTTCTCGTCGTTCGGGAGGTCGGACGCCATGACGCGCTGGAGCACGGCACGGTCGAAGAACTGCAGCCCGGAGGTGACGAGCCGCTGCGTCGCGCCACCGTAGAGCCGCGCGATGCGCGAGAGGTCGTCGTCGTCGACGAGGTCGAGGGTCGTCACGAGGCGGGAGATAATCTCCGCATCCTCGGCGCGGACGCGGTCGTCCGCGGCGGGCGGCAGGCCGAGCTCGCCGCTCAACCGTCGCAGGAGCTCCGGGGCGCGACCGAGCTCGGCGCCCAGGGCGGCGAAGGTCTCCGACCTCTCGACCGGCTCGGGCATGAACAGCTCCATCGGGAACCTCAGCTCGCCCTGCGCGACCCCGCGCGCGACGTCGTCCAGCGAGATTCCCGCCTCCTCGAACGCGGCCATGAGGCGGACGACGTGGACGCTTGCGGGTGGGAAGAGCCCGTCCTCGTTCGGGCCGAGGAGAGCCAGTTCCTCGAGGCGAGCGACGTCGGCGCGCGAGCAAGGGACGAGCTCCGCGAGCACTTGTGCCGAGATCCCTGGCACGACGCGACTCTAGCCTGCGAGACGCAGGCCGCCCGCGTGTCCGACGAGCGATGGAAGGCCTACGGCTGGTACTGCTGGTCGAGCGAGCACACCGTGTCGACGTGGTAGCGCGCCCAGATGCCGGAGTCGAGCGGCTCGAAGAGCTCGACCGGCTTCTTGCCCTCGACGAGCTCCTCCAGCTCGGACACCGAGATGCTCGTCGCTCCGATCTGCGCCGGGTCGCCCTGCCGCGTCAGCACGGTCACGTGCGCCGAGGGCGGCGCGAGGTACGTCAGCAACCGGTCGCCCTCCTCGACCCGGTAGTTGTCGTTCGGGACGGGCTCGCCGGGCTCGACCGCGCCGTCCTCGGCCGCCGCCGTGTTCGCGGTCACGCCGCTCGTGAACCAGGCCGGGTCGAACCGCATCTCGAAGCGCTCGCCCTTCCGCGAGAGCGACGCGATGTGGCCGAAGATCCGGTTCTCGCAGGGCTGCGTGGGGGCACCCTCCGCGGAGGGCTCGTCTCGCACGTAGAGGGTCGCGAACACGACGGCCACGATTGCGGCCGCGGCCGCGACCGCGCCCAGCACCACCACAGGCGCCTTTCCCCTCACCGCGACCGATGGTGGCACGTCCGCCGCAGCGAGGCTAGCGCGTTAGCCGGGGAGCCAGCCCTCGCGGTACGAGCTCGCCGAGCGGCGCTCGAGGCCTGCGTACGCCTCCCGCGCGTCGGTCGTCTCCTGCTCGACGCTCGCGCCGTGTCGTAGGGCGGTCTCGTCGACGCTGTAGCCACCCCAGCCCGGGCTGTTCGCGTGTGCCCGTCCGCCGACTGCCAGCAGGACGCACGGCCCGTCCCCGGCGCCGACGATGACGTGCTTCGTGTCCGGTGGGCAGTGCACGAAGTCCCACTGTCGGAGCGCCCGCTCCTCGCCCTCGACGATGAGGAGCGCCTCGCCGGCGAGAACGAGGAAGTCCTCCTGATCGGCCTCCCAGTGGTACATCGCCATGGGGACCCCCGGCTCGAGGACGGTGAGGTTGATCCCGACCTCCTCGAAGTCCGAGTCGCCCTCGGGCTCGCAGATCGCGGACCGTCCCTCCGCATGGAGCCAGCGCGCGTCTCGCGCATTCAGGACGAACCAGCCCTCGCCGGTCGTGACGAGCCCGTACTCGGTCTGCGACCGAGGCGCCTCTGGGACCATGGCCCGAGACTAGCCCGCGCCGCGACCTCAGGTGACGGTGAAGCTGAACATCATTCCGCCCTCGTGGTGTTCGGCAATGTGGCAGTGCGCCATCCAGACGCCCGGGTTCGTGACGTCGAGGAGGATGTCGACGGTCTCGCCCGTGCGCACGAGCACGGTGTCCTTCCACACGAGGTTCGGCTCGGCGACGCCGTCCCGGGCGAGGATCAGGAAGCGGCCCGCCCCGTGGATGTGGAACGGGTGCGGCATCGGGTGGTCCGAGTCGAGCTCGTTGACGAGGCGGATCTTCACCTGCTCGCCGACGCGGAGCCGCCAGTCGATCGCCGCGTTCTCCGCGCCGGTCGACAGGTCGACCAGCTTCCAGCGCATGTTGGTTGGCGTGGTCAGGCGGTTCACCTCGACCATGTCGTCCTCCCACTCGATGCCCTGCGCGGCGTCGTGCGCGTGGGTCTCGGCGTTGCGGCCGACCTGGTGCCCGTGTTCGTGCCCATGCTCGTGCTCGTGGCCGTCCGCCGGCACGAGTCCCGCCGGCACGAGCTTCATCCCGCACTTCGGGCAGCGGTCCGGCTTGTCGCTCGTCACCTCGGGGTGCATTGGACAGACGTAGGTGGTCGGCCCTTCGGGCTCCTCCAGCGTCATCTCGGCGACGAACGCGAGGGTCTTGTCCGGGGCTGCGGCCAGGTACGGCTCGATCCGCTCGCGCTCGGCGGCCAGGTCGGCGTTCGTCCGGAGGGTGCCGAAGGACGCGGCCGCCGCCGGGTCGAACGAGTCGTCCTCCACCCGGATCTCGGCGAGTCGAAACGTGCGACCGGGGGTGCGGTGCTCGAGCGCGAGCTCACCGGGCTCCGAGAAGAGGACGTCGACGACGACGCGCTCGGACGGGGCGACCAGCGCCTCTTCGACGATCTCCTCGTGCTCGCAGCGCCCGCTGTCGCCGCCGACGAGCTTCATCCGCGCCCCCGGGAGCGTGACGTTGAAGACCCTGGTGTTCGCGGTGTTCGTGAGGTAGAGGCGGACCACCTCGTCGCGCTTCGCGGCCAGCGAGAGTCGCGGCTCGCCGGAGACGAGCATGACGTTTCCGAAGCGGCCCATGGCGACGTGGGTCGTCTCCGACCTGCTGAACGCCGCGACCTTCCCGTCCTCGACGAGGATGTCGTCGAGCGTGAGCAGGAGCTCGCGGTCGGCGGGCGGCCAGTACCCGGGATCCTCTGGGACGACGAGGATGTTCCCGTACAGGCCGAGCTCCTGCCCGTAGTCCTCGCGGATGTGCGGGTGGTACCAGTAGGCACCGGGGTCGGGGAGGACGATCTCGTAGCCGAACGTCTCGCCGACGGGGATCGGCGCCTGCGTCTCGTGCGTTCCGTCGAAACGGCTTTCGAGCCGGAGACCGTGCCAGTGCACGGTCGCGTCGATGTCCCCCCGGTTCGTCGCCCGTACTTTGAGCGTCGCGCCCTGGGGGGCGACGAGCGTGGGACCGGGGATCGAGCCGTTGTAGGCGAGCATGCGCACGGTGACCTCGCCGATCCGCTTCTTGACAGGCGCGATCTCGAGGTCGAACGAGTCGCCGTCGGAGAGTCGCACGACCTCGGGTCGGGTCGCCTCCCGGAGGCCCTCGGTGCTCGTCGGCAGCCGGTCGGCGATCGCGCCATCGGCCGCAACGGCGATCCGTCCGGCGAAGGACCCGGCGTCGTCCTTCACCGACCGATCAAAGCGGACCCGCGTGTGCGCTGACAAGGAACAGCGGTCGAGCCGACCGCTGAGAAACGGGGTGACGTACGGTCTGAAGGAGGATGCGAGCGAAGGAGGCGCGATGGGCAAGGTGATCGGCTCGACGACGATGACGCTCGACGGCGTCGTCACCGTGGGCGAGTGGTACGTCTCGGAGGGAGGGCACGACCGGGCGGCGCGCGAGCTCTTCGAGACGCCAGCGGCAATGCTCCTCGGACGGAAGACGTACGAGGGCCTGGCGGGGTACTGGCCGGAGCAGACCGGGCCGTGGGCGGACCTGCTCAACCCGCTGCCGAAGGTCGTCGCCTCGCGGACGCTGCAGGAGCCGCTCGAGTGGGGCGCGACGCTGATCGAGGGCGACGCGCTCGAAGGCGTGAAGCGCCTGAAGGACGAGCTCGAGGGCGATCTCGTTCTCATCGGCTGCGGCGAGCTCGCCCGCGGCCTGGTCGGGGCCGGCCTCGTCGACGAGCTCCTCTTCTGGGTGCACCCGGTCCTGTGGGGAGTCGGCGAGCGCCCGCTCGAGGGCGACACGCGCCGGCTGGAGCTCCTCGGCTCGGAGACCTTCGACTCCGGCGTCACGCTGCTCCGGTACGGGCCGCTCCAGGACTAGCGGCGTCGTCCGTCGAGGCGGATCGTCCACGGATCGATCGTCGCGACCCGGAGGTGCGTCCCGCTCCACGGGTCTCGCGCGAGCATGGCACGGACGGCGTCCTCCGACTCGGCCTCGACCGCGTGCACGACCCTGTGCTCGTCGGCGAGCGGGCCGCCGAGGACGATGAGGCCCGAGTCGACGAGCCCGTCCATGAACGCTGCGTGCTCCGTCCAGCCGGACTGCTCCTCGAGCGGCCGCGACGGGTCCCACTCGGGGCCCGAGCGCTCGAGGACGACGTGGAACGTCGCCATGCCGCGTTCTAGCACGCGCTACCTTCCGGCTCGTGGAAGGCCTCGAGCACGAGCTCGACGCAATCGCCGCCGAGACCGGCTTCTCGGGTGTCGTACGCGTGGACCGCGGGGGGCGGTCCGAGGTCGAGAAGGCGTACGGCGACGCGCATCGTGGTTACGGGATCCCGAACTCGCCGGACACGCGGTTCGCGCTCGCGAGCGGTACGAAGGGGCTGACGGCGCTCACGGTCGTGAGCCTCGTCGACGACCGAGTGCTCGAGCTCGCCACGCCTGCGCGCTCGCTTCTCGGAGACGAGCTTCCGCTCGTCGGCCACGACGTGACCGTCGAGCACCTGCTCGCGCACCGCTCGGGGATCGGCGACTACCTCGACGAGGACACGGATGTCGACGTGAACGAGTACCTAATGCCGGTCCCGGTGCACGAGCTCGCGACGACCGAGCAGTACCTGGCAGTCCTCGACGGGCACGCGCCGAAGTTCTCGCCGGGCGAGCGCTTCTCGTACTGCAACTCGGGCTACGTCCTGCTCGCGCTGATCGCGGAGCGGGCGAGCGGTGTCGCCTTCCACGAGCTCGTGCTCGAGCGCGTGTGCCGCCCGGCGGGCATGGGCGGCACGGCGTTCCTGCGCTCGGACGAATTGTCCGGGCGGGTCGCGCTCGGGTACCTCGAGGTCGACGGGGCCTGGAGGACGAACGTCTTCCACCTGCCCGTCCGCGGGTCGGGCGACGGCGGCATCTACTCGACTGCCGCGGACATCCGGGCGCTCTGGACGGCGTTCTTCGCGGGGAGGATCGTGTCGCTCGACCGGGTCGCGGAGATGACCCGGCCGCGCAGCGAGACGCCGGGCAAGGCGAGCCGGTACGGCCTAGGCTTCTGGCTCCACGGCACCAGCGACCTCGTCCTGCTGGAGGGAATGGACGCGGGTGTCTCGTTTCGCTCGGTGCACGACCCGGTGCACGACGTGACGCACACGGTGATCTCGAACACGACGGCCGGCGCCTGGCCGCTCGCGCGCTTACTCGCGGAGCGGCTCGGACGCTGAGCTGGCGGACTCGTGCCCGCGTTCGGGCACTTCCTCATGCTCGAGGACCCCGCCACGTTCAACGGCCTGCTCGGCGCGTCCTCGATGACCTCGTGAGCGTCAGGGGCGGCCGCGCGTCGCCCACGCCCGCGCCGTGAGCACGATCGGTGTTGCCGCGAGCCGCTCGCGGCAACGCTCGCGCAGCTCCTCGCGGCGCCCGGGATCGAGCCCGGCGACGTAGGCGCCTGCCGGGCCCACGCCGAGCGTGTACGGCTCCCACCAGTCGTCGAAGGTCGGATGCCTGACGGTGACCGCGACGTCCCCGTCCTCGACCTCCCGGAGCCCGGCCGCCTCGAAGAGCTCCGCGAGGTGCCCCTCGCGAGCGCCGGGGAGCTCCGACTCGTCTGCGACCTCGGGGTCGAGGTCGTGCGCGGCTTGCCAGAACGGGCTCAGCGGTCCGTCGCTGCCGGCGTGATCCCAGACGCAGGCGGCGACGATTCCCCCGGCCCGCGTGACGCGCGCCATCTCGCGCACGCCGGCGACCGGGTCCGGCAGGAAGTGGACGACGAGCTGCGCCAAGGTGGCATCGAAGTCATCGTCGCCGAAGGGCAGCTGCTCGGCCGGCGCCCGCTGCACGTCGACCTCCGGATGACGGCTCTCCATGGCTTCGACGAACGACCGCGACGGGTCGACGGCGGACACGGCAGAAGTCCCCAGCCTGCGCACGAGCTCGGCCGTGAGGGCGCCGGGACCGCAGCCGACGTCGAGGACGCGCTGCCCGGTCGAGACACCCGCGAAGTCCGCGAACGGCGCCGCGAGCGGGACCGAGTACCTTCCCATGAACCGGTCGTACGCGTCCGCGGCGACGGCGAAGCTCACCGATCCAATCTACTTCGGTGCGTACCATGCCCCGAGCGATGGGCGACCTCACGCTCGGCCGGCTCGACCACGTCTCGCTGAATGTGGCCGATCGGGCGGCCTCGATCGCCTGGTACCGCGAGGTGCTCGGGCTCGAGCAGCGCAACGAGGCGACGCGAGACGACTGGCCCGTGTTCATGGGCGAGTTCGGCTCGTGCATCGCGCTGTTCCAGGCGGAGGCCCACTCGCCGGAGCGAGCGCGCGAGTCCACCGGCCTGAGGCACGTGGCGTTCGCCGTCGCAAAGCCCGACCTCGAGCGCGCGCAGGCGCATCTGCGCGGCCGTGGCGTCGAGTTCCGGTTCGAGGACCACGGGAACGCCCACTCCCTCTACCTTCCCGATCCGGACGGCAACGTCATCGAGCTGACTGCGTACGCCGTGTGAGCGTCGACGTCGAGATCAGGCGCCTCGACGCGAAAGAGACGAGAGCGCACCTCGACGGGCTCGCTGCCGTCCTCGTCGACTGCGTCGAGGGCGGCGCGTCCGTCGGGTACATGACGCCGTTTTCCCAGGACGAGGCTCGCCGCGAGTATGAGGGCTACGCCGCGGAGGTCGAGGACGACCGGCGAGTGCTTCTCGCCGCGTTCGCGGACGGGGCGCTCGTGGGCACGGCGCAGGTCGTCTTCGCCCCGCATCCGAACCAGCCGCACCGGGCGGACGTCGCGCGCGTGCTGGTCCGCCGCTCCGCACGCCGGCGGGGCATCGCAGCGCGACTCATGGAGGCCGCCGAGCGGGAGGCACGGGCTGAGGGCAAGACGCTCCTCGTGCTGGACGCCGTGACGGGCGGCGAGGCTGAGCGCCTGTACGAGCGCCTGGGCTGGGTGAAGGTCGGTGTGATCCCGAACTACGCGCTCTATCCGGACGGGCGCCCCTGCGACACGACGTACTTCTGGAAGGCGCTCTGACCGGATGACCCTGGGTCGAGCCGTCCTCGTGATCGCGGCGCCCGGATCCCGACGCTCGGCGCCACGAGTGGCTCAGGGGCTCGACTCGGACGTGAAGCCGAGGATCAGCTGCGCGGTCTCGAGCGGGACGTCGAGCTGGGGCAGGTGGGCGACGCCGTCGAGCTCGACCCAGTCGGCGTGGGGGAGCAAGTCGTCGCGGAAGCGAGCCGCTGCCCTCGGCCACGGCAGGATGCGGTCGGCCGTCCCCACACGATCCGCACCGGGCACTCGATTCGTGCCGCATCGAGCGGCCAGCCTTCGCGGTAGCCGTGCTCGATCAGGGCGAGCCCCGCCTCGCACGCGGCCGCCCCGCGGATCTGGTGGGCGAGGAGCTCGACCGGGATGTGCTCGAACTTCGTGGCCGTGAAGCGCGTCGCGCGGCGACGGCTTTCGGGCGAGGCGAGGATCATCTCGGCGTTCGGCGCTGCGCCCTTCACGGCGTCGAGCATTCCCTCGAAGTAGTCGATCGTCTCGCGGTACGACTCGTCGCTCGCCGCGAAGGCGCCGGCGGGCGCGAGCGCGACGACCGACCTCGCCCGGCCTCGCGCGGCGAGCTGCAGTGCGACGTAGCCCCCGAGCGAGTTGCCGACGATGTGAGCGGTCTCCCAACCTGCCTCGTCCAGCGAGCGCTCGACCGCGCCCGCAAGAACCGACTCGTCGATCTCCCCGACGACGGGCGGCCCGCCCGCGTGCCCCGCGAGAGTCGGCGCGAGCACCTCGTGCTCGCGCTCGAGCGCCGGGAGCACGAGGTCCCAGGTGCGCCACGTGTCCGCGAAGCCGTGGAGGCAGAGGAGCGGCGGCCCCGAGCCTCCGCGATGCGAGGCGATGAAGGTCGAGGGCACGCTTCGGACGCTAGCGCGGGACGACCGCCACACGTATCGCGCCCGGCGCCCCCGTCTCCGAGCGGGCGCGAGCTCGCACGACTTACTCTCGTCGTGCCAGCCGCCTGATCACTCCGGCCGGGCCGCCCGCCGCGGGTCGCGCAACTCCCGGCGCTGCCTAGGATTCCGCGGTGGAGGAGGTGCCGAACGCCGCGCTCGACGAGCTCCTCGGCCAGATCGCCGGTGACGTGCGCGCGCGCCGACCGCCTGAGGGGATGGTGACGCGGATCGTCCGATCGGCGCGGACGCCCTGGAGCCGTGGCAGGCCTGGATGGCCGAGGAAGATCGCTACGTCGCACGCGAGCGACCCGACGAGCGCGCCGACCTCGTGATCCCGGGCGATCGCGACCTCTGGGCCTGAGCGGCCTTCAACGCTGGATCGCGATCACCGGCTCGAGGCCGCGATCGAGGATCGTCGAGAGCCGCGTCACCTCCGCCCGCAGCGCGGGCCGCGGCGGTTGTCCCGCTTCCCCGAGCCAGGACACGAGTACCCGATCGCCGTCGAGCTCCCAGGTCCCGCACACGACGCCGCCGACCAGCACGACCGGCGAGATCCATCCTGCCTGCCTGCTCACCGCCGTGCGACGCGAGGCGGGCACGACGCGGCCGTCCGCGGTGCCCGGGCCGAGCACGTACTGGTCGAACCCGGGCAGCAGACGCACCACGGCGGACGGCGTCGACGAGGCCAGCCCGTCGAGGTCCTCGGCGAGCACGAACGCGCGCTCGCCGTCCACGTCGACCTCCGCGAGGCGGTCCTCGAGCGCGTCGAACCACGTTCGAAGCTGGCGCTTGCCGAAATACCCGCCGGCCAGCCAGTTCCCGAACGCCTCGACCGTGGTCGGCCCGTAGGCACGGAAGTAGGCGGCGATGGCGAGCGGCGCGGCCTCGTCGGGACCGGGGACGCTCCGCCAGCGCTCGCTCGCATGCTCGGGGCGCATGAAGGTCACCCTCGTTCCCCGGCTCGGTCCGTGGCAGAGGTCGCCATTCCACGCGAGCGGCTTGAGGAGCGTCCCCCAGCTCGAGCCGAGCGCCTCGCCCACGTGGCGAAGTCCGCGCTGCGCGGTGACGGCCGCTGCCAGCTCCTCGCGCGTGAGCGGGCCGCTCTCGAGCGCCGCGCGGGCGGCGCGGCGAAGCGCCTGGATCTGCTTCGGGCTCACGCCGAAGTAGCGCTGCCAGCTCGGCCGCTCCCAGGATCCTCCCGCGGCCATGAGCGAGAGGAAGGCTCCGGCCTCCTCGGGCGTGAGGAGATGGAGCGTCCCCCGCATCGCCCAGGTCTTGATCAGGCGACCTTCCCGCAGAGCCCGATCGACCTCGCCTCGCCGCGACCTCTCGCGCCGGACGCGGATCGCGAGCTCGGCGGAGGACGCGACCTGCGCCTGGACGCCGCAGAGACGACCGACGACCTCAGGAACGGAACGGCGGCCGATCGGGTCTAGCAGGTGGCGCTGCATCCGCCAGGCGAGCGCCTGTCCCAGGGTGATCCGCGCCGCCACCCGGTGAGCGTACTGCGCGGGTCTGGGGCGGCCACCGGGGCAGGCCGTGTCGTCGGAACCCGACTACGGTCCCGCCAGGACGGTCGCGAGCTCGGAGTCCGATTCCTCCTCGACCGGAGTGCGCGCCGCCACGAGGGCGAACCCGGCGCCGACGAGTGAACCGGCGGCCGCCTTCTGTCCAAAGCCCGCACGTCGTCTCGCGGCACGTGTCCATGGTGGCACGCGGCCTCCGGTGTCCGAGAGCCGTGCGAGAGCCGGCCCCGGGGCGCGCTACGAGCGCCTCACTCGGGCACCGAGCAGAATCTCGGTCGTGGAGATCTTCCTCGAGACCGACCGCCTGCGGCTGCGGCCGTTCACCGAGGACGACGTCGACGACCTCGTCGAGCTCGACGCCGATCCCGACGTGATGCACTTCGTCACCGGGGGTCGCCCGACGCCGCGCGAGGAGATCGAGAGCGAGGTCCTGCCGGCATTCCTCGACCACTACGCCCGCTTCGCCGGGTACGGCTTCTGGGCCGCGATCGAGAAGACGAGCGGTGAGTTCCTCGGGTGGTTCCATTTCCGGCCTGCGAAAGGCGCTCCCCCGGGCGAGGCAGAGCTCGGCTATCGGCTGCGCAAGTCGGCCTGGGGGAAGGGCTATGCGACCGAAGGCTCGCGGGCGCTGATCGACAAGGGGTTCGCCGAGCTCGGAGTCGGGCGCGTCGTCGCCTTCACGCTGGCCGTGCACATCGCCTCGCGACGCGTCATGGAGAAGGCGGGCCTGCGCTACGTACGGACGTTCCACCAGCCCTGGCCCGACCGCATCGAAGGTGACGAGAAAGGCGACGTCGAATACGCGCTCCTCAGGTCGGAGTGGGAGGCGCAGGCCCGACGCGATCGTCCGGTTCGAGCTCGATCGAAGCGGGAATGATCTCCGCGATGACCTCGGATCAAGAACCCTTGGAAGACGGCGGTCTCCTCGCGATTCCTGCTGCAGTCGTGCAGGCGGCGGGCCAGGTGCACTCGCAGGCGTTCGTGCGCGTGCTTGCGTCGGATCTGCGCGTCACGACGGCCGAGGAGGGAAAGCGGCTCCTGCAGGAAGACGACAACACCGAGGAGGTCACGGACGCGATCCAGCGGTTCGTCGGCATCGCGACGCCGATCGTGCGGATCGTGGCGCGCGGCGCGCGGTTCACGCGCGTGCCGTGGGTCCTCGTCGCCTCGACCACGGTGTCCGTCGGCGTGACCGTCCGCGCCGGCGCCCGCGAGCTGAAGGTGCTCGCGGCCTTCCTCGCGCATCGGCTCGAGCAGGACACGGGTGCGCCACCGGACCCCGCCCTCGTGCAGAAGCTGACGCTCGAGCTCTACCTCTCACCGCGCCGGACACCGGACGTCTCCGACCTCCGGTTGCCGTTCGTACGGCTCGCCCGGCGCTGGATCGTGAGCGGCGCGCTCGGCCGCGATACGCGAGGCAAGACGGCGAAGGCGCTCGACAAGGCGGAGCAGCTCGACCTCGCGACGCTCGCCGCGCGGGCGCCACTCGCGCCTCGGTAGCGCCGCGAAGTGTCGGCGCCGTCGGCGCCGAGCGGTGCCGAGTCGCTTGTGCCCGACCGTCCCCTCAGAGAAGAGAGCCGCGACTCCGCGGCTCTCCACAGG
>JBOHBB010000098.1:0-1680 GCA_050698135.1 Gaiellaceae bacterium
GTCCCGAGAACGTTGGCGATCTCGTGCGGATCTGCGACGACCGCCGTCGTCCCGAGGGGGAGGACGAGCCGCGCGAACTCGTCCACGAGCAGCTTCGACGACTCGAGATGCATGTGGGAGTCGATGAAGCCCGGAACGAGAAAGCGGCCCGAGAGCTCGAGGACCTCGGTTCCGTCATAGTCGCCGAGACCCGCGACGAAGCCGTCTGCGATCGCGAGGTTACCGTCGAGCCACTCCCGCGTGAAGACCGAGAACACCTTGGCTCCGCGGATGACCAGGTCGGCCGGCTCGTCTCCGCGGGCGACTGCGAGGCGGCGGCTGAGGTCGGGCATTGCAGGGGGAACGTACTAGCCTTGCCCCGATGGATGTCTTGACTCCTCGCACGCTGGAGGAGGCGCTGCGGCTCAAGTCCGAGACGTTCGGCGCCGTGCCGATCGAGGGCGGGACCGACGTCATGGTCGAGCTGAACTTCGACCGCGCCCGGCCGCCGGCGCTTCTCAACCTCAACGAGGTCACCGAGCTGAAGAGATGGACGCGCGAGAACGGGACGCTGCGGCTCGGGGCGTCGCTGACCTACGACGAAGCGATGGAGGCGCCGCTCGCCGAGCAGCTGCCTGCGCTTGCCGAGGCTTCGCGCACCGTCGGCTCGCCGCAGATCCGCAACCGCGGGACGATCGGCGGGAACCTCGGGACCGCCTCCCCGGCGGGCGACGCGCTGCCCCCGCTGCTGATCGAAGACGCGGAGGTCGAGCTCGCCAGTGTCCGGGGAGCTCGCCGAGTTCTCGTGCGTGAGTTCCTCGTCGGCCCGAAGCAGAACGCGCTCGAGGAGGACGAGCTGATCACGGCGGTGCTCATCGCGCCGAGCGGGGCGCGGCAGACGTTCATGAAGATCGGGCCGCGGAACGCGATGGTGATCGCGGTCTGCTCGCTCGCGCTGTCGGCCGACCGGGAGCGCGGTGAGCTTCGGGCGTCCTTCGGCTCGGCCGGCCCCGTGACCGGCCTCGTGATCGCGCCGCTCGAAGAACGGGAGTCGTTCCCGGAGCGGGTCGCGGACGCGGCCAGCCCGATCGACGACGTGCGCGGCTCGGCGGAGTACCGGCGACACGCGCTCCGCGTCCTGACGGCGAGAGCGCTCGACCGCGTGCTCGCATGAACATCTCGGTCACCGTCAACGGCGAGCGGCAAGAGGCCGAGATCTGGCCCGGCGAAAGCCTCCTCTTCGCCCTCCGTGAGCGCATGGGACTGCCCGGGTCGAAGAACGCGTGCGAGCAGGGCGAATGCGGGTCGTGCTCGGTCCTGCTCGACGGGAAGCTCGTCTGCGCCTGCCTAATCCTGGCCGCTCAGGCGGACGGGCACGAGATCGTGACCGTCGAGGGAGTAGCCGGGGACGGGCAGCTCGATCGGGTTCAGGAGGCGTTCGTCGAGACCGGTGCCGTGCAGTGTGGCTTCTGCACGCCCGGGCTGATTGTGGCGACCGTCGATCTCCTCCGACACAAGCCGGATCCGACCGACGACGAGATCCGTGAGGCGTTGTCAGGCAACCTCTGCCGCTGCACCGGATACGCCAAGATCTTTGATGCGGTGAGGCTGGCGGCCGCGCAGACATGAGGATCCTCTTCGTCTGCACCGGCAACACCTGCCGGAGCCCCTTCGCGGAGGCCGTGGCCCGACGGGAGGGAC
>JBOHBB010000099.1:0-39764 GCA_050698135.1 Gaiellaceae bacterium
TGACGTCCACGAGGTACTCGCCGTCGACCGCCGAGGCAGCGCACGCGGTCGCCCCGACGACGAAGACGAGCGACTTGCACAGCTTGTTGCAGACACCCTCACTCGTCGCCTCGGCGTCGAACGCCTCTACGGCCGCGGTCGCGTCACGGAGGATCGACGCGTCGCTCGGAGGGCCGCGCCGTCGCTCTCCGACAGGATTTCCGATCTTCCGTGGGCGCCGGTCCGAGCGAACGACGTCGCTGAACGACGCAATCCTGTCCTTGCCCGCGTCCTTCGCCGCGTAGAGCGCCTGGTCGGCCGCCCGCAGCAGCGCCGTCGGGCCTGCGCCGTCGAACGGGTACGTCGAGATCCCCGCGCTGATCCGGAGGGGGAACCCGGCCTCGGTCAGCCCCTCGGCGAGGATGGTGCGGATGCGCTCGCCGAGCTCCTCGGCCATGTCCGTGCCGGCCTCCGGCAGCGTGACGACGAACTCGTCGCCACCGAGGCGACCCGCCCCCGCGCCCTCTGGCAGGGATCGCGTGAGCACTCCCGCGACTTCGCGCAGGAGGGCGTCGCCGAACTCGTGCCCCGCGCGGTCGTTGATCTCCTTCAGGTCGTCGCAGTCGATGACGAGGAGACTCATCGGCGCGCGTCGCTCCTTCGCGGACGCGAGCTCCCGTTCGAGACGCTCCTCGAGCCCACGGCGGTTGAGCACGCCCGTCAGCGGGTCTGTCACGGCGCTCTCGCGCTCCCGTCGCAGCGCGACGGCGGCATCGAGCGAGGCCGCGACGTGGGCGGCCAGGACGGCTGCCGTGTCGAGCTGCACCGGGTCCACCCGGTCCGCCGGCCCACCGGCGCCGACCAGCGCGCCGATCTCCTCGCCGTTGGCACGCAAGGGCAGCCATACGAGCGGCGTCCGGCCCGCGGGACCTGCCTCGAGGAGCTGGCAGACGACCGTGGGCTCGACTGCTTCGCGCGTGCGGGCGATCTCCTCGACGGAGAGCGCAGCCGGACCGATCGCCCGCGCCCGCCACGAGGCGAGCTCCACCGGCGCTCCCGCATCGTCCCAGAGGAGGACCTGGCTCACCTCGAGCGGGAGGATCTTCGGAAGCGACCCGGCCGCGATCGCCGCGATCTCGTCCGGGTCGCGCATGCTGCCGACGTGGACGAACAGCCGCGCGAGCGCGGGGAGGTCGAGGGTACGCCCGGTCGCGAGCGTGCGGGCGAGAGGAGCGAGCGCGGCCGTCAACGGCCCGAAGGCGTCCGCGGCGCCCTCGGGCAGCCGTCGCTCGGACTCGACGTTCAGCACGCCGACGACCGTCCCTCGGACGAGCAGCGGAAGCGCGAGCTCGGACACCACTCCTGGAAGGGCAGGGACGTAGTCGGAGTCGGAGCGGACGTCGTGGACGTGCTGGGTGCGCCCCAGCCGCACGACGCGACCCGTGACCCCGCTGTCGACCCGGATGCCGTCCGGGACGACTGCGTATCCGCGCTGAGCCACGAGCCAGAGACGGCCGTGCTCGAGCACGAAGACCGAGGGCAAGAGGCGCGGCGCCGCGTCGTGCAACGCCGCGACAGCCGCGTCGAGCGCCCGCTTCGGGTCGTCTTCCTCGTCCGCCTTCGTGGCCGCGAGCGCGGCCGCCGCCGACAGCCGTTCCAGGTCGGGCTCGATGGGGAGGTCGCTGGCGCTCGATCGCTCCATGAAGGAGGGATCGGCGTTCGCGGAGCAGCCCTTTACCCGTGGGCGACCGGCCTCCGGGTCATCCGGGCGTGCCGAGCTCGACGTACCAGTCGAGGACGGCGTCGCCCGCGAAGAGGGCGATCACGGCGCCCAGGGCAAGGAACGGCCCCAGCGGGATTCCGAGTTTACGAGCCGCTCGTCCCCGGGTGACGAAGAGGACGAGCGCGGGGACGAAAGCCGCGAAGAACCCGAAGAAGAAGGCGACGATGACCGGAACGCCGAGCCCTGCTCCGAGGAACAACGCGAGCTTCACGTCGCCCATCCCGATGCCGCTCGGATGGATGAAGGCGACGACGAACAGTGCGAGACCCGCCCCGAGAGCGCAGAGGATCCACTCCACGCTGGGGTCGTCGATCGTGCGGAGGACGAGCATCACGACCGTGGCCGGGAGGACGACCTTGTCCGGGATCACGCGGTGTTCGAGGTCGGTGCGGGTGATCACGACGAGCACCCAGCAGAAGATCGCCGCGGTCGCCGCCTCGAGCGTGAAGCCGAAAGCCAGCCCGCAGGCGCCGCCGAGCAGGGCGGTGCCTGCCGTCACGAGCGGAAGCGCACGCGAGGCGGGCACCCGCCGGAGCAGGGGGTCGTGGAGCGGCGCGTTCGTCGCCAGCCGGTCGGCGAGAGGGCCGACGAGCAGCCCCACGAGCAGCCCGACGAGGCCGGCCCAGACGTCCACGTCGACTCGATTCCAGGGTCGCGCGCGCCTTCCTCCCCTGAAGCACGAGGTGCGGCTCTCACGGCGTGTCCCGCAGGCCGGGGAGGCCGCTATCACCCGTCCGGTCTACATGCGTCCCGGAAACCGAGTCGGAAAGCGGGGTCTCGGGCCCCCCCGTTCACTCGTTCGAGGGATACCCATCACTCGTTTCGGGGGCGATTCGGCCCGTGCCCGCGGTTACGGTCGGAAGTACTGCGGACGGCCCTCCAGTGGGGCACGAAGGACGAGGACGAGTGACAATCCGATCCAAGCGGCATCTCAGCGGAACCTTCGCCTGGGCATTGTCCCTGGCCGCGCTCATCTTCGTCGCCGGCCTCGTCGCGGCGTTCCTCCAGGACACACCGGATCATGCGGTCGCGGCCCTCGCCGTCATCGCGTTCGTCGCCGGAAGCTCCGGGGTCGTGCTCAACTGGCGGCTCGGCCGGGCGCACTCCCATGCCATGCGCGATCCGCTGACGGGACTTCCGAACCGGGTGCTGCTGGAGGACCGGATCGACCAGGCGCTGCGCCGGGCCCGGCGCACGCGCGAGCCGTTCACGCTCATCGTCGTCGACCTCGACGGCTTCAAGGACGTCAACGACGTCCGTGGGCACGGCGCGGGAGACGCAGTCTTGCGGACGCTTGCACGGCGCTTCGAGGCGATCCTGAGGTCGAGCGATACGGTCGCGCGGGTCGGCGGCGACGAGTTCGTCGTGCTCTCGCTCGGGACGCGGAGCGACCAGCAGGCGGCAGCGCTCGTCGGCCGGCTGCGGCATGCGCTGCGGCGTCCGTTCCGCGTCGGCGGCGCGTCGATCGAGATCGACGCGAGCATCGGCTGGGCCGTGTACCCCGAGAACGGCTCGACGTCGGACGAGCTCCTCGCGCGCGCAGACAATCAGATGTACGCGACGAAGCGCGACGCCGTCGACGAGGCGATCCTCCAGCGGCGCGGCGTGGACGCCGGCATCGTCCGCGACGTCGAGACCGCGCTCGAGCGCAACGAGCTCGTCGTTGTCTACCAGCCGATCATCGACCTCTCGGCCGGGGTGCCGCGCGGCGCCGAGGCGCTCGTCCGCCGCCTTCTCCCCGACCGCGGCCTCCTCCCGCCCGCCGACTTCGTCCCCCACGTCGAGCGCACACCGGTCGTCCGCGAGCTGACGTTCCTCGTCGTCGCCGACGCTCTGCGTTCGGCCCAGCTCTGGCGCGACGCCGGGCACGACCTGGCCGTCTCCGTCAACGTCCCCTACCGTCTCGTCGACGACGCTGTCTTCGCGGACGGGCTCGAGCGCATGCTGCACGAGGGGAACGTGCAGCCGGGTGCGCTGACGCTCGAGGTCGTGCCGACCGGACCGGGCGCCGGATCGGAGCTCGACGGCGACGTGCTCGCCCGCCTCGCCAACCTCGGTGTCCGGCTCTCGCTCGACGACGGCGGCCGCGCCGCGTCCTTCGCCGCCCTCCGCGTGCTTCCGCTCGACGAGCTGAAGATCGACGCCGGCTTCGTGCACGGGCTCGGGCGCAGCGCGACGGACGCCGCGCTCGTGCACGGCATGATCGACATCGGCCATGCGCTCGGCCTCACGGTCGTGGCCGAGGGCGTCGAGACGAGGCAGGCCTGGCATGTGCTCGCCGAGTGGGGATGCGACTACGCACAGGGCTTCTACGTCGCGAGCCCGCGAAGCGCCGAGGAGCTCGTCACTTGGCTCGCGGGCGCCTGGCCCGCGGTCGCCTAGACGACGGCCTGCAGCGCGAACACGAGCCCGACCGCGACGAGAAGGACGCCGAGCGCGAGCCGAAGCGCGTGCTCGGGCACGCTGGCCGTCCTGCGCGCGCCCAGCCAGCCGCCCGGGATCGCCCCGACGAGGCCAGCCGCGAGGATGGCCCAGTCGACGCCGACGCCGGCGGCGTGCGTGGCAAAACCGGCGATCCCGAGGAGGAAGCCGACGACGAGGTTCGTCCCCGCCGCCTTGCGCACGTCCATGCCGACCGCCCTGATGAGCGCCGGCATGCGGAGCGTTCCCAGGATGACGCCCACCGCGCCCCCGAGCACGCCGATGAGGAACGCGAGGCCGCTCCCCCTCCCGACGCGCAGCCGGTCACGCGGGCGGGCAGCGATCGGCCGCAGGGCGAGGTCGATGCCGCTCCAGACGAGGACGACGGCGATGAGACCGTAGAGCAGCGCCTCGGAGACGTCGTCGGCGAGCAGCGCCCCACAGATCGCGCCGACCACGGACGGGGGCGCGGTCCAGGCCACGATGCGCCAGTCGACGCGCCCTTCCCGGGCGTGCTTCAGGCCCCCCGCTCCGGCGGCGGCCGCGGAGACCGCGATGTTCGTGCCTGCCGCGGTCAGCGGGCTTCCGGTGGCGAGGACGATCAACGGGAGCCGGAGGGTCCCGAGCACGAGACCGAGCATCGAGCCCAGGTACCCGGCGACGAACGACCCTGCGGCTGCTAGCGCGAGCTCCCAGGCCTCCAGAGCGGCTCCTCCCGGCCGACGGACGCGTTCGCGGACCGCGCGAGGATGAAGAGGAGATCGGAGAGGCGGTTCAGGTAGGTGACGACGAGCGGGTTGAGCTCGTGCGCGCCGGCGGCTGCGAGCGCGTCCCGCTCGGCGCGGCGGCACGTCGTCCGGGCGACGTGGAGCCGCGCCGCGGCCTCGCTGCCTCCCGGCAGGACGAAGCTCCTGAGCTCGGGAAGCTCGGCGTTCGAGCGGTCGCAGTCGGCCTCGAGCGCATCGACCTGACTCTGGACGACCCGCAGCCGGTCCTCGTGCTCGAGCGGGACGGACAGGTCCGCGCCGAGGTCGAAGAGCTCGTTCTGCACGCGCCCGAGCACCGCGCGCACGGACTCGGGGCAGTCGCCGGCGAGGACGACCCCGAGTGCCGCGTTCAGCTCGTCGACGGCGCCATAGGCGGCGATCCGCGCGTCGAGCTTCGACACGCGCGAGCCGTCGCCCAGCGAGGTCTCCCCCGCGTCGCCGCCGCGCGTGTAGATCTTCGTCAGCCGGACCGGCTCGTCGCGCTTCCGCGGCACGAGCCGTACATTAGGCCGCATGCACGTCAGGGCAGCGCGGACCAGCGACATCGACACGATCGCCGACGTCTTCGCCGCGTCCTTCGGCGGTCTCTCGTTCCTACCGCGACTGCATTCGGACGACGAGATGCGCGCATGGATCCGCGACGTGATGTTCCCCGGCCACGAGGTCTGGGTCGCCGAGTGCGACGGTCCAGGAGTCGGCTTCGCTGCGCTCTCCGGCGACCTTCTCGGTCTCCTCTACGTCCATCCGGACAGCCAGCGTCGCGGCGTGGGATCGGCGCTGCTCGAGGTCGTCAAGCGCGAGCGACCGCACGGCTTCCGTCTCTGGGTCTTCCAGCGCAACACGGGCGCCAGGCGCTTCTACGAGCGCCACGGCTGTCATGTGGTCGAGCTGACGGACGGGAGCGGGAACGAGGAGCGGGAGCCCGACGCGCTCTACGCCTGGGCGCCCGTCTGACGCACCGGCTCCCCGCGGAGCTGGTGCCCGAGGATCGAGCGCGCGATCACGAGGCGCTGGATCTCGCTCGTCCCCTCGTAGATCTCCGTGATCTTCGCGTCGCGGTAGTAGCGCTCGACGGGGAACTCCTTCGTGTACCCGTAGCCGCCGAGGACCTGGATCGCCTCCGCCGTCTGGCGGCGCGCCATCTCGGACGCGAAGAGCTTCGCCTTCGCTCCCTCGGCCGTATGCGGGCGCCCCTCCTGCTTCAGCCACGCCGCGCGGTACGTGAGCAGGCGAGCGGCATCGATCTCGGTCGCCATGTCGGCGAGCTTCCACTGGATGGCCTGGAAGTCCGCGATCCGCCTGCCGAACTGCTCCCGTTCCTGTGCGTACGCGCTGGCGGCGTCGAACGCCGCCTGTGCGATCCCGAGGGCCTGGGCGGCGATGCCGATCCTACCGCCGTCCAGCGTCGCCATCGCCACGCGGAAGCCGCGGCCCTCCTCGTGGAGCAGCCGGTCGCGGCCGACCTGAACACCCTCCAGGACGAGGTCCGACGTCGTCGACGAGTTGAGGCCGAGTTTCTCCTCCTCGCGCGTCACGCGGACGTGTTCCGCGTCGAGCACGAAGCAGGACACGCCGCGGGCCCCGGCCGTGGCAGGATCGGTGCGCGCGAAGAGGATGAACGTCCCCGCGCGCGAGCCGTTCGTGATCCACTGCTTGGAGCCCGTGATCGTCCACCCGTCGCCCGTCGGCTCCGCGACGGTCCGGAGCGAGCCGGCGTCGGAGCCCGAGCCCGGCTCGGTGAGCGCGAAGGCGCCGATCTGCTCCCCGCGCGCGAGCGGCGGGACGAATCGCGCTCGCTGCTCCTCCGTGCCGAACGTGAGGATCGGCAGCGTCGTCGCGCTCGTGTGCACTGCCACCGTCACTCCCACTCCGGCGTCCGCGCGCGAGAGCTCCTCGAGCACGAGGACGTACGAGAGGAAGTCGGCCCCGGCGCCGCCGTAGGCCTCCGGGACACAGACGCCCATGAGCCCGAGCTCGGCTAGCTTCGGATACAGCTCGTCCGGGAAGCGGTGCTCGCGATCCCAGGCGCCGGCGTGAGGAACGATCTCCGTTTGCGCGATCTCGCGAGCGAGACCCTGGATCTCGCGCTGCTCCGCGGTGAGCTCGAACTCCATCGCCCGGACTATAGGTCGCGCCGTCCCCGCCGATACGCGCCGCCCGCCGCGCGTCGGGCGGCGATGCGCAGCCCGCCGGGGGTCAGCAGGCGGCGGAGCCTTCCTGGCCGCAGCTCCGCGCACAGCACTGCACTCGCGGCAGGTCCGCGCTCGCCGTAGCGGACCCCGTCCGCACGGAACGAGCGGTTCGCGCGCCAGCCCTCCGGCCCGAGCTCGTAAGCCTCCACGTCTTCCACGAAGAGCCCAGCGCTCGCGTACAGGTTCAGCCAGCCGCTCTCGTCCTCCTGCCGGAACCAGCCGTAGTCGCCGGGCTCTCCGAGCGGGGTGGTCACGAGCAGGCTGCCCCCCGACCTCAAGACACGGGAGAGCTCGCCGAGGGCTCGCAGCCGCGCGCCGTCGTCGCTCGCTCCCCCGAGCCCGTAGACGGCGTTGTCCGCGCCCACGTGCTCGAGCGTCGAGACGAGAAGCACCTGGTCGACCGAGTCGGCGGCGAAGGGCAGATCGCACACGTCCGCCTCGACCGTCTCCATCCCTTCGACGTCCCGGGAGGCGAGGTCGACACCGACGAGCTCGACCCCGGAACGGAGGAGGCCCGCGAGGTAGGGCGCCTCGGCATATGCGTACCCGACTTCGAGGACCCGCCCCGTGCGGACGAGGCGCGAGAGCACCCAGGGGATCTCCACCACGCGCTCGTCGGTGCCGGGCGGCGCCTGGAGCCAGCGGAGCCGCTCGCCTCGCTGCCGTGCGCCGAGCCCGAGCGCGACCGCGTCGTCGAGCTCGCGGACCCTGGCGTGCTCCTCGCTCGAGGCGAGCTCATGGACGAGCCCCGCCCGGGAAAGCGTCCCCTCCACGATCTTGTCCAGTGCTCTCGTGCGGGCCTCCTCGTCGGGCGGGCGCCGAAGCACGAGCTCGAAAGCCGCGTCGACGAAGTCCTCGTCCGAGCCGTCCTGGGCGGCGATCTCGGCGGCGACCCGCGGGTCCACGATCAGGCGTACTCGTAGAACCCGCGCCCGGACTTCCGGCCGAGGCGGCCCGCCGCGACGTACTGGCGGAGGAGCGGGCAGGGTGCGTACTTCGGGTCCCCGAGGCCTTCGTGCAGGACCTCCATGATCGCCACGCAGGTGTCGAGGCCGATCAGGTCGGCCAGCGCGAGCGGCCCCAGCGGATGCGCGAACCCGAGTTTCGCGATCGTGTCGATGGCCTCCGGCTCGGCGACGCCCTCCATGAGCGCGTACGCAGCCTCGTTCAGGAAGGGCATAAGGATGCGATTCGAGACGAAGCCGGGGAAGTCCCGCGCCTCGGCGGGCACCTTCCCGAGATCCTCCGCGAGCGCGACGATCGCTGCGGCCGTCTCGTCCGAGGTCTGAACGGCGCGAACGACCTCGACGAGCTTCAGCACCGGCACCGGGTTGAAGAAGTGCATCCCGATCACCCGATCCGGGCGCCGCGTCGCCGCGGCGAGAGTCGTGATCGGGATCGACGACGTGTTCGAGGCGAGGATCGCCGCGGGCGGCAGGATCCCGTCGGCGCTCCGGAAGATCTCCTCCTTGACCCTCGCGTCCTCGACGACCGCCTCGATCATGAGATCCGCGGCGGCGAGCTCCTCCGCCTGCGAGACCCGTGCCAGCACTTCGGACGGGTCGCCTCCACCCTTCTGCGCGAGCTTCTCGAGGCTCCGCTGCATCGTCTCGAGCGCCCGCTCGACAGCGCCGGGGACGGCGTCGTGCAGCGTGAC
This sequence comes from Gaiellaceae bacterium, assembly GCA_050698135.1. Lineage (GTDB taxonomy): Bacteria > Actinomycetota > Thermoleophilia > Gaiellales > Gaiellaceae > GMQP-bins7. Next base: position 8,800 of record JBOHBB010000099.1, read on the forward strand.
GCGCCGGCCGGAAGCGGCCACCACCTGCGCGATCCCGCCGCCCATCTGGCCCGCGCCGACCACGAGCACGTGCTCGAACGTCATCGCGGCGGAGTCTAGATCCCGATCTCGGCGCGGCCCGCGGTCGCCTACGGGTCCGGCTGGCCCGGAAGCCGCGGGCGCAACCCCCGGCGGAGCCGGTAGCTCGCGAAGAGCAGCACGAGGCCGAGGATCACGATCCCGATGCCGACCTTGATCGGCCCTCCCCGCGGCTCGCCGCCCGCGGCCACGAGCTCCCCGGGGTCGACGACGCTGCATGCGGTGCCGAGCCACTCGCCGCTCGGCATCCTCGTGAGGAGGAGGCCGATCGTCTGCGCCTCGTGCACGTCGAGGTCGCAGTCGGTCCCCGACGGGCCGCGCACGTCGATGCGGCCGCCGACATCGCCCTTGACCCGTTGCTCGACCTCGAACGTGAGGATCCGCCGGGTCGGGAGCGAAAGGGCGTCCTCCGACCCGACGAGCCGTGCGACGACCGCCGCGTCGGCGGCGTCGAGGCGCTCTTCCATGGATCCCTCGGCACACACGCACGCCGCCGCTTCACCCGCCAGCGCGAGCATGGCGAGCGCGAGCGTGAGCACGACGGCAGCACGAGCGACGAGCGTGATCATCCCAAGTTACAAGTTGTCACTTGTGCATCTCGGCAGCTCGCTGCCCCGAGAGCCGGGTTCCGGGCGCGCTCAGACCTCGATCAGGAGCGCGTCGCCCTGCCCGCCGCCGGAGCAGATCGCAGCGAGCCCGATGCCGCCGCCCTCGCGACGGAGCTCGTGCACCATCGTCGTCACGATCCGCCCCCCCGACGCGCCGATCGGATGGCCGAGCGCGACGGCCCCGCCGTTCACGTTGACGATCGCCTCGTCGGCGCCGAGCATGCGGGTCGAGTTCTTCGCCACCGAGGAGAACGCCTCGTTGATCTCGACGCGCTTCACGTCTCCGATCGATTTTCCGGCCGCGGCGAGAGCCTGCTCGCCCGCCCGTGCGGGCGTCCGCGCGAGGTACGCGTAGTCATCTGCCACGTAGCCCTGCGCGAGGATGGTCGCGAGGATTTCGAGGCCTCGCCGCTCGGCGAGCTCCTCCGAGCACACGATGACGCACGACGCTCCGTCGTTCACGCCGGGCGCGTTTCCGGCCGTGGTCGTCCCGTCGGGATCGAACACGGGCTGGAGCGCTGCGAGCTTCTCGAGCGTCGTGTCGCGGCGAATGCCCTCGTCGGCTGTCACCTCGCCGACCGCGACGATCTCGTCGTCGAGCCGGCCTGCAGCCTGCGCTGCGGCCGCGCGCTGGTGCGAGCGGTACGCCCATTCGTCCTGCTCCTCGCGGGAGATCCCGAGCTCGCGCGACACCTGCGAGGCCTGCTGCACCATGTGCAACCCATCGAAGGTCGAGGTCAGCCCGTCGAAGACCATGTGGTCGACGACCTCGCCGTTCCCGAGCCGGTAGCCGAAGCGGGCCTTGGGCAGTAGGTACGGCGCGTTCGACATCGACTCCATCCCGCCCGTGACGACGATCTCGTGACCACCGGCGCGGATCATCAGGTCCGCGATCTCGAGCGCACGGATCGACGATGCGCACACCTTGTTGATGGTGTCGGCCGGGACCTCCTTCGGGATCCCCGCCCCGACCGCGGCCTGGCGCGCGGGCGCCTGGCCGGCTCCCGCCTGCAGCACCTGCCCCATGATCACGTACTCCACCTCTCCGCCCTCGATGCCCGCGCGCTCGAGCGCGGCGCGGATCGCGGTGGCACCGAGCTCCGTCGCGGGGACCTGCGCGAGGCCGCCGCCGAGGCGCCCGAACGGCGTCCGGACGGCCGAGACGATCACTGACCTGGACACGTGTCCAGCCTAGCCGAGCGGTGTCCGACACCAGGCCGCTGGCACACTCGGCTCGTGCGGGTGCTGATGGTCGACAACTACGACTCGTTCACGTACAACCTCGTCCACCTCCTCGAGGAGCTCGGGGCCTCGGTCGTCGTTCGTCGGAACGACGAGGTCGCCCCGGACGAGGCGGCCGCACTCGTCCCCGACCGCCTCGTCGTCTCCCCCGGCCCGGGCAGGCCGGCCGCGGCGGGCCGCTCGATCGAGCTCATCCGTGCGCTCGGGCAGACGGTCCCGACTCTCGGGGTGTGCCTCGGGCACCAGGCGATCATCGAGGCCTTCGGCGGCGCGGTCGGGCCTGCAAGGGCCCTTCTGCACGGGAAGGCGAGCCGTGTGCGCCACGACGGCCGCGGGGTCTTCGAGGGGCTGCCCGAGGAGATCGAGGCGGGCCGCTATCACTCGCTCGCGACGACGCGCGTGCCGGAAGCGCTCGAGGTGACCGCGCACACCGCGGACGGGGAAGTGATGGGCGTGCGGCACCGCGCCTACCCGGTCGAGGGCGTCCAGTTCCACCCCGAGAGCGTGCTCACGCCGGACGGGCCGCAGATGCTCGCGAACTTCCTCCGCTGACCGTCACGACGGGTGACTGTCTCCCGCGCGTTCAGTCCGCAGGCCCGACCTTGACGAGCATCTTCCCGATGTTCTCGCCGCGAAGCAGGCCGAGGAAGGCGCGGGGGGCGTTGTCGATCCCCTCGACGACGGTCTCGCGGTACCGGAGCCGTCCGTCACGCACCCACTCGGTGGCCCGCTCCAGGAACTCCGGGAACCGGTCCCAGTGGTCGTTGATGATGTACCCCTGGATCCGCAGCCGCTTCGTCACCACCATGAACATGTTCCGTGGGCCAGGGCTGGGCTCGACGTCGTTGTAGCGGGACACCGACCCGCACGCGACGACGCGCCCGTGGGTGTGCAGCGCCCCGATCGCCGCCTCGAGCTGGTCCCCTCCGACGTTGTCGAAGTACACGTCGATCCCGTCCGGGGCCGCCTCGGCCAGTGCTTCCCGCGCGGGACGTCCGCGGTAGTCGAACGCCTCGTCGAAGCCGAGCTCGCGCAGCCACTCGATCTTGGCCGCGGAGCCGGCGCTGCCGACGACCCGACAGCCCGCGATCTTCGCCATCTGCCCCGCTGCGCTGCCGACCGCGCCGGCCGCGCCCGACACGAAGACCGTCTCGCCCGCCTGCGGCCGGCCGAGCTCGAAGAGCCCGTAGTACGCGGTGAGGCCCGGCATGCCGAGCACGCCGAGCGCCGTCGAGACCGGCGCGACGGAGGGATCGACCTTCCGCATGCCGGACCCGTCCGAGAGCGCCCACTCACGCCAGCCGAGGCCGTGGACGACCCAGTCGCCCTCGGCGTAGCGGTCGCTGCGCGAGACCGCCACGCGCCCGACCGCGCCGCCCGACATCGGCTCCCCGAGCGTGAACGGCGCGACGTACGAGCGCACGTCGTTCATGCGCGGCCTCATGTACGGGTCGACCGAGAAGTACGCGTTCCGGACGAGGAGCTGGCCCTCGCCCGGCTCGGGGATCGGCGTCTCGGCGATCTCGAACAGCTCCTCGCCCGGGAAGCCCTGCGGGCGGGCGACGAGGCGGATCTCGCGCGACACGCCGTCCATGGTTCGATGATATTGAGAGGCAGATGCAGTCGCTGAAGGGGCAGCTCCTCGTCGCCGGGCCAGGCCTCTTCGACCCGAACTTCCGGCGCACCGTCGTGCTCGTCGGAGAACACACCGACGAGGGAGCGCTGGGAGTCGTGCTCAACCGCGCCTCGGAGGCGACCGTCGAGGATGCGGTCCCCGAGCTCGCGTCGCTTATCGACGACTCGGAGCTCGTGCACCTCGGCGGCCCCGTGCAGCCGTCCGCGATCGTCGTCGTCGCCGACTTCGTCGACCCGGAGCGCGCCGGGGCGCTCATCCTCGAGTCCATCGGGTTCCTCCCGGCCGAGGTCGACCCGGAGGCGATCGGTGAGCTCCGGCAGGCACGCGTCTTCGCCGGCTATGCGGGCTGGGGGCCGGGGCAGCTCGACGAGGAGCTCGACGAAGGCTCGTGGATCGTCGAGCCGGCGCTCACGGAGGACGTCTTCACCGGCGATCCCGACGAGCTCTGGAGCGACGTGCTGCGGCGCAAGGGAGGCCCGTTCGAGGTTCTCGCGCTCATGCCGCCGGATCCCTCCTCGAACTGACGAGGACCCGCCCGCTTTCGGGTTTCTACGGACCGCGCTACGGAGCTTCGCCGATGCCCGCCCGAGCCCGCGGGAGCGATGCTCGACCCGTGGCCGACCTCACGCGGAGTGAGCTCCTCAAGCGCGCGCTCGCCCTCGGCTCCGCGGCAGGCCTGGGGGAACTCTTCCTGCCGGCCCAGTTCCTGTCCGCCGCTTCCGCCCAGGGCGCGTCGCAGGCGGTGCGGATCGGGAATCCGCTGGCCGTCATGCCGAGACGCGACTGGGAGCGGATCTATCGGGACCAGTTCGCCGAGGACGACTCGTTCGTCTTCACCTGCGCGCCGAACGACACGCACAACTGCCTCCTCCGGGCTCACGTGAAGAACGGTGTCGTCGTCCGCATCAGCCCGACGTACGGCTACGGGAAGGCGACGGACCTCGACGGGAACCAGGCGTCCCACCGCTGGGACCCGAGGATCTGCCAGAAGGGCCTGATCCTCGGCCGACGGATCTACGGCGACCGCCGCGTGAAGGCGCCGATGATCCGGAAGGGCTTCAAGGAGTGGGCCGACGCGGGCTTCCCGCGCCGCGGTGACGGGACGCCTCGCATGAACACGACGAGGCGCGGCTACGACGACTGGCTGCAGATCCCCTGGGAGGAGGCCCTCACGATCGCTGCCGGAGCGATCCGGAACGTCGCCGAGACGTACACGGGGGACGAGGGCGCGGAGAAGCTCCTCGACCAGGGCTACGAGCCGGCGATGGTCGAGGCGATGCACGGCGCGGGCGTGCAGGCGATCAAGATGCGCGGCGGGATGCCGCTGCTCGGGATCGGGCGCGTGTTCGGCTTCTACCGGTTCGCGAACATGCTCGCCCTCCTCGACCGCAAGCTCCGGCCCGAGGCGCCGCAGGCGGACGTCGTCGGCAGCCGCGCGTTCGACAACTACGCGTGGCACACCGATCTCCCGCCCGGCCATCCGATGGTGACGGGCAGCCAGACCGTCGACTTCGACCTCTTCGCCGCCGAGCACACGGAACTGCTCGTCGTCATCGGGATGAACTGGATCTGCACGAAGATGCCCGACGCCCACTGGCTCTCGGACGCGCGCCTGAAGGGGACGCGCGTCGTCGTGATCAGCGCCGATTACATGCCGACCGCGAACAAGGCGGACGAGATCGTCATCCTCCGCCCCGGGACTGACACGGCGTTCCTGCTCGGCGTGGCGCGCGAGCTGATCTCCAAGAAGCTGTACGACCGCGGGGCGGTGATCGAGCGCACCGACCTCCCGCTGCTCGTCCGCCTCGACACCGGGGAGCGGCTGAGCGCGCGGGACGTGTTCCCCGGGTACCGCCAGGCGAGGCTGTCGAACTACGTCGTGCTGAAGCCGGACGCGGAGATCAAGACCGCGTCGCCTCCCCCACCGTTCACGTCCGGGGCCCAGGTCGTCCCCACCGAGCTTCGCCGGGAGTGGGGTGACTTCGTCTACTGGGACCGGCGGCGAAACGGCCCGGCGGCGGTTTCCCGCGACGAGGTCGGCGCCCGGTTCGGAGGCGATCCCGCCCTCCTCGGCTCCTTCGACGTCGAGCTCGTGGACGGGACGACGGTGCGCGTCCGCCCCGCGTTCGACCTCCTCAAGGAGTACCTCGACGAGACGTTCGACCTCCAGACGACCTCCGAGGTCTGCCACGTGGACCCGCAGGCAGTGCAGAGCCTCGCGCGCCAGCTCGCCGCGAACAAGGGCAACGCGCTACTCGCGGCCGGTATGGGCCCCAACCACTACTTCAACAATGACCTCTTCGGCCGTGTCCACTTCCTCGTCGCCGCGCTGACGGACAACATCGGCCACTTCTCCGGCAACGTCGGAAGCTACGCGGGCAACTACCGCGGCTCGCTCTTCCAGGCGATGGGGCAGTGGATCGCCGAAGACCCGTTCCACATCGAGCCCGATCTGACGAAGCCGGCCAACGTCAAGCGTTACTACAAGGCGGAGTCGGCGCACTACTGGAACTACGGCGACCGGCCCCTCGCCTCGCCCCAGGAGATCATCACCGGGGCGACGCACATGCCGACCCCGACGAAGCTCATCTGGTTCGGCAACTCGAACTCGCTGCTCGGCAACGCGAAGTGGTCGTTCGACGTCGTCAAGAACACGTTGCCGAAGCAGGAGGCCGTCTTCTGCAACGAGTGGCACTGGACGAGCTCGTGCGAGTACTCGGACATCGTGTTCCCGGCCGATTCGTGGGCCGAGTTCAAGCTCCCGGACATGACCGCGAGCTGTACGAACCCCTTCCTGCTGGCCTTCCCGAAGACGCCGCTCGCGCGGATCCACGACACGCGCTCCGACTACGAGATCCTCGCCGGGGTCGCCGAGAGGCTCGCCGATCTCTCCGACGAGCCGCGCATGCGCGCGTACTGGAAGGGCGTCCTCGACGGCGACCCGGTCCCGTACCTCCAGCGCATCCTCTCCGGCTCGAACGCGACGCGCGGGATCCTCTACGACGAGCTCCACTCGAGCTGCGCCGACGGAGTCCCCTTCCTCATGAACCCGCGCACGTACCCGCGACACGCGGGCTGGGAGCAGCGCCAGGAGGACAAGCCGTGGTACACGCCGACTGGTCGGCTCGAGTTCTACCGGCCCGAGCGCGAGTGGCAGGAGGCCGGCGAGTCGCTGCCCGTCTGGCGCGAGCCCGTCGACGCGACGTTCCACGAGCCGAACGTCATCCTCTCGAACCGGCGGCACCCGTCGATCACGCCCAAGGCGCCCGAGGAGTACGGCGTCCCGGAGTCCCAGCTCGACGTCGAGACGCGCCAGTACCGGAACGTCGTCCGCACGTGGCAGGAGCTGAAGCTCTCGAAGCATCCGCTCACCGAGCGCGACCCCGCGTACCGCTTCATCTTCCAGACGCCCAAGTACCGCTGGGGGGCGCATTCGACGGCCGTGGACTCGGACTGGATCGCGATGCTCTTCGGCCCGTTCGGCGACCCGTATCGCCGCGACCCGCGAACGCCGTGGACGGGCGAGGCGTACGCCGAGATCAACCCCCGCGACGCGAAGGAGCTCGGCGTCAGGGACGGTGACTACATCTGGCTCGACGCGGATCCGGAGGACCGCCCCTACCGCGGGGCGAGCGAGTCGGACGAGTACTTCGAGGTCGCGCGCGTGATGCTGCGCGTCCGCGTCTACTCGGGGATGCCGCGGGGCGTGATCCGCACCTGGTTCAACATGTACGCCGCGACGCCGGGCACCGTGCGGGCACAGAAGGACTCACCGGGTGGGCCGGCGCAGAACCCGAGCACGGGGTACGTCTCGCTCTTTCGCCACGGCAGCCACCAGTCGGGGACGCGCGCCTGGCTGCGACCGACTCAGATGACCGACTCGATGACGCGGAAGGCGTACTTCGGCCAGACGATCGGCACGGGCTTCGAGGCAGACGTCCACTCGCCGTCGGGCGCCCCGAAGGAGGCCTTCGTGAAGGTCGAGAAGGCGGAGGACGGAGGCACGAACGGTGTCGGCATGTGGCGCCCGCTAGCCCTGGGCCTCCGTCCGGACGCGCCGTCCGAGGCAATGCGCGCATACCTCGCCGGCGAGTTCGTGACCCGCAAGCGGAAGGGCGGTGGGTGAGCGATGGCGCGGGTGCGCAACTGGCAGCTCGGGCGGGACATGGATTACCCGTACGCGGCCGCGAGGCCGAAGCGGCAGTTCACGATGATCATGGACACGAACAAGTGCATCGCGTGCCAGAGCTGCACGATCGCCTGCAAGAGCACGTGGACCTGGGGCAAGGGCCAGGAGTTCATGCTCTGGAACAACATCGAGACGAAGCCCTTCGGCTTCTACCCGATGGGCTGGGACGTCAACGTCCTCGAGCTCCTCGGAGACCAGCAGTGGGACGGCGGGACGTACACGGGCGAGACGATCTTCGAGGCGGCGCCCCCGGGCGAGCGCGTCCTCGGCTGGACGCCCTCGGAGGAGGACTGGAGCCACCCGAACATCGGCGAGGACGAGCCGACCGGCAACGCCGAGGAGACGACGTACATCCCTGCCGGTGGCCGTCACTCGATGATGTGGATGTACTACCTGCAGCGCATCTGCAACCACTGCACGTATCCCGCCTGCGTCGCCGCGTGCCCGCGCGAGGCGATCTACAAGCGGCCGGAGGACGGGATCGTGCTCGTCGACCAGGAGCGCTGCCGCGGCTACCAGGAGTGCCTCACGGCGTGCCCGTACAAGAAGACGATGTTCAACGTCGAGACGCGCGTCTCGGAGAAGTGCATCGGCTGCTACCCGAAGCTCGAGCAGGGGCTCCAGACGCAGTGCACGACGGCGTGCATCGGCCGCCTGCGTCTGACCAACTACCTGTCCGCGCCCGACGCCGCAGACCCGCGCAAGCCGGCGGACTTCCTCGTCCACGTCCGCAAGATCGCGCTGCCGCTGTACCCGCAGCTGGGCCTCGAGCCGAACGTCTACTACATCCCACCCGTCCACGTCCCCACGAAGTACCTGACGCAGATGTTCGGCCCGGGCGTCGACGAGGCGATCGAGCTGTACGGGAACGCGAAGGACGACCCCGACCTCCTCGGCCTGCTCCTCCTCTTCGGCTCGACGGAGCGGATGATGGACACCTGGGATGTGAGTGACGGCGTCGCGCGCGCCTACGACGACCAGGGCGAGGAGATCGTCGCGGTTCCGCTGCGCGAGCCGACGTTCACCCGCCAGTTCGAGTTCGCCACCGAGGTCGCGGGCGAGCCCGTGACCGGCTACCGCCACAACACGTGAGGCTGCGATGAGCGATCACAAGGTCACCCGCAAGGACGTCGTCGTCTACGGAGGGGTCGCCGCGGGCGCGGTCGTCGTGGCCGGCGCGGGAGTCGCAGGCGTCGCGACCGCCATCGAGCGCCGGAAGGAGGCGCCCGCCGTCCTCGGGGCTCCACTCGTTGCCCGCCGCCACGAGGGCGCCATCCCGCTCGACGACCCGGATGCTGCGGGCTGGCGAAGCGCCGACCGCGTGATCGTGCCGCTCGCCGCTCAGCAGCTCGTGCCACCGAGCCTCGAGAAGGCGGGTGTCGGCGAGCTCCGCGCGCGCGCGCTCTGGAACGAGAACCAGATCGCGTTCCTCGCCGAGTGGGACGACGACGACCTCGACGACCTGGACGGCATACGCCGCTACCACGACGCGGTCGCGATCCAGCTACCGGCGCGTGCAGGAGGCACACCTCCCGCGATCACGATGGGAGCGCCGGGGAGCCCCGTCCACATCCTCCAGTGGCGGGCGACGTGGCAGCGCGACATCGACTCGGGCGGCAAGACGGGCGTCGACCAGATCTACCCCGAGGTCGTCCACGACGTGATGCCGGACGACGTGCTCCCGAGGGAGGTGGCCCAGCTCTACTGGGTCGGGCGCGAGGCCGGGAACCCGCTGTCGCAGACGTTTCGCACGACACCGGTCGAGGAGGTCGTCGCCGAGGGCTTCGGGTCGGTGACCCACCTGCTCGACCAGACGGCCACGGGCCACGGCGTGCACGACGACGGCCGGTGGCGGGTCGCGATCGCGCTTCCCTCCGACCGCGCGGGCGTCGGTGACCCGCTCGCGCCCGGGACCTCGTGGCCGATCGCCTTCGCCGTCTGGCTCGGCTCGCAGGAGAACCGCGGCGGGCGTAAGCACTTCGCGGACTGGCAGACCCTCGTCGTGGAGCCCGCGTGACCACCCTGGTGGAGTCGGGGACCGGCCGCGCGGCCCTCTGGCGGCTCCTCTCGCTCGGCTCCGCGCACCCGTCGGCAGAGAGCTTCGCCGAGGTCGAGGCGCTCGCCGAGGCCGTCCTCGAGCTCGAAGGCTCGCCCGCGGTCGGAGAGCTGCTCGCGGCGATCCGCGCGTCGACGCCCGAGGAGCTCGAGGCGGAGCGCCAGTCGCTCTTCGGCGGCTCGGTGGCGGTCGCGCCGTACGAGGGGAGCTACGAGGTCGACCCCGTTCGGCAGGGCCGCCAGCTCGCCGACGTCGCGGGGTTCTACCGCGCCTTCGGCGCGGAGGCGCACGGCCCGGCCGCCGAGCGGCCGGACCACGTCGGGTGCGAGCTCGAGTTCCTCGCCTTCCTCGAGCTCGAGCGCATGCTCCTCGCGGAGTCGGACGACGAGTCGGGCGCGGATCTCGTGGACGAGATCGCCGGAAGCTTCGTGCGCGACCACGCCGGACGCTGGCTGCCCGCGTTCTTCGCGGGCGTCCGCGAGGCGGCGAAGGCCGGGTCCGTGTTCGCCGCGCTTGCCGCGCTCGGCGAGCGCGCGGTCGCGGAGGAGGTCGAGCGGCGCGGCGTCGAGCCGTCGCCGCTCCCACGGCGGCACGCGAGGCTGTCCGTCGAGCAGGACGCGTTCGACTGCGGCGCGGCCTCCTGAGTCCCGCCCAGTAGGGTCGCGCCATGAGAATCGCGTACGTCGTGGACGTCCACGACCGCGTCGAGGCCGTCGGGCAGGCGATCTCGGAGACCGGCCCCGTCGACCTCCTCGTCGTCGGCGGAGACATCACGACCTTCGGCAGCCCGGACGACGCCGAGCGGGCGATCGACCTCTGGCGGCCGCTCGCCCCGAGGCTGCTCGCCGTGGCCGGGAACTGCGACTCGCCCGCGATCGACGAACGGCTCGTCGAGCTCGGAGTCTCGCTCGACGGCCGCGGCTCGATCCTCGGTGAGCTCGGTCTCGCCGGCGTCTCGGCCGGCCCACACTCGCCGCTCCACACGCCGTACGAGCTTCCCGACGACGAGCTCGGCCGGCGCGGCGCGGCGGCGCTCGCCGACGTCGCCGGTTGCAAGGTGCGGATCTTCTGTCCGCACGCTCCGCCGTACGAGACGGCCTGCGACCGGCTGCGTTCGGGTGAGCATGTCGGCAGCCCTGCGCTCCGCGCCCTCGTCGAGCGGGAAGGGCCCGACCTCGTCCTCTGCGGCCACATCCACGAGGCGCGGGCGACCGACGAGCTCGGCCCCGTGCAGGTCGTCAATCCCGGGCCGGTCGCCTCGGGTCACTATGCGCTCGTGGACGTCGGCGAGAAGGTCACCGTCACGCTCGACTAGATGGGCGACCTCGGCGCAACCCTCGCCGGCGTTCCTCGCGCGGCGATCCTCCACGCGGCGGACAGCCCGGCCCTCCGACGTCTCGTGCAGCGCTACGGCATGCGGCTCGGCGCGGGTCGCTTCGTCGCGGGCGAGACGCTGGACGAGTGCGTCGCCGTCCTCCGACGCCTGAACGAGGCCGGCCTGCACGCGAACACGACCCTGCTCGGGGAGGCGATCCCGGATCCCGCAGGGACCGCCGCGGTGGCCGCGGAGTACGAGCGGGTCCTCGACCGGCTCTCCGCAGCCGAGCTCCGGGCGAACGTCGCACTGAAGCTGACGCACCTCGGTCTCTCCTTCGACGAGGACGCAGCGGCGGCGAACGTCGAGCGCGTCGTGACCCACGCGGGGACGCTCGGCTCGTTCGTCCGCATCGACATGGAGCAGTCCGCGTACGTCGACGCGACGCTCCGAATCTACGAGCGCCTCCGCGCAGCCGGGCACGAGAACGTCGGCACCGTCCTGCAGTCGTACCTGCTGCGCACGCCGGACGACCTCGAGCGACTGCTCCCGCTGCAGCCCAATCTCCGCATCGTCAAGGGCGCCTATCTCGAGCCCGCCTCGATCGCCTTCCCCGAGAAGCGCCAGGTCGACGCGGCCTACGTCCGGCTCGTGGAGCGCGGCCTCCGCGCGGGCGCCTACGTCGCGGTCGCGACGCACGACGAGAGGATCATCCGACACGTGCTGGGATTCGCGAGCCGGGAGAGCGTCTCGCGCGACCGCTACGAGTTCCAGATGCTCTACGGCGTCCGGCCCGCGCTCCAGCGCGACCTCGCCGCCCGCGGGCACAAGGTGCTCGTGGCGACGCCCTACGGACCCGACTGGTACCCGTACCTCATGCGCCGCCTGGCCGAGCGCCCGGCGAACCTCGTGTTCTTCCTCCGCAACGCGGTCCGCAGGTGAGCGGCCTGCCCGGGCGCGCCGACGCCGTCGTCGTCGGGGGAGGCGTGATCGGCACGAGTACCGCGTTCCATCTCGCCGAGGCGGGCACCGGCGTCGTTCTGCTCGAGAAGTCCGAGCTCGCGTCGGGCTCCACGAGCAGAGCCGCCGGCGGCGTCCGGGCGCAGTTCTCGGATTCGCTCAACATCGCGCTCGGGCTGCGGAGCCTGGATGCCTTCGCCCGCTTCCCGGCACGGCCGGGGGCGGAGATCGACCTGAAACGGGTCGGCTACCTCTTCCTGCTCGACCGTGGGGAGGACGTCGAGGCCTTCGAGCGAGGCGTCGAGGTGCAGAACGCGCACGGCGTCCCCAGCCGGTTCGTATCTCTCGAGGAGGCGAAGCGCCTCTCCCCGCTCGCCGGGCTCGACGGCGTGCTCGCGGCGACCTTCTCGCCGCTCGACGGCCACGCGAGCCCGGAGGCGGTCGTGCAGGGGTACGCCGCCGGCGCACGTCGACACGGCGCGACGGTGGCCACGGGCTGCGCGGTCACGGGGATCGAGCTCGTGGACGGCGAGATCCGCGGCGTCGAGACGGACCGCGGCCACGTCGAGACCGGGACGGTCGTCTGCGCAGCGGGCGCCTGGTCTCCGGGGATCGCGCGCATGGCAGGCCTCGAGCTGCCGGTGGAGCCCGTCCTCCGCGAGATCGGCTTCACCTCGCCGGCGCCGGACCTCCCGGAGCAGATGCCGCTGACCGTCGACTTCACGAGCGGTCTCTACTTTCACCGGGAAGGCCCGGGCCTGCTCTTCGGCATGGCCGACAGGGCGCAGCAACCAGGGTTCGACACGCCCTCGGACCCCGACTGGCTCGAGCACGTGACCGCGATCGCGGAACGGCGGCTCCCGAGGCTCCTCGAGATGGGGATCGCGGGCGGATGGAAGGGCTACTACGAGGTCACGCCCGACGCGAACGCGCTGATCGGCGAAGCGACCGGGGTCGCGCGCTTCCTGTACGCGACGGGATTCTCGGGACACGGCTTCCTGCAAGGGCCGGCGACCGGCGAGATCGTCCGCGACCTCGTCCTCGGCAGGACGCCGTTCGTGGATGTCTCGCCCCTCTCCGCAGAGCGCTTCGCGCGGCAAGCCCCCAGGCCCGAGCACAACGTGATCTGACCCCGGTGCTCCGACCCGGGTCGGGTTCGACGAGTTCCGCTACGAGCCCTCGTCCCCGCCTCGCCTCGGCACGGCCGTCCTCCGCCGTGCCATGCGCGCCGCGCTCGGACGGCCGTTCCAGGACGCCACGAGCGGCATGTACGCCCCAACGCCCGCGCCGTCCCGGTGCTCGCGGAGCCGTACGAGAGCAGCGCGCCCGAAGTCGAGTCGCTGCTTCGGTTGCGCGAAGCGGGCATGCGCGTCTCCGAGGTACCGGTGCACATGCGCGAGCGGGCCGCGGGGGGGTCGCGCGCATCCGGGGGCGCCGTGCCGCCGAGCTCGTGCTCACGGTCGCGGGGATGCTGCTGCTCTACGGCGTCTGGCGGCGGGCCAGCTTCGGGCGCGGACGCGATGACAGCGAGACGCTGGCCGAGCCGCTAGCGTTCCGGGGACCGTGAGACTCGCAGCCGCGCTGGCCGTCTTCGTCATCTCGCTCGCCCTCGTCGCGGCAGGGTGCGGAGGAGACGACGAGTCCGCGCAGTCAGCGGCGGACGAATGGGCCGAAGGGCTCTGCACGACGATCACGACCTGGCAGGACTCCGTCCGCGAGGTGACGGATGGGCTCGACGACCTGAGCTCGCTCTCGCAGGAGCGCTTCGAGCAGGCCCGGGACGATATCGAGGGCGCGACGGAGACGTTCCGCGACGACCTGAGCTCTCTGGGCACGCCCGAGACGGAGTCGGGCGAGGAGGCGAGGCAGGCGGTCGACGACTTCTCGTCGACCCTCGAGTCGGAGAGCGCAGACATCGAGGAAACGATCGACGGGATCTCCGGGATCGCGGACCTCCCGGTGGTGGCACAGGACATCGCGGCGTCCCTGTCGTCGGTGTACTCGGCGCTTTCGACGATGCTCGCGTCGATTCGCACCGGCGACGCGCAGGACGAGCTCGAGAGCGCATTCGACAACGCGGACGCCTGCGACGACGTCGACTTCTAGCTGCGGACCGGCTCAGGCCCGCGCAACGGGCGTCTGCGCCGAGTCCAGGTAGCGGTGCACCTGGTGGATGACGACCGACCCCTCGCCGACGGCCGATGCGACACGCTTGACCGAGCCCGCGCGGACGTCGCCGATCGCGAAGACGCCGCGGAGCGACGTCTCGAACATGTGCTCGCCCGCACCCGTGACGACGAACCCGTGGTCGTCGCGGACGATCTCGTCGGGCAGCCATCCCGTCCGAGGCTCCGCGCCGATGAGGATGAAGAGCGCATCGGCGGGAACCGTCGTCGAGGACCCCGACCCGTCCTCGAGCGTGAGCTGCTCGAGTCGCTCCTGCCCCGCTCCCTGTACGACCTTGGTCTCGAGCCGGACGTCGATGTTCTGCTGCGACTCGATCTCCTCCACGAGGTACCTGGACATGCCCGCTTCGAGCGACGAGCCGCGGCAGAGCAGCGTCACCGACGCCGCGTACCTGCTCAGGTGCACGGCCGCCTGACCGGCCGAGTTCGCGCCTCCGACGACGAAGACGTCCCCGCCCGTGTACTGACGCGCGTCCGACGGCGAGTATCCGTAGAAGACGCCCGCGTCCACGAGCTCCTCGAGGCTGGGGACGCCGAGGCGGCGATAGTCGACACCCACCGCGAGGACGACGCTCCGAGCCTCGACCTCGGTCCCGTCCGAGATCGCGGCCACGTGGGTGCCGTTCGCAGCTCGAAGCCCGGTGACCTCGCGGAGCACGAGGAACTCCGTACCGAAGACCCACGCCTGCTGGTACGCCCGGTTCGCGAGCTCCCGGCCGGTGACTCCCCGCTGGAACCCGAGGTAGTTGCGGATGCGCGCGCTCGACCGGGCCTGGCCCCCGATCGACCAATGCTCGACGACGAGGGCGCGCAGGCCCTCGGACGAGGCGTACACGGCCGCCGCAAGGCCTGCCGGCCCGGCACCGACGATCAGGACGTCGAACGTCCCCGGATCCTCGAGGCCTGTGGGGACGTGGTAGCCGAGCCGGGCCAGGTCCTCGCTCGTCGGGTCGACGAGGACGGTGTCATCGGGGAGCACCACGACAGGCTCGTCGGTCGGCGGCTGCCCGCAGACGTCGAGCAGCTCGCGGGCGTCGTCGGACTCACGCGCATGGAACGCGTGCGGGACCCCGTGGCGCGCGAGCAGGTTGCGGAGCTCGTACCCCTTCGGCGACCCGGGGTCGGCGATGACCGTCAGCTCCTGCCTGTCCTCGGTCGCGCGCCGCCACTCCTGCAGGAACTCGGAGACGACCCGGTGGAAGAGCTCGTCGGGGCTCGTCCAGGGTTTGAGGACGTAGTAGTCGATGTGCCCGAACGTCATCGCCCTGCGAATCGCCTGCGCTGTCTCGTCGTCGGCCCAGCCGCCCCACGGGATGAGCAGGGCGCGTCGTGCGTGGGGATGCAGGTTGCTGACGCGCTCCAGGAGGTCGTCTCCCGGGTCCTTTTCAGCCCCCCGCGCCGCGAGCACGATCGCCACTCGCCCGCCCTCCGCGCGCAGTTTCTCGAGCTGGGCGAAAGCGGCGTCCGCCGACGAGCTGCAGACGACGCGGTAGTCGCGCTCGTACCGCTGCAGCTCGTGCGTCAGGCGGGCGAGCGCCTCCGGGTCGGCGTCGACCGCGACGATGAGCGGGCGCTCGTCCGGAGGCGGAGCGCTCACGCGCGCTCGCGTTCCGGCTCCGTCACGAACGCCGCGAGGCGCCACTCCCCGTCGAGTCCCTTGAACGTGTGCATTCCCCGATCCTCGAAGGCGAGCCCCGCGGCGCCGGCGAGCGCGCGCGTCATGTCGGACACGAGGATCTCGTCGGGGCCTGCGGTCGCCATGATCCGCGCAGCCTCGTGGACCGTCACGCCGCGGACGTCCTCGCCCACGAGCTCGACCTCGCCCACGTGCACGCCCGCTCGGACCTGGATCCCCGCCGTGCGCGCGCGGCGGCGGATCGCCGCCGCGCAGTAGAGCGCCCTCGCAGGCCCGTCGAAGGTCGCGAGCAGACCATCGCCGGTCGTCGACACCTCCCGCCCGCCGAAGCGCTCGAGCTCGGCGCGTGCGGCCTCGAAGTGCTCCGACAGCAGCTGCCGCCAGCGCGCGTCCCCGAGCTCCGCGGCCCGGGCCGTCGAGTCGACGAGGTCCGTCAGGAGGAGCGTGACGAGCACCCGGCTGTGGATGCCCGTCGGGAAGCCCGCCCACGCACGGATGCCCGACCACTCGATCTGGACGCACGGCTCGTCCCCGATCGTGTACCCGTCGTGGCCGGGCGGGACGTCGAAGACGTCGCCGGGCCCGAGCTCGAGGCGGGTCCCGTCGGAGAACTCCAAGCCCAGTCTCCCCGAGATGACGAACCCGACGTGACGGGCCTGACACCACTCGCCGCCGATCGTGGGGCGCATGTCCCGCGACCAGCGCCAGCCCGGCTGCGAGACGAGCTCGCCGACCGTTAGATCGCCGAGCTCCACGATCCGCGACCGGATGTTCGGGAACTCGACGACGTCGTCGGGCCGCTCGAAGCTCTTGGACAGAGCCTCCGCCATCGACTAGCGGGCGCTGACCGTGTCCCCCACGTCGGCGAGCGCTCGGAACGCCTGGGCGAGCGCGATCGGGAGCGTGGCGAGGAAGATCGCGATCGGCCCGCCGATCAACAACACGCCGATCGTCTGCCAGAAGCCCTCGACCTCGAAGGCCCAGATGATCGTCCCCACGGCTGCCATGATCACGCCGAGGACCCCCATGATGCTGAGCACGAGGGCCCAGAACCGAAGCGTGCCGTACTGCGTCATCTCGACCTCCGGAGTCGTTTGGATACCGGCGAGTCTACGACACCTGGCGGGGGCTCAACCCGGCGCCGTATCCCGCCCGCGGGGCCGAACAGGGTGCCCCGGTCGTACTCGTCCTCGATCGCGACGGGGCCGGATCGCCTCGCCCACGTCCTCGACGTTCGCGCAGCCGACGATCAGCGCCGGATGTCGGTCGATCATCCCGTTCCAGAAGCTCCGAGCCTCGTCGTAACCACCGTCTCGGGGAGTCGGGATCTCTTCACGGAGCCGGCCGCGCAAACCGTCCGCCGCGGCGATCGAGCGTTTGCCTGTCTCGCCTGCGCTGGTCTCGGGGGTCATCGCGCCTCCTCCGGGCTCGGGACGCGCGCACCTACTCGGCTCCGGCATGGATCGCGCGAACGGTGTCGATCGTGTCCGCCTCGTCGGCGCGCTTGTCCAGCCGGTAGCCCTTGACGCGCGCGAAGCGCAGCGCCATCCCGCCGGGATAGCGGGTGCTCGTCTGCACCCCGTCGAAGGCGATCTCGACGACGAGCTCGGGCCGCACGTGGACGACGCGACCCTCTCGCCCGGTCTCGAGCTCGAGTAGGCGCTCGGTCTGCCACGCGAGCATCGCGTCGGTGAGTCCCTTGAACGTCTTCCCGAGCATCACGAAGCCCCCCGTGGCGGGATCGCGCGCGCCGAGATGGAGGTTCGAGAGCTTGCCCTGCCGGCGACCACTCCCCCACTCGACGGCGAGCACGACGAGGTCGAGCGTGTGGGCGACCTTGACCTTGAGCCAGCCCGCGCCGCGCCGTCCGGCCTCGTACGGGGCGTCGAGAGATTTCACCATCACGCCCTCGTTCCCCCGCGCAAGGGTGTCCACTAGGAAGCGCTGTCCCTCGTCCGGTTCCTCCGTCTCGATCCGCGGGACCCGGAGGGGCTCCGGGACGATCCGGTCGAGGGCAGCGAGACGCTCCCTCGCGGGCAGGTCGACGAGGTCCTCTCCGTCGGCGTGGAGACAGTCGAAGAAGAACGGCGAGAGCGGGACCGTCTCCCGCAGGCGTTCGACGTCCACCCGGGTGCCGAAGCGGCCCATCGTCACCTGGAACGGCTGCGCGCGGCCGTCCTTCCGCAGGGCGATCGCCTCGCCGTCGAGGATCAACGTCTCGGCCGGGAGCGCACGCACCTGCTCGACGATCTCGGGCACGCGGTCCGTGATGTCGGCGAGGTTTCGCGTGAACAGGCGCACGTCGTCTCCGAGTCGGTGCGCCTGGATGCGCGCGCCGTCGAGCTTCCATTCCACGACGGCCGGATGGATGCGCTCGAGTGCGCTCGGCACGTCCTCCGCGGTCTGGGCCAGCATCGGCTGGATCGGCTGCAGGGGGGTGAGCCGGAACCGCGCGAGCCCGTCGGAGCCCTCTACCAACGCTGCCTCTGCGACCTCCGCGAGGTTGCCGGAGAGCATGAGCGCCCGCCGGACCTGCGCGGCCGGGATGCCGGCCGCCTTCGCAACGGCCTCCGCCATCACGCCCTCGAGCGCCCCCTGCCGCAGCTCACCGAGCAGGAGCCCGGCGAGGAAGCGCTGCTCGACCTCCGTCGCCCGGGAGAAGAGCGCATCGAGCTCCTCGCGACGTGCCGCCTGCGAGCCGGCGCCCGCAATGGTCGCGATGCGGGTCATGGTCGCGCCCACCTCCAGGAGCCCGAGTGACGGCGTGGGTGCGGGCGACGGCAGCTCGCGCAAGGACGCCCAGCCGACGCCGATCGTCCCCTGCGGGAGGATCCCCGAGAGGTAGGCGACGGCCACTCCGACCTCGTCCGGCCCTGCCTCCGTGAGGCACTCGGCGAGGCGGGCGATCTTCGCTCTGCGAGCAGAGGTCGCGGCGACCTCAGTCGATGCCTGCGCGATCTCGACCAGGAGCATCGCCGTCATTCAACCCTTTCGGGATCGACACCCAGACGTCGGCGCCGCCGCTCTCACGGTTGCGGGCATGGGCACTCCCCCCGTGCGCCGTCGCGACCGCCGCGACGATCGCGAGCCCCAGCCCTGTTCCGCCACGCGGCCGCGCCTCGTCCCGGCGGCTGAAGCGCTCGAACGCACGCGGGAGGAGCTCCGGCGGGAACCCAGGTCCCTCGTCCGCGACGTGCAGCTCGATCGTGCCGTCGCGCTCGCGGGCCGAGAGCCGGACGGTCCCGCCTCCGTGGCGAAGCGCGTTGTCGACGAGGTTGCCGAGCGCCTGCCCTAGTCGAATCGGGTCGGCTCGAAGCTCGAGGCCCGGCGGCGCGGAGCGCTCGAGCGGACGTCCGGCCTCGCGAGCCGCCCCTTCGAAGCGGCCGGCGACGTCCGCGAGCACGAGGCCGACACCGAGCAGAGCCGGCCGAAGCGGGAGCTTGCCCCGGTCCGCGCGGGCCGTCAGCAGCAGGCCCTCGGCCAGCTGCACGAGCCGGTCGGTCTCCTCGGCCGCGGAACGCACCGCGTGCTCGAGCTCGTCCGGAGCACGTGGCCGCCGCAACGCGAGCTCGAGCTCGGTCTTCAGTGCGGCGAGCGGCGTCCGCAGCTCGTGGCCGGCCTCGGCCACGAAGGCGCGCTCCCGCTCGAGGGCGACCTCGAGCCGGTCGAGCATCTCGTTGAGCGTCTCTCCGAGGCGGCGTATCTCGTCATGCGCGCTCGGCAGCGGCAGGCGCCGCTCCGGCTCCGAGCCGGAGATCGCCGCGGCCTCGACACGCATCGACTCCACGGGCCGCAGCGCTGCGGTCGCGAGCGCGTAGCCGAGCAGCGACGTCAGCAGGAGCGCGACCGGGCCGACCAGCACGAGTACGGCGAGGAACTGGCGGACGGTCTCGTCCCGGTCCTCGAGCGAGGCGCCGACGATCAACACACGCGGGCCCTCGGGCGACGAGACGGAGGTTGCAAGCAGCCGAGCGCGCCCGCTGATACCCGGTACGTCGTCGAGCCGCAACCGTACGGCAGCACCTCGCCGCGCGCGCGCGAGGTCGTCGGAGCCGAGAAGCCGCGCATCACCGATCTGCGAGGTCCCGTCGACGACACCTCCCGACTCGTCGACGAGCTGTGCGAACCGTTCGTCCTGGTCGACGAGCCCGGTCGCACCACCGAGGTCGAAGCGGGCGTCGCCTTCGGCAACGCGCGTGCCGAGCTCCAGCAGGCGCGCCTCGAGCACCTCGTCGACCGACTCGTCGAGCGACGCTCCCAGCCGGACGTAGAGGAAGGCTCCTGTCGCCGCCAGCACGATCGCCATCGCGAGCGCGAACGCGAGCGTGAGGCGGAGCCGGACCGGGATCCTGCTCACTGGGCCTCGCGACGGAGCCGATAGCCGGCACCGCGCACCGTCTCGAGCGAATGCCGCCCGAAGGGACGGTCGACCTTCTCCCGCAGGTAGCGGACGTACACGTCGACGACGTTCGACCGGTTCTCGTAGGCGTAGTCCCAGGCGTGCTCGAGCAGCTGGAGCCGCGAGAGCACCTGTCCCGGGCGGCGCATGAACGTCTCGAGCAGCGCGAACTCCTTGCTCGACAGCGGGATCTCGACCTCGCCGCGCCAGACCTGCCTCGTCGCCGGGTCGAGGCACAGGTCGCCCACCTCGACGATCGCCGGCCGCTCGGCCGCACCGCGCCGGGCCAACGCACGAAGGCGGGCGAGCAGCTCCGCGAACGCGAACGGCTTCGCCAGGTAGTCGTCGGCCCCGGCATCGAGGCCGGCCACGCGGTCGTCGACCGCATCCCGTGCCGTGAGCATGAGCACCGGCGCCCAGACGCCGCTCTCGCGCCAGCGGCGACAGACGGTCGCCCCGTCCAGGCCGGGCAGCATCAGGTCGAGCACGATCGTGTCGTACTCGGCCGCCTGGCCCATCCACAGCGCGTCGTCCCCCGTGCGCGCGACGTCGACCGCATGTCCCTCCTCGCGCAAACCCCGCTGCAGAAGGCCCGCCATCTTCACGTCGTCCTCGACGACCAGAACGCGCACGTCCCGATTGTCCCGCAGAAGATGAGAACGAGATGAGAAAGGCCGGACTCGCCGGCCTTCCCCTCCGCGGAGCCTGCGAGCCCGACCGGCTCAGTCGTCCGAGTCCGCCTCGCCTTCGTCCGACTCGGACTCCGACTCCGCACCTCCGTCGTCGTCGGCCGTCGTGCCGAGAGGCCGGAACTGCGCGTCGAGGTGGACCTCGACCTCCGAGCCGTCCGCTCTGCGCACCTCGACCTCGTAGACACCGGCGCCGTCGCCGTCCTCGCGCTCCACCTCGAGCACCGTGCCGCCTCCGGCGGCGTCGAGCGCGGCGCTCTTCGCCTGCTCGGCGGCCGGCCCCGTGACGCCTTCCTCCGAGCCACCGCTCACCGCCTGTGCGATGCCCGCGCCCGCGGCCGCCAGGGCGACAGCCGACGCGGCGACGATCACGATCGTACGGTCGACCTTCATCCCGTCCTCCTTCGTCCTCGATGATCACGTGATAGCAGCAGGGAATGAGACGGCGATGAGAGGGCTCACCCTTCCGGGCCTACCTGCCCCGCGAGTAGCGGAGGAGCTCCTCGCGATCGTTGCCGCCGGACACGGAGATCGCCAGGACCGGGCCGATCCCGCGGACGTAGAACTTGTACTCGAGCGTCCGTGGCGAAAGCGGGTTCATGTCCTTCGTCATCAGGACCCTGCCCTTCCGGAAGTGGCCGAACGGGACCTCGACCTGCTCGACGAGGCTGAACACCTCCGCCCGGTCCTCGGCCTCGCCCGCGTAATGCTCCTGCCGGTAGCGCATTCCCTTCCGGGGCTTCGCGAGCACGATCACCCCCGCCTCCGCCCCGTCTACCCCCGCCTCGAACGATCCCTCGGTCGAGACGACCTTTCCGTTCTCGTACTCCTTCGTCGCTTCGCCGAGGTACCAGACGTTCCCGCAGCGGTCCTGGGCGTACCAGTCGTCGGTGACCTCGACGGGGTCACCGTCCTCGGTCACCACGTCGCGGACGACGCGCGCGCGCACGCCATTCGCGATCAGCTTCGTCGTCCCGGTGACCGTGACGACGACGCGCTGCTTCACTCCCTCGGCGTCGGTCTCGCGGTACACCCAGCGGCTCCCCGGCCTCATCGGCCAGTACGGGTTGTCGATCCTCGTCGTGAACTCGGACGGGTCGAGCCGCACGCGCTCGCTCCCTCTCGGGACGGTGCATCCCTCGGCGTGCGAGCCGCCGCGTCCCGCCTCCGCTCCGGTCGTCGATACGGCGACGGCGACGGCGAGGACGGCGATCCACGGTCTCTTCATCGAAGCTCCTCTCTGCGTCGAGCACGGTGCTCGTGCCACGTATCGCGGATCCCGATGAGAGCGCGATGAGAGTGGGCGACCGAGCCGTCCGTCAGCAGGCCGCTGCGAGCGCTTGCAGGTCCTGCTCGCTCAGGCGCCAGCGCCCGGCTGCCGCGTTCGACCGCACCTGCTCGGGCTTCGTCGCACCGGCGATGACGGACCCGATGCCCGGCGTCGAGGCGAGCGCCGAGATCGCGAGGTCGAGGAGGGTGTGGCCGCGATCGGTCGCGAAGCGGGCGAGCCTCTCCACCCGCTCCACGCGGTCCTGGTCGATCTGGCGGCCGGACAGGCGGCCCTCGGCCGGCGGCTGCCCGGGGCGGTACTTCCCCGTGAGGAGCCCGCTCGCGAGCGGGAAGTACGGCACGTAGCCGATGCCGAGCTCGCGGCAGAGCGGAAGGATCTCCGTGTCGTCGTCGCGCTTCAGCAGGTTGTACTCGTTCTGGAGCACGGTGAACCGCACGGTCCCGCCCTCGTCGGCTACCCGCTCGGCCTCGGCGAGCTGCTCGGCGGAGAAGTTCGAGCACCCGATCGCCCGCACCGTCCCGGCTCGCACGAGCTCGTCCAGCGCGGCCAGCGTCTCGCCGATCGGCGCGTCGGGATCGGGCTTGTGGAGGTAGTAGAGGTCGACGTAGTCGGCGCGGAGGCGCTCGAGCGAGCCGACGATCGCGGCGCGGACGTACTCCGCGCCCCCTTGCCCCCGATCGGGCGCCCACCCGAACTTCGTCGCGATCACGACCTCGTTCCGACGCCCGTCGAGGATCTCTCCGAGCATGCGCTCGCTGCCTCCGCCACCGCCGTACACCTCGGCCGTGTCGAAGAACGTGATCCCGGATTCGAGCGCCGCCTCGACGACCTTTCGCGTGTCGGCGAGCTCGATCCTCGAGCCGAAGTTGTTGCATCCGAGCCCGACGCGCGAGACGACGAGGCCGCTCGTGCCGAGGTCGACGAGCTCCACGCCGGGACGTTAGCGGCCGCCCGGGCCGCAGTGGCCACTATCCGGCTGGCTCCGCGGACGTCCTAACTGACATGTCACCGAGCGCCCGATGGCGTGGCGCGCGGCCTGCGGACGGTGCGAGCCTCGCGCGGCGGAACTCGAGGAACGACTCTCGATGAACGCCCGCTGGATCGGCCTCGATCTCCGGCATCTGCTGACCTTCCAGGCGATCGCGGTCGAGGGCTCCTTCAAGGCGGCTGCCCGCAGCCTCGGGTACACCCCGTCCGCGGTGAGCCAGCAGATCGCCAGCCTCGAGCGCGTCGTCGGCGCACAGCTCATCGCCCGCGAGCACGGACGCCAGGCCTTCGGGTTGACCGAGGCGGGCAGGATCCTCCTGCGCCACCTCGTCGCCATCGAGGCCGAGCTCGGCGCCGCCATGGCGGACATCGACGCGCTCGCCCAGGGCGCGAGGACGCTGCGGGTCGGAGCGTACGAGAGTGTCGGCGCGAGGCTGCTCCCCGAGCTGATCGGGCTCTTCCACGAGCGATTCCCGGAGACCCGGGTCGAGGTCGAGGAGGCGCTCAGCGACCTCGATCATCTCCGGTCGCTGGAGCAGGGATCGCTCGACGTCGTCTTCAGCCTCCTCCCGCTCCCACCCGGCCCCTACGAGGCGCGGGCCGTCCTGCGCGACCCCTGGGTGCTCGTGGTGGAAGCCGGGTCGGAGCTCGTCGGCATGCCTCTCGCGTGGTTCGACCTCGAGCGCGTCGGCCGCCTGCCGCTCGTCTGCTTCCGCGCGCCGAGGTCGATCGACGACGTCCTCGACCGCTTCCGCGACGCGGGCGTCGAGCCGAACATCGTCCTCCGATCCGACTACAACGACGCGGTTCAGGAGTTCGCCGCCGCCGGGCGCGGCGTTGCCCTCATGCCACTCCTTGCGGTGAACGCGCGCGACGGCCGCACGGCGATCGTCGATCTCGGCGACCTGATCCCGCCGCGGGAGATCGCGCTCGCCTGGCACCGCGAACGCGACCGGAGCGAGATGCTCGACACCTTCGTGGCGCTCGCCGCGGAGCTGGGCTCGCGCCTGCACGAGCCGGGCGCGCTCAGGGCCTCCACCGTGGGCGATCACGGTACGCCCCTGCGGCGGTCAGGCGTAGCAAGGTCTGCTGGAGGCGCCTGAGCGACTCGGATGGATTCCTGACGACGTTACCGGTCGCAATCGCGCACGGAAATTAGCGTCGGTAACCACCGCGCTCGGAAGCGCGAACACCCCGAGTCGGCGACGAAATCCTGCGCGAAATCCGGTGCAGGTCGCTGACGCGCCGTGTAGCAACGCTAATCACCGCGGTCGCGCACAGCGCGTCTCACTTGGTAGCGAAACGACGCCGAGCGCAGCCCGGCGCACAACGCCTGACGATGCGCCGGAGCCCGGCTTCGCAGCCCACCAGGAGGGAGGTACTACCCATGCGCAAACGCGCGATCGCGCTCGTGGCGTGCGGCCTCGCAGCCGCCGCGAGCCTCGTCGTGGGACCGGCCGCGACCGCCACGTCGCAGCGCACGGCCGGCGGCACAGTCGTCATCGGCGCCGACCAAGAGCCCGTGACGCTCAACTTCTACCTCACAGAGGGGAACTCGTACACGACCGCCCTCGCCGTGAACCCGGTGCTCGCCCCGGGCATGTTCTACGACCAGAACGCGAAGCTCGTGCCGATGCTCTTCGACGGCGCGCCGAAGGTCGTCAGATCGAACCCGCTGACCGTCACCTTCAAGTACAAGGCGCAGGCGAAGTGGAGCGACGGCAGGCAGGTCACCGGCAACGACTTCCTCGCCACCTACCGAACGACGATGGACGCCCGCTGGGACATCACGTCCCGCGAGGGGTGGGAGGACATCGCGAGCGTCAAGCCGAAGGGCAAAAGCGTCACCGTGACCTGGAAGAAGGGTCGCGCGTACGCGGCCTGGGACGCCCTCGTCGCGAACACGTCGCCGATGCCCGCGCACAAGATCGCAGCGAAGAACTTCAACGACCTGTGGCGTGACGGGCTCGACATCGCGAGCGGGCCGTTCCGATTCGTGAGCTGGCAGAAGGGCACCCAGCTCGTCCTCGCGAAGAACAACGCCTACACCGCCGGGCCGAAGGCGAGGCTCGACCGCGTCGTCTTCCGCTACATCCCGTCGACGCCGTCGTTGTTCCAGGCGCTGCAGGCGGGTGAGATCGACGCCACGGAGCCGCAGCCGCAGCTCCAGATCGTCGACATGCGGAGGAACGACCGCTTCAAGGTCCAGTCCGGTCCCGGCTACTTCTGGGAGCACATGGACATCCAGTTCGGCCCCAAGGGCAACCCGGCACTCCGGAAGAAGTACGTCCGGCAGGCCCTGATCACGGGCATCAACCGGGCGCAGATCCGCCAGGCGCTCTACATCACGCCCGGGCTCGTCGCCTCGGCGAAGGAGCTCCCGGTGCTGCAGAGCCACATCTTCAAGCCCTTCGAGCAGTACTACCAGCCCAACTGGGCGCAGTGGAGCTTCAGCCAGCGCAAGGCGATCCAGATCCTGAGGAAGAACGGCTGTACGGGCGGCCCGAGCGCGCCGTCCGCGAGCAACAGCCGGATCTGGAGCTGTCCCGGCGTCGGAAAGCTCTCCTTCCGCTTCACGACGACGAGCGGCAACCAGCTCCGCTCGTTGACGTTCGAGATCGCGCAGAGGCAGCTGAAGAGCGTGGGCATCGAGCTCGTCCCGCGGTTCGGGCCGTCGGGCACTGTCTTCGGGCAGATCCTGCCCTCGGGTGACTGGGACCTCTTCCTCTTCACCTGGCAGGCGAGCCCGTCGAGCTCGGCGACGAGCTTCGGCCTCTACGGCTGCGGCGGCGACCAGAACTACATGAACTACTGCAACACGAAGGCGTCGAAGCTGTTCCAGCGGGCGCAGTTCACGCCCGATCCGAAGACGCGGGCCGACATGCTCAACCGCGCCGAGAAGATCATGGCCGCCGACGTGTCGTCCGTGCCGATGTTCGTCCGGCCCGGATTCCTCATCAACAACAAGAAGATCTCGGGCACGATCATCAACCCGACGAACCAGGGATCGACCTGGAACATCCAGAGCTGGCGGGTGACCGCCTCGTAGAGAACGCCGAACGAGCCCCGCTCCTCCGCCCTCGGGAGCGGGGCTCGTGGCGTGACGTGGAAGCCGCAACGCGGATCCGCATGCGCCCGGATGGTGCGTATGCGAGAAGACGCTAGCGTCAGGTCGGAGAGTCGTACGGCATGTCGCACGCCTTGCACTCGAACGGCAGGCACGAGCCCCCCGCAGGCTGGGTCAGCTTCGTCGAGATCGTGATCCTCGCTCCGCTCGCGGCGTTCCTCGTGCTCGGCGTGATCCCGAACGCGTTCGGGATCGAGTGGGAGTGCACGAGCGGATACGGGATCGTGCGCACGGCCGGCGACTCGTACCTCACGAGCTTCGCCGTCGCAGGGACCGCCGGCTGGCTCGCGGTGTCCACCTGGGTCATCTTCTCGCTCATCTCCGAGCGACGGCGGGCGGCGATGCTCGTCGCCCCCGCGTGGTTCGCTCTGCTCGTGCTCTCGTCCGTCGTCGCCGCAGCCGCGATCGGCCCGGCGTCATGCCCTGCCTGAGCGGTCGCCCGGCAGCATGCGCCGGACCTTGGCAAGCAGCACGGGTGACGATCGAGGCTCAGTCGACGCGAACGCGCGGGTCGAGGTAGCCGTACGCGATGTCCGCGACGAGGTTCATGAGGATGATCATCGTGGCGGTGACCATGAGAAAGGCCATGATCGGGTACGGGTCTCCCGCGTTCAGGGCATTGATGAAGTAGAGGCCCATCCCGTCGAGCGCGAAGATCGTCTCGACCACGACGATCCCGCTGAGGAGCGCCCCGAAGTTGAGCGCCACGAGCGTGACCAACGGGATGAGTGCGTTACGAAACGCGTGCCCCATCGTGATGCTCCGCTCGGTGAGCCCTTTCGCCCGCGCCGTGCGCACGTAGTCGGCGTTCACGACCTCGAGCATCGACGTGCGCATGAAGCGCGAGTAGACGGCGATGTTCGCGACCATGATGACCAGGACCGGGAGCGCGAGGTGCTGTGCCCGGTCGAGCGCGAAATGCAGGCCGCTCCCGGGGTCGACGCTGCTCAGGTTCGCGACGTAGAAGATCCGCACGTCGAACCAGAGAAAGACGTTCACGAACAGGATCTGGAGCATGAGCGCGAGCCAGAACTGCGGCGTCGCGAACCCCACGAAGCTGAACGTCGTCGCCGAGTAGTCGAACGCGCTGTACTGGCGAAGCGCCGAGTAGACACCGATCCCGACACCGAAGAGGATCGCGAGCAGCTCTGCTGCAATCGCGAGCTGCAGCGTGTGACCGATCGCGCGCTTGAGGTCGGGCAGGATCGGGCGGTCGCCGATCACGGTCGTCCCGAAGCCGTCCGTCACGGCGTCCTTGAGCCAGTAGACGTAGCGCACCGGGATCGGGTCGTCCAGGTGCTTCCGGGCCTCGATGTTCTCGATCGTCTGCTGCGAGAAGCCCGGCTGCATGCGAACGAACGCGAGCGGGTCGGCGACGGAGGAGACGCCGGCGAAGACGATGAAGCTGGCGGCGACGAGCACCGCGATGCTGTACAGGAGGCGGCGCAGGACGAAGGTCAGCACGAGACCGCTCGCTTGCTCGACGGGGCACCTGCTCGCAGCACGATCCACCTCCCGTGAGTGGGTCAGTCCTCGTGAATAGGACGCGCGAAGCCACCTGCTTGTTGCATGGGGAACAAAGAGAGTTCAGCAGCGGCTCCGCGGATCGCCGCGAGTCAGCGGCCGGTCGCCGGCTCGGGGCTCTGGCCGCCGGTGGCCCGCCGCAGCCGGCCGGCGAGCGCCTGCAGGTGCTCGACGAGCTCGGGGGGCCCGTGGACCTCGAACTCGACCGGGATCGTCGCGATCCGCAGCGCGAGCCATCCGAGATCGTCGTCGCCGGTCCGGAGCTCGCAGCTGCGTGCGTCCTTCTCGTGGATCGTCCCCCAGTACGCAGGGACGCGGGCGGCCACCTGGTCGGCGGGGGCATGGATCGTGACCCTTGCCTCGTAGCGCTGCGGCGCCTGCGTGATGCTCCGCTCGACGTAAGCAGCCGCGTCCGGGGCAGGTAACCCGCGCGGCGTGAACCGGGCGCCACTCGACGCGAGGCGCGTGAGCCGATCGACCCGGAAGGTGCGCCAGTCCTCGCGGCCGCGATCCCAGGCGACGAGGTACCACCGGCGGCCGAGGTTCACGAGCGAGTGCGGCTCGACCTCGCGGCGGCTCTCGACCTCCTCGCGGCTTCGGTATGAGAATCGAAGTCGTTCGCTGTCGCGGCACGCGGCCGCAATCACCGTCAGGTCCTGCGGGTCGACGGTCGGGCCTCCGACCGTGGGCGCGATGGTCGCCGAGCCCAGGGCCCTGACGCGCCGGCGAAGGTGCGCCGGCAGGACCTGCTCGAGCTTGACGAGGGCTCGCACGGCGGTCTCCTCGATCCCGGTGACGGACGCGCGGGCGGCAGTGCGGAGGCCGACCGCGATCGCGATCGCCTCGTCGTCGTCGAGGAGCAACGGCGGCATCGCCGTCCCGGCGCGAAGCCGGTAGCCGCCGGCGGGACCGGTGAGCGACTCGACCGGGTAGCCGAGGTCGCGCAGGCGCTCGACGTCTCGCCGGATCGTCCTGCGTGACACCTCGAGTCGGCCCGCGAGCTCCGGCCCCGACCAGTCGAGGCGTGCCTGGAGCAGCGACAGGAGCTTCAGGAGCCTGCTCGAGGTCGTGGTCACGGCGGTCTCATCATCGCGGATATCGAGGACAGATCCTGACCTAAACAGCGGATAGGGTGCGAGTCGAGCCGTCACCGACCGGAAGGGAGAGCACCGATGCCCGAACGCGACGGATACATCCCCGGCGTCCCCTGCTGGGTGGATACGAGCCAGCCCGACCCCGAGGCCGCGGTCGACTTCTACAAGGGCCTCTTCGGCTGGGACTTCGAGGACGTGATGCCCCCCGGGTCCGGGGGCAAGTACTACCTCGCGCTGCTCCACGGCGGCGCGGTCGCAGCCGTCGGATCGATCCCGGAGTCGGCGCCACCGACGGCGATGTGGGACACCTACGTCTGGGTCGATGGCGCGGACGAGACCACGTCCAAGGTTCGCGACGCGGGCGGAGGCGTCGTGAAGGAGCCCTTCGACGTCATGGGAGCCGGCCGGATGGCTGTCGTGTCCGATCCCGAGGGGGCGGTGTTCTGCGTCTGGCAGGCTGCGGGGCACAGGGGCGCGCGCGTCGTCAACGAGCCGGGCTCGCTGAACTTCAACGTCCTCCACACCCGGGACGCGGACGGCGCGAAGTCGTTCTACGGCTCCGTGTTCGGCTGGGAGACGCTCGGGTTGGAGGGCGGGGCCGAGCTGTGGACGCTGCCCGGCTACGGCGACTACCTCGAGCGCGACGATCCCGATCTGCGCAAGCGGGTGGCCGAGGTGGGCGGTCCCGCGGGATTCGAGGACGTCGTGGCGAGCATCGACCCGATCGCGGACGAGCAGCCCGAGGTCCCGGCGCATTGGAGCGTGACGTTCGCGGTCGCAGACGCCGACGCGACGGCCAAGACGGCCGCCGCGCTCGGCGGCGAGGTGGCGGTCCCGCCCTCCGATGTGCCGTGGGCCCGGTTGACCGTCATCACCGACCCGCAGGGCGCGACCTTCGTCGCGAGCCAGTTCGTGCCCGAGAACAAGAACCTCGGACGCCAGGCGGACACTGCCGTCGGAGCCGCCTAGGGAACACGGTCGGCGGCTGCGTGGCGTCCCGCCGACGAACAGAAGGCCCTGCTCTGCAGGGCCTTCTTGGGAGCAGGGGCGGGATCTGCGCCCGCGACCTCCGGCTCCTGCGACGTTGCCACGCATGGCTGCACGAGCGTGCAGGACGATTTCCTCGATGACTGCGCGCAGGCTTGGCCCAGGCGCTCGGCACTCGGCCCGGCTCGCGCTCCCCGGTACGCCGACGGTCGACGGTCGGGAGGCTTCCGGCCTGCCACGGGTTAGCGTCCCGGCGTGAGGGTCACCTCCGAGGCTGCACGTCGCTTTCTCGTAGCGCGCCACGCGCTCGCTCCGGCGCGGTCGCTCGAGGGAGGACCCCAGGCCGTGCTCGAGGTCTTCCGGCGTCTCGGCTCGATCCAGTTCGATCCGCTCGCGGTTGCCGGTCGCACCCACGACCTCGTCCTGCACGCGCGGGTGGCCGACTACGACCCCGCCTGGTGCGAGCTGCTCTACGAGCGGCGCGAAATCTTCGAGGCGTACAACAAGGGGCTCTCGTTCGTTCCGACGAGCGACTTTCCGTGGTTCCGGGGAGCGTACAGCCGCCAGGGAGCCCGCCTCATCGCGGAGAACGCCGAGGTGGCCGAGCGCGTGCTCGAGCGGGTCCGCGCGGACGGCCCGCTGTCGGCGCTCGACTTCGAGCGCGAAAGCGGTGCGACCACCGATTGGTTCGGAATGCCGACGAACACCGTGCGCGCTGTGCTCGAGGCCTTCGCCGTCACGGGGACCCTGGGCCTCGCGCGACGGGACGGCAACCGCCGGTACTACGACCTCATCGAACGGCTCCTCCCGTCCGACATCCTCGCGCGCGATGTTCCGCTCAAAGAGCAACTCAGACACAAGCTGCTGTCCCGTTACCGTGCCCACGGGCTGCTCGGCGTCGGAGGCGGTGGAGACATCTTCGGCGGTCTCGGCCCGGCGAAGCCGAACCCCGAGCGGCCGG
>JBOHBB010000100.1:0-1764 GCA_050698135.1 Gaiellaceae bacterium
GACGAGCCGGTCGCCCCCGTCGCTCCCCGCATCGCGGTGCGAGCCGCCGAGTACGACCTCCCCGCCGGACTGGTTGCCGCGCTCGAGGTCCACCTGCGTGCTCACGCAGCAGCGGATCGCCTGCTCGAGGTGCTCGAGGAGGTCGGCCGCGTGCGCGCCGAGGCGGGTTGGCCTCCGCTGGCCGCCCCGATCGGGCAGATCCTGGCCTCGCAGGCGCTCCTCCACGTGCTCGAGGCGAGGCGCTACGGCACGGTCATCGACGAGTTCCGCGAGCTGGTGCAGGGCGGCTACGGCGTCACGCCCGAGCAGATCGATCCCACCGTCGGGCGCGCAGTGGAGCTTCTATCGCTGGGCTCGCTCCCTGCAGAGGACCCCGTGACGACGGAGGACGTCCGTGAGCAGGCCGAAGGACTCGCGGCGAGCGAGGAGGAGCTCGTCCTGATCGCAATGTTCGGCACGGAGGCCGAGGAGCTCTTGCGGATGATTCGTGCACGCCATTCGCGCGACACCGTTCTCGTCGCCGAGGACGCCGATGCCGAGCGTGGGGAGCGCATACGCGAGCTCGTCAAGATCGTGCAGGAGTCGGGCGTCGGCGAGATCGAGATCGAGGACGAGGGCATGCGGGTGTCGGTCCGAAGGGCGGACGACCCAGTCGCCGCTTTCCCATTCGCGCCCGTCGTCGAGGCCGACACGGAACCGCCGGGACCTTCGCGACGCCTGTCAGACGGCGTCGTCCGCGTCGAGTCGCCGATGGTCGGCGTCTTCTATCGTGCGCCGAATCCCGGCGCGCCGGCCTTCGTGGACATCGGTGACACGGTCGTGGCCGGTCAGACGCTCTGCATCCTCGAGGCGATGAAGCTCTTCAACGAGCTGAAGGCAGAGACGGGGGGCGTGGTGAAGGCGATCCACGCCGAGAACGCCCAGCCGGTGGAGTACGGGGAGCTTCTCTTCGAGCTCGACCCCCTCCCGACCGCTCCCGTCGTCTAGGCACGGCGTGTTCGACCGCGTGCTCGTCGCGAACCGGGGCGAGATCGCCGTGCGGGTGATCCGCGCGCTCCACGAGCTCGGGATCGAGGCGGTCGCGGTCTACTCCACGGCCGACCGCGACGCGCTGCACGTGGAGCTCGCAGACCAGGCGGTCTGTATCGGTCCGCCTGCGGCCACGGACAGCTACCTGCGCATCTCGAACGTCGTTGCGGCGGCGGAGACCACGGGCTGCGAGGCCGTGCATCCGGGGTACGGCTTCCTCGCCGAGAACGCGGCGTTCGTGCGCGCCTGCGAGGCGAACGACCTCGTCTTCATCGGCCCGCCTGCGGACGTGGTCGAGCAGATGGGCGACAAGGTGCGCGCGAAGGAGGCGATGCGCGAGGCGGGCGTCCCGCTCGTTCCCGGCTCCGACGGGATTGCGGGCCTCGACGGGCTGCGGGAGGCCGCGAACGTGGCCGGCTTCCCCGTCCTGCTCAAGGCGGCAGCCGGGGGCGGTGGCAAGGGGATGCGGATCATCGCCTCCGAGGACGAGCTCCCGGGCGCCTTCTCGGCCGCGAGCGCCGAGGCCGAGGCCGCGTTCGGCGACGGCTCGATGTACGTCGAGAAGCTCGTCTCGCCGGCACGGCACGTGGAGATCCAGGTGCTCTGCGACTCGCAGGGAGACGTGCTCACGCTCGGAGAGCGCGAGTGCTCGATCCAGCGGCGCCACCAGAAGCTCGTCGAGGAGTCGCCGTCGGCTGCGCTGGACAATGGGACGCGAGAAGCGATGGAGTCGAC
>JBOHBB010000101.1:0-3160 GCA_050698135.1 Gaiellaceae bacterium
GCTCTCAGCCGCGCTCGCTGTCGAGGATGGCCATCTGCTCTGCGTGGTAGCGCTCGCCGGCGGCCGCGTCGGCGGGGATCGCGGCCTCGATCCGCGCGAGGTCGTCGGCCGTGAGCTCGACGTCGAGCGCGCCGAGCGCCTCGGCGAGGCGCTCACGCGTCCGCGCCCCCACGAGCGGCACGACGTCCTCGCCACGCGAGAGCGCCCAGGCGATCGCGATTTGGGCCGTGCTCCCGCCCCTCGCCTCGGCGAGGGCGCGAAGCGTCTCTACGAGCGCGAGGTTGCGCTCGAGGTTCTCGCCGGTGAAGCGCGGCGCCGACGCTCGGAAGTCGTGGGGAGCGAGCGACGCGGCCCGCTCTTTCGACCAGTGGCCCGAGAGGAGGCCCCGGGAGAGGACGCCGTAGGCGGTGACCCCGATGCCGAGCTCGCGGCAGGTCGGGAGGATCTCGTCCTCGATCGCGCGGGAGAGGAGGGAATACTCGATCTGCAGGTCGGAGATCGGATGGACGGCGTGCGCGCGGCGTACCGTCTCCGCGCCGGCCTCCGAGAGCCCGACATGGCGGACGTAGCCCGCCTCGACGAGCTCTGCGATCGCGCCCACCGTGTCCTCGATCGGTACGTGCGGGAAGACGCGTCCCGGCCGGTACACGTCGACGTAGTCGGTCCCGAGCCTCGCGAGCGTGTAGGCGAGGAAGTTCTTGACCGCGGCCGGGCGCAGGTCGTTTCCGACGACGGGCCCGTTCGGCGCCCGCATGAGCCCGAACTTGACCGAGATGACGACTTGCTCGCGCGAGCGTCCACGGAGGGCCTCGCGCAGCAGGAGCTCGTTGCGCCCCATCGCGTAGTAGTCGCCGGTGTCGAGCAGGGTGATCCCGGCGTCGAGCGCCGCGTGGATCGTCGCGATGCTCTCGCTCTCGTCGGCCGGGCCGTAGAAGTCCGACATGCCCATGCACCCGAGACCGAGCGCGGAGACGCGCAGGCCGGTGGCGCCGAGTGCCCGGGTGACCATCAGCGGGTCACGTTGATGTTGAAGTAGCCGGTGCCGAGCGCGCCCCATAGGCGGATCCAGAGCAGGACGTACCCCTCGGCCCCCCGGGCGGCCGTGATGTCCCCGAGGTCGACGACGTGCTCCGCGGGCCAGCCGAAGCTTCCGAGGAGCTCGACGACCGCCGTCTTGGCAGCTTCGTCGTTCCCGCACACGAACACGTCGTGCTCGCCGGGCACCTTGGCGGGATCCACCATGACCTCGCAGTTCACGGTGTTCAGCGCCTTCACCACCCGTGCGTCGGGGAATGCGCGCTGGATCTGCTCGCCGAGGCTGTCGAAGCTCGAGACGAACAGGCCGGGCGGCATGCCCCGCGAGTGGTCGAGCGGATTCGAGACGTCGACGAGCACCTTCCCGGCGAGGTCCTCCGTGCGCGCCGAGCCGATCGCCTCGAGCGAGGCCTCACCCGCCGTGCAGTTGAAGACGACCTCGCCGTGGGCCGCGGCGTCGGCGAACGTGCCCTGGCTCGCCTGCTCTCCTGCCGACGCGACCCAGGCCGCAGCGCGCTCGTTGTCGGATGTGCGTGATCCCATCATCACGTCGTGACCGAGGCCCACGAGCTTCGTCGCGATCGCCTCGCCCACCATGCCCGTTCCCAGCACACCGATCCTCATGAGCCTCCTCTTGTAGCTCCGACCACGTCCGGTTTAGCATCCGCCGGGAGAGGCAGGCAACTGGGAGAGGGGAGATGAGGTGAATCGTTCTTCACGTATTGGGCGCAGCGTCGCGCTCCTCGCGGCGGTCGCCGCGTTCGTGCTCGTACCGACCGCCGCCCAGGCGGACCCGAGCTTCTACGAGTCGCCGCTCTTCGGGACCACGACCGCGCCCGGGAACACGCTGCTCGTCGCGGACGCCGGTCAGGGCGTCGTGAACGGGGGCACGGGCGCGCTCGTCGCACCGCTGCCCGGGGTGACGGACGTCGCGGTTCGATCGGGCGGCGGTCTCTGGGCCACGACCGGGGCAGGAGAGGATCCGGAGGAGGACACCGGCCAGGGGATCTGGCACATCTCGGGAGGCAGCGCCACGCTCGTTGCGAACCTGTTCGAGTACGAGGAGAA
This sequence comes from Gaiellaceae bacterium, assembly GCA_050698135.1. Lineage (GTDB taxonomy): Bacteria > Actinomycetota > Thermoleophilia > Gaiellales > Gaiellaceae > GMQP-bins7. The sequence goes on from JBOHBB010000101.1 coordinate 2,104, forward strand.
GGTCAATCCGCATCCAGCGACGGTCGACTCGAACCCGTTCGACGTCGCGGACGCCGGTGGCGGGAAGGCACTCGTCGCCGACGCGGGAGGCAACAGCATCCTCCTCGTCGGGGACGGCAACTCCCCGAACAGCGATGTCGTGAGTCGCGTGAAGCTCGTCGCGACGCTTCCGGACGAGCTCGTCTCGACGGCGAACGCGAAGTCGATCTTCGGGTGTCCCAACGGACCGCCGGACATCTGCGGGCTGCCGCCGATGATCCCCGCCCAGCCAGTGGCGACGAGCGTCGCCGTAGGCCCTGACGGCGCGTACTACGTCGGAGAGCTCAAGGGCTTCCCCGCGCCCACCGGGGAGTCTCGGGTGTGGCGGATCGAGCCCGGCGCACGCAACGTGCAGTGCGGCGAGAGCAAGAAGTGCACGCTCGTCCTCGACGGCTTCACGTCGATCATCGACCTCGCGTTCGGGCCGGACGGCCGCCTGAACGTCGCGCAGATCGACGACGCGAGCTGGCTCGCCATGGAGATCGGAGTGGGAGTCGGCGGGTCCGTGCGCTCGTGCGACCTCGCCACGGACGACGTCTCCGGCGAGTGCGACGAGCTCGTCGACGGCGTGCCGATCCTGACCTCGATCACGTATCGGGGAGCCGCGCTGTGGGGATCGATCCTCGCGCTCGTTCCCGGTGGTGCCGACGTCGTTCCGCTGAGCCCGTAGGCGTTCGGGTCGGGGCCGGGTCGTACGCGATCCGGCCCCGGCGTCGGGCTATCGTTGCCGCATGGCGAAGAGGGCGATGCTGATCGGGCTCGACTGCGCCGAGCCGTCGCTCGTGCTCGAGCGCTGGCGCGACCGGCTCCCCACGATCTCGGGTCTGATGGAGCGCGGCACGTACGGGCGGCTCACGTCGGTCATCCCCCCGATCACCGTGCCCGCGTGGTCCTGCATGATGGCCAGCCGGACGCCCGGGGACCTCGGCGTGTACGGCTTTCGCAACCGCTCGGACCACACCTACGACGGCGGCTTCATCGCGACGAGCACGGCGATCGAGGCTCCACGGCTGTGGGA
>JBOHBB010000102.1:0-4119 GCA_050698135.1 Gaiellaceae bacterium
CTCGTAGGCCATCAGTGCCTCTTCCGGTGATGCTGCCGGAACTCTGGGTCGTGAGCACCAAGCCAGAGGCCGCACTCGGCCGCAGCCAAGGCTGTCAGCCTTGGTAAGGAGGAGGGTGGGCTCTGGCGCCGCGTGATCGCGGGCCAGAAACCGGCGAGCATTGCCGGGAGAGGCACCGGGCGAAACCTACCCGCGCTCGGCGGCTTGCTCCATCTCGACAAACTCGACGTCGCCCCACCGGTCGAACTGCCGGGTGTGACGCCCGGTCTCGCGAAACCCGGCTCGCTCATAGACCTTGATCGCCCGCTCGTTGAACGCTGCGACGTTGAGAATCACCCGCCCGATCCCGAACCGAGCCGTCCCGTACTCGATTCCCGCGCGGAGGAACTCGAGTCCGAGCCCGTGGCCCGTCAGGTCTGGTCGGATGCCGAGGCCGATCTCGAGAGCGTTCCCCTTCTCCTCGAAGTAATAGTTCCCGACCAGCAAGCCGTTGTCGTCAAGGGCCTCGTAGAAGCGCTCCGGATTGAGCACCGGGTCCGGGTCGCCGTCGTAGAAGTCGTACGGTTGCTCGTAGCGCCAATTCGCCATCGCGGCGAAGGTCTCCGCGGACGCCGGCCGGATCGTGAGCTTCACGACCGTGGCGTCCCGAGCCAGGCGTCCGCCGGCGCGATCAGCACGCGCAGGCCGCCCTCGACGCGCCACAACGAGACCGCCTGCTCGTCCCCCTTCAGTTCGGGCGCCACCTCGCGCGGCACGTAGCCGACATGAAGCGTTCGCTCCTCGTTCCAAATCCCGACCGCGTTCGGGTCATGCTCGTTCTCGGGCTCCGGGACGAGCGCCAGCCGGCGGCCCGGCTCGAAGGACGGGTCCGGCAGCGCCTCGGGCCGGAAGGACCCGCCTGCGGCGGGCACGACGCGGATCCGCTCGTCCTCCCAGCGCACCGGCTCTCCGGTCGCCGCGTCCCGGAGGTAGTAGCCGGACGGGCCGCGCTCGAGCCATAGCCGGAGGCGCTCCATCACACCCGGAACGCGTCGTCCCGTAAGACGGCGTGGACGCCGAGCGTGCCGTTCACCACCTGTGTGATGTGCAGGTCGACCCCGACGCTCGCGAGGACGAGCGCGTCGCCGCCGAAGACCCCGAGCTCGCGGCCCATGAGCGCGACCATCCCGTCGACTGCGATCCGCCCGGCCGAGGTGCTCGTCCAGGCCGAACGCGAGCCAGGTGCCCCGAACCCGAGCGACGGGCCATTCGAGCCGAGGCTCCTCGTCGACGTCGAGCGTCAGCCGCGCCTGCGCCGGCGTCTCGATTGCGGTTCCGGAGACCTCACCGTCGCCCTGAGCGGCGTGCCCGTCGCCGGCCGAGAAGAGCGCGCCGTCAACCGGAATCGGGAGGTAGAGCGTCGAGCCCGCGACGAGCTCCTTGCAGTCGAGGTTCCCGCCCCAGCGCCGCGGCGGAATCGTCGAGTGGACGCCGGGCTCCGGCGGCGGCATGCCCATGACGCCGAGGAACGGCTTCAAGTCGAGCTCGCGGTCAAGTGCGCGTCCGATCCCCGCGCGGAGATCCCAGTAGACCGCGTGGTTCTCGCCGCCGTGCGTCACGCCCCAGTGCGCGGGCCGTACCTCCTCGATGCGGACAACGAGCGTCTGACCCGCCTTTGCGCCGCGCACCTCGATCGGGCCCGCGAGCGCGTGGCCGGTGTCGACGTCCGGCATCCGCGCCTGGAGCCGCTCGTCCGGCTCGACGTCCCACGCATGTTGGGGCGTCGAGATCACGACCGTGTCGCCGGGGTCCACGGACAGTACGGGCTCGAGCTCGCGCGAGAAGTGCCCATGCAGCGCCCAGGGCTCGCAGGGCAGCTCGTGCAGGGCCATCAGCCTACGCGCTCGGCGAGCCACTGATACCGGGTGACGAACCAGTCCTCGTCGAACTCGATCTCGGCTACGAAGTCGCCCGAGCTGAACCGCACGAGTCGCTCGCCCAGCGGCTCGTACCGCTGCTCGGAACGCTCGACCTCCAGGCTCGGCACCCGCACGAAGGTCATGACGAAGTCGGTCGGCTCCTCGAGGCCGTCCAGCAAAGGCAGCGTGTTGAAGAGCGGCGAGAAGTTGAGGTCGAAGTAGTCCGTTCCCTCGAGGCCGACATCGACCTCCGGCCCATCCGCGATCCGCGTTCGAAGTCGTCCCGGCTCGAGCTCGTACCGCAGCTCATAGCTGACGCCGATCATCGTCCCGGTCGCGCTCAGGGCCCCCTCGTCGAGCTCGGCCCTGGCGATCTCCATCCGGGGCTCGTCGATCCCGCGCCAGACGAGGGTCCGGCGCATCTAGAACTCGAGCAGCTTGCGCACGGCGTCCGTGACTCGCTCGACGGACGGCATGTACGCGTCCTCGATCTGCCAGTACGGATACGGCACGTCGTAGCCGGTCACCCGGATCACCGGACCGCGGAGATCGAGGATGGCCTTCTCGGCCAGGATCGCGGCCAGCTCGGCGCCGAAGCCGGCCGTGCGCGGCGCCTCCTGGACGATCACGACGCGACCCGTCTTGGCAGCAGAGGCAAGAAGCGCTCCCTCGTCCAGCGGCTTGAGGCTGCGAAGGTCGAGCACCTCGACGCTCGCCTCGTCTGCCAGCGCGTCCGCCGCCTGCTCGCAGAGCGGCACCATCGAGCCGTAAGCGACGAGCGTGACGTCGGTGCCCTCGCGGGCGAGTCGCGCCTCGCCGAGAGGCACCGTGTACTCGCCCTCCGGCACTTCCCCGCGCATCGTCCGGTAGTGGAGCTTGGGCTCGAGGATCACCACCGGGTCGGGCTCCCGGATCGCCGAGGCCAGGAGCCCCTTCGCGTCCGCCGGAGTCGACGGGATCGCGACCTTCACTCCCGGCGTGTGCGCGTAGTACGCCTCGGGCGAGTCGTCGTGGAGCTCGGGCGCGCGGACACCGCCCCCGTACGGCATCCGGATCGTGACCGGGAACTCCATCGCGCCGCCCGTCCGCCAGCGATAGCGCCCGACGTGCGTGATCAGCTGGTCGAGGCACGGGTAGCTGAAAGCGTCGTACTGCATCTCGCAGACGGGCCGCCAGCCGGCCATGCAGAGGCCTATGGCGGTGCCGAGGATCCCGGCCTCGGCCAGCGGCGTGTCCACGCAACGGTCGGCTCCGAACCGGTCGCGCAGGCCGGCCGTCGCCCGGAAGACGCCGCCCGCCCGGCTCACGTCCTCGCCCATGACCATCACGTTGTCGTCCCGCTCGAGCTCGACGTGGAAGCAGTCGTTCACGGCTTCGATGAGGAGCTTCTCGCTCACGGTCGGAGAATCTTCCTGAGCTCAGCCAGCTCCTCATCGAACGAAGAAGGCGGATTGACGTAGGCGTTGCGAAACAGGAGATCGACATCCGCCGGCGGCTCGGCCTCGGCGGCGGCGATCCCCTCGCGCATCCGCTCGAGCGCCTCACCGCGGATCTCCTCGGCGCGCTCGTCCGTCAGCACGCCAACGCGCTGCAGGTAGCGCTCGTACCGGCCCACGCACTCGTTCTGTTTCGCCTCCTCGACGCGCTCGAGGTCGATGTACGCCGCCTGGTCGTCCGCGGTCGCGTGCGGCGCCGTCCTGTAGGTGACCGCCTCGATGAAGCTAGGCCCCTCACCGGACCGCGCGCGCTCGATAGCGACACGCGTCGCCTCGTACACGGCCAGGACGTCGCCGCCGTCCACACGCATGCCCGGCATCCCGTAGCCGGCAGCCTTGTCCGCCAGCGTCTCCGCCGCCGTTTGCGCCGAGACGGGAGTCGAGATCGCCCACTGGTTGTTGTTGCAAAAGAGGATCGCGGGCGCCTTCATCACGCCGGCGAAGTTCGCGCCCTCGTGGAACGAGCCCTCGGAGGTCGCGCCGTCGCCGAAGTAGGCGATCGCGACCGCCCGCTCGCCGCGCAGCTTCTTCCCCCAAGCGAGACCCGCCGCGTGCGGGACGTGCGTCCCGATCGGGACGCAGATGGACGCCACGTTGTAGTCGAGCGGGTTCCACCATCCGGCAGGATGGCCGCGCCACCACGACAGAACGGTCGACACCGGCATCCCGCGCAGGAGCCCGATCGCGGACTCGCGGTAGCTCGGGAAGATCCAGTCGCCGCGCTC
>JBOHBB010000103.1:0-2818 GCA_050698135.1 Gaiellaceae bacterium
ACTGGGAGACGGTCGAGCGCCACCTCGAGGCGCTTCGCGAGCGGAAGCAGCAGCTCGAGCAGCACTACCGCGACCTCGCGGAGGCGACTGAGCCGTGAGGGTCGTCCGCACGATCGCGGAGCTCCGGGCACAGCGGCCGGACGGAACCGTGGGACTGGTCCCGACGATGGGGTCGTTCCACGACGGGCACCTGTCGCTCTTCCGTACCGCGCGAGAGGAGAACCACAGCGTCGTCGTGAGCCTGTTCGTCAACCCGGCGCAGTTCGACGATCAGGGCGACCTCGCCGCGTATCCGCGCGAGGAGGAGCGCGACGCCGAGCTGGCCGAGGCAGCCGGCGTCGACGTGCTCTTCGCCCCGACGGCGGAGGAGCTCTACCCCGACGGGTTCGAGACCTGGGTCGAGGTCGAGCGGCTCGGCTCGATTCTCGAGGGCGAGGTTCGCCCGGGTCACTTCCGCGGCGTGGCCACCATCTGCCTGAAGCTTTTCAACCTCGTGCGCCCGGACCGCGCCTACTTCGGCCAGAAGGATGCACAGCAGACCGCCGTCGTCCGTCGGATGGTCCGCGACCTGAACGTCCCGGTCGAGATCCGCGTCGTTCCCATCGTGCGCGACGAGGACGGGCTCGCGCTGTCGTCGCGCAACGCCCTGCTTTCGCTGGACGAGCGCAGACAGGCGCTCGCCCTCCCCCGCGCTCTCGCGACCCACGATCTCCGGCGGGCGCGAGAGCTCCTCGACGGACTCGAAGTGGACTACGTCGAGGTCGCCGATTTCGAGCCAAAGGTCCTTGCCGCCGCCGTGCGCGTCGGCTCCACTCGTCTGATCGACAACGTCGTCCTGGAAGGAGAACCGGCATGACCTCCCATCCCGCCCCGACCACGAAGGTCTCGCTGACGGAACTTACCGACCGCAAGAGCCGGGGTGAGAAGCTCGTCATGGTCACGGCCTACGACCACCCAGGCGCCCGGCTCGCAGACGCGGCCGGCGTCGACATCATCCTCGTTGGCGACTCCGCCGCGGACAACGTCCTCGGCTACGACACGACGGTGCCGGTCACGGTCGACGAGCTGCTCGTGCTCGTCAGGGCCGTCGCCCGCGGAACCGAGCGCGCGCTGGTCGTGGCGGACATGCCTTTCGGCTCGTTCCAGGTCTCGGACGAGACCGCGGTGGCCAACGCCGTCCGGTTCGTGAAGGAGGCGGGCGCGGACGCGGTCAAGATCGAGGGAGCAGGCCCGTCGCTCGCCCGAGTGCAGGCGCTCGTCGGCGCCGGTATCCCCGTGATGGGACATGTCGGGCTGACGCCGCAGTCGGCGACCATGTTGGGTGGCTTCAAGGCCCAGGGCCGCACGGCCGCGAAGGCCCGGCGGCTGCTGGCTGATGCCCGCGCGCTCGAGGCGGCGGGCTGCTTCACCGTCGTCCTCGAGGCGGTCCCGGCCGAAGTGGCACGTCGAGTGTCAGACACTCTCCATGTCCCGACGATCGGTATCGGGGCCGGACCTGACTGCGACGGCCAGATCCTCGTTTGGCACGACCTCCTCGGACTGAGCGACCGACGACCTGCGCGGTTCGTCAAGCGCTACGCCGACGTCGGATCGGAGATCCGACGGGCGCTGGAGGCCTATGCGGGGGACGTCCGCTCCGGCGACTTCCCCGCGGCCGAGCACACGTACACGATCCCGGAGGACGAGCTGGCGCTATTCGACGCCGCGGCCGATGAGCGCGAGCACGCTCAGGACGGAGACCGCTAGCGCGCCGAGCCAGACGACGGTCAGCACGACCGCAGAGGTGGACTGGCCGTACGACCAGCCCTGCACGACGGACAGCCCAAGCACGAGCAGCGAAACCATCCAGAGCCCGGGGAGTACAAGCAGCGGCGGGAAGAGCAGCCATGCCGGCAGCGCGAGGACGAGCGGAGCGAGGGCGAATGCCAACACATGCCGGGTCCGCCGCCGGCTCCCGCCACCTCCCAGCCGCTCGACGACGAACGACAGTCCCCAGCCGAGCACCCAGTATCCGACGAACCCGTAGGCGAAGCCGGTCGCGAAGATCCAGACGAAGGTCTCGAGCGCGTCCAGGTCGTCGAGCGCACCGGCGCTGGCGGTCGCGAGCGACGCGGCAACGCCGCCCACGAACGCGAGCGCGACGACGACGTCCTGCCGGTCGCCGGCGGACTCGACCGAGTCGTCACGCAGCGCTTCGAAGACCTCGCGCGGATACGCCAGCACGCGCACCGCGCGGCGCGCCCACGCGCGCTCGTTCACGGCTTGCGGGCCACGACCGTGATCCCCTCGCGGAGGCTTCGCGGCGTCACACGGCCGAGAGCCCGGTACGCGCGGTTCTTCCGTGAGCCATGGTCGAAGTAGTTCTCCGTCAGGACGCGCGTGACCTCGAGGCCGGCATCCTCCACCGCCGTGACGAGCTCGGCGACCGTGTGCTCGTGGAAGTGCCCGGGGTTGCCGGCCTCCTCTCGGATCGGGTCGTACGGGTTGCGGCCGAGAACCATGCGGATCCGCTTCGCGAGTGCCGTGGCGTTGGGCGTCTGCAGGATCAGGTGGCCGCCGGGCGCGAGACCGGAAGCCAGGAACCGGAGGACCGGCACGGTCGCCACGTGGAGGTGCTCGATCACCTCGCTGCAGATCACTGCGTCGTGTGGCTCGAGCTCCGGATAGTCCCCGTCGTTGAGGTCGAACTGCACATGCGACTCGTGCTCGCGGAGTGGAAAGCGGCCGTCGTGCCAGCCGAGCGTGTTCACGGTTGCGTCGGGAAAGGCCTCGCGCAGGAGGACGGTCTCGTAGCTCGGCCCGACGACCAGTAGCCGAG
>JBOHBB010000104.1:0-5227 GCA_050698135.1 Gaiellaceae bacterium
GAGTCGTTCCGGCCGGCCTCGACGCCCACCGACCAACCCCCCGCGTTTCGTTGGAAGAGCTCGACCTCGACCTCGAGCACGGCCGGCTCGGCGACCGCGAATCCACGCGCGCGGAGCGCCCCCTCGACGTCGACCAGCCGCAGCCAGAGACCCTCGGCGAACGAGAGGTAGAGCCTGCGGGGATCCGTAACCATCAGCGCGAGCGACCACGCCGGGTCCATCCGCCCGCTCTTCACGCGCACCACGAGGTCGACGCCGAACAGATAGCGCCAGAGCTCGGCGGTCGCCTCGGGCGACGCGGCTACGGCATCGGTGACACGGAGCTCCCCCTGGGGCGTGCCGTCCTCCCACTTCGACTTGACGCGGTACATCGCGTAGCCCGCGGGCGTGCCGTCGATCTCCAGCAACGCGTAGAACTTCGGGCCGTAGCCGTCGCGCCAGTGCTCGGGGTCGGGGAGCATCCCGTCCTTCCACCAGGTCTCCGAGCGCGAGAGCGACCCGGGTCGTTCCTTGCGCCTGCTCTCGTACAGCGGTGGGAAGAGCTGGGCAGCCTCCTCGGCCGTGACGAGCCGCACCGAGCCTCGCGGGCCTGGATCGTCTCGGAGCGCGAACGCTGCCCGCTCCGCGTCCATGAACGTCTCGGGAGCGGCGACCCCGTAGCCGAAGCGGCCGTAGATCGGCGCCTCGGACGCCCACAGGATCGCGAGCGGCTCACGCCGCTCGTGGACGTCCTCGAGCTGCCTGCGCATGAGCTCGCTGAGGACGCCGCGCCGCCGGTGGCTCGGGAGGACACCGACCCAGGTGACGCCGGCGGCGGGAGCCGTGCCACCCGGGACCGTGAGCTCGAACGGGTACGAGGCTGCGACGCCGACCGGCCGACCGGCGTCCCATGCGGCGAGCACGCGGTCGACGGGCATCATCCGCCGCTGGCGGTCGACGTCGTCGTCCTTCGGCTCGTCGCCGAACGCGGCGTAGGTCGTGCGCAGGACGTTTTCGAACTCGTCCGCGCTCGGGCTCCGGTACTCGAGGTCCACGGCGGGCGCCAGGCTACGCGATCCTCTCGAGCGGCGCGTACTCGATCATGAGCCGCCGTTCCGTCCCGTCCTCGGCGAAGCGGATCGTCACGACGCCGCCGGGCTCGACGCCAGTCACGATGCCCTCGCCGAGCGAGGCGTGGCGCACGGTGTCGCCGGTGGAGACCACGAGGTCCGAGGTCGTCCGCGGCGCCGCGCTCGCAGGCGACCCGTAGCCGCTCCAGGACGACGGGCGCAGCCGCTCGCGCTCGACCTCCGACGGCAGCTCGTCGAGGAAGCGCGACGCGAGGTTGTAGCTCCGCCGCCCGAAGAGCGAGCGCGACATCGCGTGGGTCAGCGTCAGCCGCTCCATCGCTCGCGTCATGCCGACGTAGCACAGGCGGCGCTCCTCCTCGACGCCCTGCTCCTCGATCGCGCGGATGTGCGGAAAGATTCCCTCCTCCATCCCGATCATGAACACCGCCCGGAACTCGAGGCCCTTCGCGTTGTGCAGCGTCATCAGCGTGACGAGCCCGCGGTCGTCGCGGATCGTGTCCTGGTCGGAGACGAGGGCGACGTCCTGGAGGAAGCCGGCGAGCGATGCGTCCGCGGTCTGCTGGCGGTACTCGCGCGCGACCCCGACGAGCTCCTGCAGGTTCTCGATGCGGCCCCGCGCCTCGATCGTCCGCTCCGCCTCGAGGGCGTCGAGCGTGCCGGCTTTCTCGAGCACGCGCTCGAGCAGCTCGTCGACCGGGAGCTCCTGCGCGAGCGCTGCGAGCGACTCCATCGTCCCGTGAAACCCGCGGATCGCCCGGCACGAGGCAGCCGTAACGCCCGCGGACTCAGGGTCGGCCATCGCCTGGAAGAGCGTGCGGCCGGTCGCCTCCGCATGCGTGACGAGCCGCGCCAGCGAGGTCGACCCGATGCCGCGGCGCGGCCGGTTCGCGATCCGGAGCAGCGAGCCCGCGTCGCTCGGGTTGACGAGCACGCTCAGGTACGCCGTCGCGTCGCGGATCTCGGCCCGCTCGTAGAAGCGCGGGCCCCCGATCACCTGGTAGGGCACGTCCTGGCGGACGAGCACGTCCTCGAGCACACGCGACTGCGCGTTCGTCCGGTAGAAGACCGCGATCTCGCTCGCGGAGAGCCCCTGGTCGATGAGGCCGGCGATCTCGGCGGCGACGAACCGTGCCTCCGCGTGCTCGTCCTCGACCTCGACGACCCGCGCTGGCTCGCCCTCGCCGAGCTCGGAGAAGAGGGTCTTCGGCTTGCGTTCGCGGTTCTCGTCGATGACGGCGTTCGCCGCACGTAGGATCGTGTTCGTCGACCTGTAGTTCTGCTCGAGCGTGACGACGCGCGTCCCGGGGAAGTCCTGCTCGAACTCGAGGATGTTCCGGATGTCGGCGCCCCGCCACCCGTACACCGACTGGTCCCCGTCTCCGACCACGCACACGTTCCCGTGTAGCCCGCCGAGGAGCTGCAGCAGCCGGTACTGCGCGTGGTTCGTATCCTGGTACTCGTCGACGAGGACGTAGCGGAAGGCCTTCTGCCAGCGGGCGAGGGCCTCCGGGAAGCGCTCGAACACCTGCACGGTGAGCATGAGCAGGTCGTCGAAATCGACAGCGTTCGAGGCGTGCAGGCGGCGCTGGTAGAGCTCGTACACCTCGGCGACGGTCTGGTCCCAGAACGACGCCACGCGCGAGGCGTACTGCTCGGGCGTGACGAGCTCGTTCTTCATGCGAGAGATCTGCGAGTGGATGCCGCGCGGCGAGAAGCGCTTCGGGTCCTTCCCGAGCTGCTCGAGGCACGCCTTGACGAGCCGCACCTGGTCCTGGTCGTCGTAGATCGTGAAGGTCGAGCGGTAGCCGAGCCGCTCCGCCTCGCGGCGGAGCACCCGGCCGCAGGCAGCGTGGAAGGTGAGGATCCAGATCGCGCGCGCGGTCTGCCCGAGCATCCGCTCGAGGCGCTCGCGCATCTCCCCCGCAGCCTTGTTGGTGAACGTGATCGCGAGGATCTCGTTCGACTTGACGCCGCACGCGCGGATGAGATGAGCGACTCGATAGGTAAGGACCCGCGTCTTGCCGGAGCCCGCGCCCGCGACGACGAGCAGCGGCCCCTCGGTCGTGAGAACGGCCTCGCGCTGGGCGTCGTTGAGGTCGGCGAGGTAGCTCTCGGGGGTCGCGACGGCCACGAGCCGATGCTACCCGTGGCCTCGGCAGCTCCCTACCAGCGGACGGTCAGCTCGACGTGCGCCGGTCTCTTTCCGGCCCAGCTCACGCGCCAGGTGTACGTGCCCTTCGGCAGCGGCTCATACGACGCGCGACAGTAGAACGACCCGGCGGCGCCTTCGCAGGCGTATGTCTTCGTGTCGATCAGCGGCCCGCCCTTGGGAGCGTTCTTGCCGGTGAGGAAGAGCTTGGCGCGGCCCTGCGTCGGTACGCGGAGCACGACGCGGAACGAGGCGGGGTTGTGCGTCGTGATCGTGACCGCCGACGAGCGCCCGCGCGGAATCGTGTCCTCGAAGAAGACGTGCCCTTTGGCGACGGCGGCCGCCGGAAGGATGAGCGCGACGAGGACGACGACTGCGAAGGTACGCACGCGAGCATCGTACGCCGCGTCGGCTGACTCAGTTCGCGACGAGACGACGGCTGCTCGATTGTCCCCAGACCGCTGCGCCGGCGCACAGCGCGACGCACGTCGCCGCCAGCGGAGCGGCCAACGCCCAGCTGGGAGTCGCGGGCGTAAGCGCGAACCAGCGCACCGCGAGGGCGATCGAGACTCCAGTCGACAACGTGACGGCAACAGCCGAGCCGATGAGGAGCGGTGCCGCGAGGCGCGACGATCGCGTCCACGCGACAAGCGTCGCGACACCGGCGAGCAGGCAAGCGCCCATCCAGCACGCGATCGCAACGCTCTGGAGGAGCGCGATGTCGGACGGCTTCTCGGCCCACGGTGCCGGTGGCAGTGTGTTCTCAGGCACGACGTACAGCGGGAAGACGAAGAGCAGCGTGGCCGCCAGGGCTAGAGCCGCGGAGAGCCGTGACTCGCGAACGGCGAGCTCCGCCGCGAGCCGCCGCGCGACGTCCTCGACGGGCCCGAATGCCTGCGTAGCGGCGACCTCCGCGTCGACCGGAGTCAGGCCCGCGGCACGCTCGGCGGCGACCCGATCTCGTAGATGCTCGCGCACCTCGGCCAGAGCTCGAAGGCGAGCAGCGCGCGGGAGCAAGCGCTCGAGCTCGAGGAGGTAGGCGTCGATCGTCAAGCGACTACGGCCTCCATCGCCCGTGCGAAGTCACGCCATTCGGAGCGGTGTCGAGCGAGCTCCTCGGCGCCTCGGCTCGTAAGCCTGTACACACGGCGACGCCGCCCCTCCACCCGCTCCCACCTGCTCGCGACGAGACCGCTTCGCTCGAGGCGGTAGAGACTCGGGTAGACCGTTCCCTCCGGCAGGTCGAACGCGCCGTCGCTTCGTCCGCGTAGCACCTCGACGAGCCGGTAACCGTGCGCCTCTTCGTGCTCGAGCACCGCGAGGAGAAGGAGATCGACGTGGCCTCGTAGCCGGTCGTTCGTCATGCGAGAGAGTATACCTAGACGAGCTAAGTATTGAAAGTGCCGCGCCGTGGTACCACCGCGATCCGCCCGTCGACCGGCACGACGTCGATCGAAGCGCCGAAGTGGCTCCCGATGAGCGCCTCCGTGAGCACGTCGTGCGGAACGCCGTCGGCGGCGACGCGTCCGGCGTCGAGGAGCACCATGCGATCGGCGTACTGCGCGGCGAGCGTGAGGTCGTGCATCGCGGCGACGAGCGTCAGTCCCGATTCCGCCCGCAGCGCGTCGAGCAGGTCGAACGCCTGCTGCTGGTGACCGATGTCGAGTGCGGCGGTCGGCTCGTCGAGGAGCACGATCTGCGCTTCCTGGGCGAGCGCCCGCGCGACGACGACGCGCTGTTTCTCGCCACCCGAGAGCGTGCCGAGCCGGCGCTCTTCGTAGCCGAGCAGGTCGAGCCGCGCGAGGGCGCGCGCGGCAGCCTCACGGTCGCGTTTCCCCTCCTTCGCGAGCGGGCCGAGGTGCGGCGTTCGGCCGAGGAGCACATATTCGCCGACGGTCATCCAGGGAGGCGTGGACGGCTCCTGCGGCACGATCGCGATGAGCCGCGACAGCTCCGCGCGCCGCAGCTCCGCGGTGGAACGGCCACCGAGCGAGATGGAGCCGGAGAA
>JBOHBB010000105.1:0-3674 GCA_050698135.1 Gaiellaceae bacterium
TCCCACAGCCGAGCCGTCGAGTAGTAGGGGTTGCCCTCCTCTTCGTACTTGGCGCGGATCTCGTCGGGATCGGAGTCGCCGACCATCGACAGGACGGTCGCCGCCTGCTCGCCGCCCATCACCGAGATGCGCGCGTTCGGCCACATCCAGAGCTGCCGCGGCTCGTACGCGCGGCCGCACATCGCGTAGTTGCCGGCACCGAACGAGCCGCCCGTGACGACGGTGAACTTCGGCACGTCTGCGCACGCCACCGCCATCACGAGCTTCGCGCCGTCGCGCGCGATGCCGCCTTCCTCGTACTCCTTCCCGACCATGAACCCGGTGATGTTCTGGAGGAAGACGAGCGGGATCCGCCGCTTGCACGCGAGCTCGATGAAGTGCGCCCCTTTCTGCGAGGACTCTGCGAAGAGGACGCCCTGGTTCGCGAGGATCCCGACGGGATAGCCCTCGATGCGCGCGAACCCGCAGACGAGCGTCTCGCCGTACAGCTCCTTGAACTCCTGGAACCTCGAGCCGTCGACGATGCGGCCGATGACCTCCCGCGCATCGAGCTCGTGCCGAAAGTCCTCGGGCACGAGGCCGTAGAGGTCCTTCGGTTCGAGGCCGGGCGGGTCGGCCGTCGCGAGCTCCCAGGGAGCGGGGGCGGGCGGGTCGAGATGGCGGACGGTCTCGCGCACGATCGCGAGGGCATGCTCGTCGGAGGTCGCGTAGTGGTCGGCGACGCCCGAGCGCCGCGTGTGCACGTCGGCGCCGCCGAGCTCCTCGGCCGTGACGTCCTGCCCGGTGGCCGCCTTCACGAGCGGTGGGCCACCGATGAAGATGGTGCCGGTCCCGCGCACGATCACCGTCTCGTCCGACATCGCGGGCACGTACGCGCCCCCCGCGGTGCAGGATCCCATCACGGCGGCGATCTGCGGGATGCCGAGGGCGGACAGCCGCGCCTGGTTGAAGAAGATCCGGCCGAAGTGGTCGCGGTCGGGGAAGACCTCGGCCTGGAGCGGGAGGAAGGCGCCTCCCGAGTCGACGAGGTAGACGCACGGAAGCCGGTTCTGCCGCGCCACCTCCTGCGCGCGCAGGTGCTTCTTCACCGTCAACGGGTAGTAGGAGCCGCCCTTCACCGTCGCGTCGTTGGCGACGATCGCGCACTGGCGGCCGTCGATCACGCCGATCCCGGTGACGATCCCCGCCGACGGCGCATCGCCCTCGTACAGCTCCCACGCGGCGAGGGCGTTCAGCTCGAGGAACGCCGTGCCGGGGTCGACGAGCCGGTCGATCCGCTCGCGGGCCGTGAGCTTCCCTCGCGACCGGTGCCGCTCGACGGCCCTCTCGCCGCCTCCTGCCGCGACGAGCGCCGAGCGTGCGCGGAGCTCCTCGACGAGCCCCTCCATCCGGGTCCGGCGCAGGTCGAACGTCTCGTCGCGGACGACCTGCGTCGTGAGCACGCCCATCGGCGCGTGAGCCTACCGCTGCGCGCCCGCGGCTGGGGTCTACTCGAGCACGGCGACGTAGTAGGAGCCCTCGTCCCGCACCAGGGTGCGGATCGACCACCCCGTGCCGGAGACGATCTCGGTCATCTCCTCCGGCGAGACGATGAGGTACTCGAACCAGCCGACGAGGTCGCGGTAGCGCACTCGGAGGCGCAGTTGTCCCGACATCCGGCCCAGCGCGCGATTCCGCTCCTGGTAGGCGAGGTGGGCGGGATCCTCGGTCCCATGGGGATCGTTGGACGTGGCGACGATCCGCCTCACGAACGGCCGCAGCCGCCGGAGCAGCCGCCGTGCCTTCGCCGGGGAGCCGAAGAGCCCGAAGTTGTTCCCGAACATGACGAGGGTGTCGAGCGGGCCGAGGGAGGCGTCCACGTCCTCGAAGGCCAGCAGTCGCGCATCCCGGACTCCGCGCGCGCGAGCCACCTCGAGCGCTCCTGGCGAGACGTCGATTGCGATGACGTCGCGTCCTCGCGCCTGGAGCTCGAGCGCGACCCTGCCCGCTCCCACGCCCACGTCGAGAACCCGGCCCCGGACGAAGCGAAGCGCCCGGCGCTCGACCGGCGCCCAGCGACGAACGGGAGCGAAGTAGTCCAGCATCGAGGTGGCGATGAACCCGTCGTCGCGCTCGACGATCTCCGGAGCGGCTCCGTCGAGGAGCATTCGCCCGAATGCGTCCGTCACGCCCGGACGGTAGCGTCGCTGGTTCGTCCTCGCTTGCCGCTCTTCGGCGGTTCGGGGAGACTGGCGGGACCGCCAGCGAGAGGGAGGACCCGAGATGAGCGCCCAGGTGAAGCACGTCCTCGACGAGAGCCGTCTCCCCGAGGCCTGGTACAACATCGCGGCAGACCTTCCGGAGCCGCCGCCACCCGTGCTCCACCCCGGCACCGGGCAGCCCGTCGGGCCCGACGACCTCGCGCCGCTCTTCCCGATGGAGATCATCCTGCAGGAGGTCTCCACCGACCGCTTCGTCGCGATCCCGGAGGAGGTGCGATCCGTCTACCGGCAGTGGCGGCCGACGCCCCTCTATCGGGCCCGCCGCCTCGAGCACGCACTCGATACGCCCGCCCGCATCTACTACAAGTACGAAGGCGTCTCGCCGACCGGCTCGCACAAGCCGAACACCGCGGTCGCGCAGGCCTACTACAACAAGCAGGAAGGGGTCTCCCGGCTGGCGACCGAGACCGGCGCAGGGCAGTGGGGCTCCGCGCTGGCGTTCGCGGGCGGAGTCTTCGGGCTCGAGGTCGACGTGTACATGGTTAGGGTCTCGTACGAGCAGAAGCCGTACCGGCGCGGCCTGATCGAGGCCTTCGGCGGCCGGGTCGTCGCGAGCCCGTCCGAGGAGACGAACGCCGGGCGCACGATCCTCTCGGAGCACCCGGACTCGACCGGCAGCCTCGGGATCGCGATCTCCGAGGCAGTCGAGGCTGCGGCTCCGCGCGAGGACACGAAGTACTCCCTCGGGTCGGTGCTGAATCACGTGCTCATGCACCAGACGGTGATCGGGGAGGAGGCGCTCCTCCAGCTCGAGTCGGCGGAGGACTATCCCGACGTCCTCATCGGCTGCACCGGAGGCGGCTCGAACTTCTCCGGGCTCTCGTTCCCCTTCATCGGGCGCGCGCTTCGCGAGGAGAGCGAGATCCGCGTGATCGCCGTCGAGCCGGCCGCCTGCCCTAGCCTGACGAAGGGCCTGTACGCCTTCGATTTCGGCGATACCGGGCACCTGACGCCGCTCGTGAAGATGCACACGCTCGGGTCGACGTTCGTGCCGCCTCCGTTCCATGCGGGCGGCCTTCGCTACCACGGCATGTCGCCGCTCGTGAGCCACCTGAAGGAGCTGGGGCTGATCGAGGCGAGGGCGTACACCCAGACCGAGGTCTTCGAAGCGGGCGTCGAGTTCGCGCGGGTCGAGGGCATCCTCCCGGCGCCCGAGGCGAACCACGCGGTGAAGGCGGCGATCGACGAGGCGGTCCGCTGTCGCGAGGAGGGTGTCTCCCAGTCGATCCTCTTCAATCTGTGCGGTCACGGCCACTTCGACATGGGCGCGTACATCGACTACTTCGCGGGCAAGCTCGTCGATCACGAGTACTCGGAGGACGAGGTGGCGATGGCGCTCGCGGGCCTGCCGACGGTCGCAGCCTAGGAGCCGTCCGGGCCGCGCCGCGACCGCTCCAGGCGGTCGGCCACGAC
>JBOHBB010000106.1:0-1846 GCA_050698135.1 Gaiellaceae bacterium
GAGGACGAGGAGGAGGATGACGGAGCGACGCATGCAGGCGGAGTGAGCGTGGCGTTGACACGGTTCGCGGGCAAGGGTGAAAACCCCTCCGCTGATAGAATCCTTACACCGGTGCGGATCCGCTCTATGCGGGCATTTCTTCTCTCGCTCGTCGTCCTCTGCCTTGCGGTGCCGGCCGCGGCCGCGGCGCAGGACGAGCGGCCGCAGGTGCTCGCGGTTCACCTCGAGAACGACATCAACCCGGTCACCCAGGAGTTCCTCGAGGACGCGATCGACCGCGCCGAGGACGAGGAGCTCGACGCGGTGGTCGTCGTCCTCGACACGCCCGGCGGGCTCGCGTCGTCGATGCGCGGGATCGTGAAGCGCTTCCTCGCCGCCGAGGTCCCGGTCATCGTGTACGTCTCGCCGCCCGGCTCGAGCGCGGACTCCGCCGGCGCCGTGATCGCAATGTCCGCAGACATCGCCGCGATGGCGCCGCAGACCAACATCGGCTCGTCGACACCGATCTCGCTCGGGGGCGAGGACATTTCCGACGACCTCCGGCGGAAGATCGTCAACGACGCCGCGGCGTACGTGGGCGAGCTCGCTCGGGAGCACGATCGGAACGTGCCGGCCGCGCGCAGGATGGTCACCGAAGCCTCGAACTACGGTGCCCGCCAGGCGAAGGCGATCGGGCTCGTGGAGGTCGTCTCGCCGACCCTCCCAGCTCTCCTCGAGGAGGTCGACGGGATGAAGACCGTCCCCAAGGGTCTCGCCCTCGCCACCGCCGACGCGGAGATCGAGGACGTCGAGATGAGCTTCTGGCAGAAGGCCCGCGACCTCCTCGTCGACCCGAACCTCATCGCGATCATGCTCTCCATCGGGCTACTCGGCATCGTCGTCGAGCTCTGGAACCCGGGGCTGATCCTCCCGGGAACGGTCGGGGTCATCTCGCTCATCCTCGGCCTCTACGGTCTCCAGGTCCTCCCGGTGTCGATCGCGGGGCTGCTGCTGATGCTCCTCGCCGCCGCGTTCTTCGTGGCCGAGGCCTTCGTGCCGACCCACGGCGCGCTGACGGTGGCAGGCGGGATCACGTTCGTCCTCGGCGCGCTCATGCTCTTCGACCCCGCAGGCGACGCGTACCAGGTCTCTCTGCCCGTCGCGCTGGCGATCGCGGGGACCCTCGCGGTCCTCCTCGGCATCGCCCTGACGCGGGTCGTGCGCGTCGCCCGCCGCCCTGCCGCCGTCGGCGCACAGGGTCTCGTGGGCGACGAGGCGGTGGTGCGCCGCGAAGGGCTCGTCTCCGTGAACGGGGAGCTCTGGCGAGCCCACGCCGTCGACGGCTCACCGCTCGTGCCCGGCGAGCACGTGCGGGTCGAGCAGGTCGAAGACGACCTCCGACTCGTCGTAGGATCCCTGTCGTCACCGAGCCGGGAGGAGTCGCCCTGATGGAAGTTGGCCTGATCGTCCTCGCAGCCGTCGTCGTCATCCTCGTGCTCTTCCTCTTCGCGGCGGTCAAGATCGCCCGCGAGTACGAGCGCGGGGTGATCTTCCGGCTCGGCCGCCTGCTCCCTGAGCCCAAGGGCCCGGGCCTCTTCCTGCTCATCCCGGTCGTCGACCGGATGGTCAAGGTCGACCTGCGCACGGTGACGCTGAACGTGCCTCCGCAGGAGGTGATCACGAAGGACAACGTCCCGGTCCGGGTGAACGCGGTCGCCTACTTCCGCATCGTCGAGCCGAACGCCGCGATCACTCAGGTCGAGAACTACATGGTCGCGACGTCGCAGATCGCGCAGACGACGCTGCGATCCGTACTCGGCCAGCACGTGCTCGACGAGCTCCTCTCCGAGCGCGACAAGATCAACGT
>JBOHBB010000107.1:0-11566 GCA_050698135.1 Gaiellaceae bacterium
GCCGAAAGGAGGAGCGCGAGATCACGGACTACTTCTCCGCCGGGGCCGGCGTGCTCCTGCTCATGGGCGGCACCTTCTCGACGCTCTGGTTCCGGCGGGCGCTGTGAAGCGTGGCCTCGCAGTGGTCGCCTGCGCGCTCGCGGCGTTCGTCGGGGCGGGCGAGGCGCGGGCGACGAACGAGTGCCGCGGCCTGATGGTCTGCGTCCCGGTCGCGGGGCCGTGGGTCGTCGTGCCGACGAGCACCGGCGTGCCGCGCAGCGTGGTCGAGTACCAGCTCACCTGTCCCAGGGGCCACGTCGCGGCGGGGCTCGACGCCGAGCTCTCGCGTCGGGCGATCGACGTGGGCTTCCTCGGCAGGCTCGGGAGCCCGGTGAACCCGGGCATCTCCACCTCGCGTTCGGTGGTCTTCGTCGCCTCGTTCGTAGGCAGGTCCGCCTCGCACGCGACCTTTCGTCCGCACGTCGGCTGCATGCCGGCCTCCGGCGGGGGCGGTGGCATCCCGACCTCGGTGACCGCCTTCCCGCCGGGTGAGCCCACGGTCCGGAGAGTGAAGACCGTGCGTGTCCGGCCGGGCGCCGCGACCGTCGCCCAGGGCTGCAGGGCGCGGGAGCGGCTCGTG
The DNA here is from genome assembly GCA_050698135.1 of Gaiellaceae bacterium. Lineage (GTDB taxonomy): Bacteria > Actinomycetota > Thermoleophilia > Gaiellales > Gaiellaceae > GMQP-bins7. Next base: position 620 of record JBOHBB010000107.1, read on the forward strand.
GGCGCCGAGCACGCGATCGGCTTCTTCACGCGGCGGCCGCCCGCTGCAGGGCTCGTGTCGAGCGTCGACGCCAGCCGCGTCGTCAGCGACGGGCGCGTCCGCGTGGCGGTTCGCGGCGACGCCGAGCTCGGCGGCACCCGGGTGGTCGTCCAGGTGCAGGCCGTCTGCTCGAGGGTCTCGTGATGAACGCTCGGCCGGGAGACGCCCTGTGAGCTTCCAGAGCCCCTGGCTGCTGCTCGCCCTGCCGCTGCTCGGCGTCGCAGTCCTGCTCTGGCTGCTCGCCGAGCGACGCCGCATCCGGTACGCCGTCCAGTTCACGAACCTCGACGTCCTCGCCACCGTCGTCTCGGGCCGGTCGTGGCTGCGGCTCGTGCCGCCAGCGCTCTTCGCGCTCGCGCTCGCCAGCCTTCTCCTCGCGCTCGCGCGGCCGCAGGTCGAGCGCACGTTCCTGAAGGAGCGCGCGACGGTGATCCTCGTCATTGACACCTCACGCTCGATGCAGGCGGAGGACGTCCCTCCGACGCGGCTGGCCGCGGCGCAGGAGGCTGCACGTACCTTCCTCGATCAGGTGCCGCACCGGCTCCGGGTCGGGCTCGTCGTCTTCGCGGGGGAGGCCCAGGTCGCGACGCCGCCGACACGGGATCACGACCTCGTGCGCACGGCGATCGACGAGATCGACTCGTTCCTCGTCTTCGGGGGGACGGCGATCGGCGACGCGCTCGAGACGGCCGTCGAGTTGGGGAAACGGGTCGAGGAGGCGGAGCCGCCCGAGGGGGAGGAGATCGTGTTCCGCCCGGCCGAGCGCGCGATGCGGACACTCGCCCAGGCGGCCGACGAGAGCGAGACAGAGGAACGGGGGCCGGTCTCGATCCTGTTCCTCTCCGACGGCGCCCAGACCCGCGGGATCCTGCAGCCGCTCGAGGGGGCCGAGCTCGCGAAGGAGGCCCACTACCCCGTCTACACGGTCGCGCTGGGCACGCCGGAGGGCGTCATCGACCGCGGGCCCTTCGGCTTCGGCGGCGGCGACCAGACGATCCCGGTGCCGCCCGACCCCGAGACGCTCCGGCAGATCGCCGAAGTGACCGGGGGCGAGTTCACCGAGGCGCGGACGGCCGAGACCCTGGAGAGCGCCTATGCGAACCTCGGCTCCAAGCTCGGGCGCGAGCCGGGGGAGAGCGAGGTCACGTTCCTGCTCGTCGCCGCGGCCGCGCTGTTGCTCCTCGTCGCCGGCGTCGCGTCGGCGATCGTCTCACCCCGTCTGCCGTAGCGCTTCGCCGGCGAATCTAGACGGCAACGACCGTGAAGGCGAGATCCGCCCTGTCGTCGCGTCCCGCCGGGTGCACGATGACGCGGAACACGCCCCCGCCGACCGGCTCGACGTCCGCGTAGGCGTCGCCGACCGCGCTCCCGACCGCGCTCGGGGCGGCGTTCCCGACGAAGCGCACCTCGAAGACCCCTGCCTCCACGCGGCGGGCCTGGACGGCACGCCCGTTGCAGTTGAACTTCCGGGAGAAGAGGTTCCCGGCGCTCGTGAAGCGGTCGGGGAAGTTGGCCATGCCCGCGCTCGGGTTCCCGGTGACGACTGCGACGCCGCGCACGGCGCCGTTCGTGCAGCGCTGCTGGGCGACGGTCGACGCCTGGATCCGGTCGCCGACCGCGAACGACGTGCCGGCCAGCGCGAAGAACAGGGCGGCGACGGAGATCACCGTTGCCGGAGTGATGCGGAGAGATCTGACGGATGTCATGTTCGAGCTCCTTTCGCTCGCTGGCCGTCGGGACGGCGGAGCGCGGTAGGTTCCCGCGGATGCCGGACGATACCGCCGTGCCGAGACGGCGCTCGCTGACGAAGGGGCGCCTGTTGGGCGGTGGCGCCGCGGTCGCGGTCGTCGTCGCCGTGTTCGTATTCGTCCTCCCGCGCATCGCGGACTACCGCGACGTCTGGGAGGTGATCCAGGGCCTCGGCTGGCAAGACGGCCTCGTCCTCGCCGGTGCGACGGTGCTCAACGTCGTGACCTTCGCTCCGCCCTGGATGGCTGCGCTTCCTGGGCTCGGCTTCCGACAGGCGATGGCGATGACCCAGGCATCGACCGCGCTCTCGATCGTGACGCCCGCGGGTGCCGCCGTCGGGATCGCCGGGTCGTACACGATGCTCCGTTCCTGGGGCTACGGTCGCAGCGCCGTCGGCCTCGCCGTCGCGGTCGCCGGGGTCTGGAACCAGCTGGCGAACCTCGCCTTCCCGATCGTCGCGCTGGCGCTGCTCACGTCCGTGGACGAGGACCATCCGGCGCTGCGCACGGCCGCCGTGATCGGCGTCGCCGTCCTCGCCGTCGTCATCGCCGGGTTTGCGCTCGCGCTCTCGGGAGCGGGGCGGGCGCGGCGGATCGGCGACCTCGCCGCGCGGGTCGTGAGCCGGGTCAAGAGCGCGGTGCGGCGGAGGCCCGTGGCGTGGGGCGGGGAGGATCTCGCGGACTTCCGCACCCGCGCGCTCGACCTCCTCCGGCGCCGCTGGCACGTCATCACGCTCGCGACCCTCGCCGGGCACCTGACCGTGTTCCTCGTGCTCCTCGTATGCCTGCGCGCCGTCGGCATTTCGGAGCACGAGGTTTCGGCGATCGAGGCCTTCGCGGCGTGGTCGTTGATCCGGATACTCGGCGCGCTCCCGCTCACCCCCGGTGGCATCGGGATCGTGGAGCTCGGGTTGAGCGGTGCGCTCGTCGCATTCGGCGCCTCGAACGCGGACGCCGTCGCCGCGACGCTGCTCTATCGCGCGCTCACTGTGCTGCCCACGCTCGCCCTCGGCGCACTCGCGGGCGCCACTTGGCGCACTCATCATCCCGGGGAAGCACTAGACTCCCCCGAGTGAGCCTGGCGAGAGGCAGGGTCACTGACTCGAGGGACGCGGCTCCCCCGATCAGGGCAACGTCGTCCCCCACCGAGGTCCTACGGTGAGCTCGGTGACCTCTCCCTCAGCGGCTACAGCGGTTCGCGTCGCCCTGGCGGCCCTCGTGGCCGCCTCGCTACTCGCGTTCCTGGTTGCGGCGGAGGCAGACGGCGCCGGAAGGTCGTGGGGGTCGTACGTCGCGCCTGCCGCTGCGTGCCCGGGTTCGACGGATGCGTCCGCCTCGCCCGCGGCGCAGGAGCGCGCGGTCGCCTGCCTGTTGAACTGGGCACGCGCCGAAGCCCGGCTGAGGCGCCTCGCCCGCCCGGCCCTGCTCCGACGTGCTGCGACGCTCAAGGGCCAGAAGGTGGCCTCCTGCCGCCAGTTCTCGCACACGCCATGTGGCTCGGACCCCCGCGCGGCGCTCAACGCCGTCGGCTACCGCTACTCGACGATGGGCGAGAACCTGTTCCTCGGCACGTGGGGCAAGGTGAGCCCGCGGGAGGCCGTTGCCGCGTGGCTGCGCTCTCCCGGCCACCGGGCGAACATCCTCCGTCCCGCCTTCCGGCACGTCGGAGCGGCGCTCGTGCGCGCGCCCGGCATGCGCAGCGACGGCGACGGCGCTCTCTGGATCACCGCGTTCGCGACGCCGCGCTGACGGGAGCGCCGGGGAGGACTCGCCGCGCGAGCCGGGAACCCCGAGCGGCAGTGAGAGAGGAGAGCCACCTCGACGACATGCGGACTGCGATCCGCGGTGACTTCGAACGCCTCGCCGAGCGGCGTGGAGGCCAGGAGCTGCTGAGCGTGCCCGACGACGAACCGGAGCCCGAGCCGGCCGAGAACCGCGTCGAGCCCGAGCCGAAGCCGGGACCGGAGCCAGAGCTCGAGCCAGAGGCGGAGCGACAGCCACCGGCGCGACTCGAGCCCGAGCCGGAGCCAGCGCCGGAGCCCCAAGTCGAGCCCGAGGCGGAGCTCGAGCCCGCGCCAGAACTCGAGCCGGAGCCAGCGCCGGCGCCAGACGTCGAGCCGGAGGCGGAGCTCGAGCCGGAGCGGGATCCGCTGGCCGCGGATGCCGCCGGGGACGAGCCTCCACGCTCGTGGCTGGACCGGCTCCTCGGTCGCTGACCGACTCGACCACGCGCGCCTCGCGCGCGCTGCGGTTCAATGGAGGCATGGAGAAGGCCGAGCGCGACGCGATCCTGCGCCAGGGCATCGTGCTCCCGGAGACTCCGAGGGACCGCCGCGAGCGAGCGGGCCTCGAGGAGGACCTGCTCGTGCACCCCTCCCGAGGCAAGCCCGTGGCGCTCCGCCTCCGGCACTTCCGGCCGAAGGCCGACTCGTACCTCGCGGCGTCGCGCGGCCCGCTCCACTACATGCTCCGCCTGCACACGATCGAGCGGCGGACGGAGGCGCTCGAGGAAGCGCTCCGCGAGAGCTGGCGCAGCCTTGCGGCCGAGTGCGACGGTGATCGCGCACGCTTCGTCGATCGCTGGACGACCGAGGCCCGTGGAGTCGACTTCGCCGAGGTCAACGACCTCATCGAGCGCCACAATCGCTGGTACCCGATCGAGTCCCGACTTCCGATGGATCCGCGCACGGGCGACTACGCGCTCGTGAACGGCCGCGACTACCGCCGCTCGGCGCTCGACTTCGAGTGGGTGCTCGAGCGCTTCCCCGCGGCGCTCGACGACGCGCTCGCCTCCTGAATCGGCGCGTGCCCGGCTTTGCCCGGGGAGAATGGCCGCGTGACGCTAGGCGAGCTCGCACTCACCGTCGCGGTCCTGGCCGCCCTCGGGCTCGTGGCCCGGCGGCTGGGGCTGTCCGCGATCCCCGCGTATCTCCTCGCCGGCCTCCTCCTCGGCCCGAACGAGCCGACCGAGATCTATCTCATTAGCCCGTCGGAGGTCACCGAGTTCGTCGCCCAGCTCGGCATCGTCTTCCTTCTCTTCTTCCTCGGCCTCGAGTTCAGTCTCGCGCGACTGATGCGAACCGGCCGTCACGTCGGGCTCGGTGGCACGATCGACCTCGTCGCCAACCTCGGCCTAGGCCTGCTCGTCGGGGTCGTCGCGTTCGGCATGACCTCGGCGGCGCTCATCCTCGCCGCCTGCATCTACGTCTCGTCGAGCGCGATCGCTGTCAAGGGGCTCATCGACTTCCGGCGCCTCGGCGACGACGAGACGGACCTCGTCCTCGCGGTCCTCGTGTTCGAGGACATCGTCATCGCCTTCATGCTCGGGTTCGCGGCCGCGGGTGGCGGGGAGGTGTCGGACACGCTCGTCCTCGTCGCGAAGGCTCTCGCGTTCGTGACCGCGGGCCTGGCAGCCTCTCGCTGGCTCGCCGGGCCGCTCGACCGCTTCCTCGACCGTCTGCCGATCGAGTTCTTCCTGCTGGCCGTCTTCGCGTTCCTCGTCGGAACGGCGGCGATCGCGGACGAGCTCGGCCTCTCGGAGGCGATCGGCGCCCTGATGGCCGGGATCGTGCTCTCCGAGACGTCGGTGCGCGAGCAGGTCGAGGAGCGCTTCTTCAGCTTCCGCGACGTCTTCGCGGCCCTCTTCTTCTTCGTCTTCGGGTTGTCCATCGACCTGTCGGCGCTCGGCGACGTCGGGTGGGTCGTCGCCCTCGCCGTCCTCGTGACCCTCGTCGGCAAGATCGGCGGTGGCCTCGTCGCCGGCAGGATCGGCGGGTTCACGAGACGGCAGAGCCTCAACGCAGGCATTGCGCTCGTCGCGCACGGGGAGTTCACGATCATCCTCGCGCAGCTCGCGTCGGACAACCCCTCCGTTACGTCCTCCCAGAGCGCCGATCTCGTCGCCTTCGCCGGGCTCTACGTGCTCGTCACGGCGACCGTCGGCATCGTCCTCATGAAGGAGTCCAAGCGGCTCGGCCGCGTCCTGTTCCCGATACCTAGACTGACGGGAGAGACCTGATGCCCCTCGACCTTCGAGAGACGCGCCTTCCCGGTGTCGGCTTCAAATACGCCTTCCGTGTCGCCAAAGGCGGTCGTATCTCGGTGATCCTGCACATGGACGGCCAGCGCGAGATCTACTACTACCGCCGCGAGGGTGACGACGAGCCGACGGCCGTCATCGAGCTCCACGACGACGAGGCCCGGCAGCTCGGGGCGATCCTTGGCGGAGCATACGAGCGTCCGAAGATCGTCGAAGAGCTCGAGATGGCGCTCGGCGAGCTGCAGATCGAGTGGATCCCGGTCCCGGACACGAGTCCCGCGATCGGGAAGACGCTCGCCGAGTGCGGGCTGCGCGCGAAGACGGGAGTGACGGTGATCGCGATCCTGCGCGAGCCCGAGTCCGTGAGCGGCGCACAGCCCGAGGACTACATCCAGCAGGGGGACACGCTCGTCGCGGTCGGCAAGGCCGGGCAGTTCCCCCTCTTCCGGAAGCTGCTTGCCGAAGGCCCGTACGAATAGGCCCCGAGCGACCCGGGTCAGGAGGGAACGCCATCGCTGCTCACCAGAAGCCGTCGTGGACTGCGGCGGCCTCTTCTTCGAGGTGCGGGCCGGCGACCTCCATCGTCCGTCCGCCGCGGGCGACGACGTCCCGGCACGGGAGGGCCAGCTTCCCGGGGCCGTCGTGAACGCGGGCGACCTCGTGGAACCTCTCGGCGCCGAGCGCATAGACGATCCGCCCGACGCCCGCCCAGTACGCGGCGGCCGTGCACATCGCACAGGGCTCCGTGCTGGCATAGAGCGTGTACCCACCGAGAGCCCGCAACCCGAGCACGTCGGCCGCGGCGCGAACGGCGTTGAGCTCCGCATGCCCGGTCCAGTCACGTCCGGTCACGACCGTGTTCTCCACCTCGACGACCGTCTCCCCGTCAGGATCGACGACGAGCGAGCCGAACGGGTGGTTTCCGTGGTCGCGAGCAAGTCGTGCAAGCTCGATCGCCCGCCGGAGATGGCGCTCGTCCGCCTCTGCGCGGGTCACTGCCGCGGTCGGGTCGCCCGAACGAGCGCGTCGATCGCCGGCCGGTCCGCATCGTGGACCTCGCGGAGCACGCGCTCGGCCTTCTCGACCTCGAGGCCCGGAAGCTCGGCGCCGATCTCCTCCGGCGTGTGCAGCAGCCGGGTGTCGCTCGGGCCTCCGACGCCGTCGGTGAGGTTTGCGATGTGGTGTCCGATGAGGAGGAATGTCCCGCCCGGCGCGACCGCCCCCGCGGCCCGTTCGAGGACGAGGCGGCGTTCGTCGGGCAGCAGGTGCAGATAGAGAGTGATGACGAGGTCGTAGGCGTGCGAGTCCGGCTCGAAGACGAGGAGATCGGCGACCTGGAAGTCGACCGCGATGCCGGCCTCGGCCGCGCGTCGGCGCCCCTTCGCGACCGCGACCTCGGAGAAGTCGACGCCGACGACCTGCCAGCCGCGCTGGGCGAGCCAGATCGAGTTCTGCCCCTCCCCGCACGCGAGATCGAGCGCGCGCCCGGGCTGGAGGTCTGTCGCCTCAGCGACGAGGAACCGGTTGGGCCTCGCGCTCCAGAGGGACTCGACCTCTGCGTACCGGCGGTCCCAGTCTTCACGCTTCACGAGTACTCACCCTTCGCCCGGCGACGTGCTGCGTCGCGAGCAGCGTCAATGCGCAGAGCCCCGCTCCGAGGAGATACGGAACGGCGTCGCCGAACGCCGAGGCGAGCGCGCCTCCGGCGACAGGCCCTGTCATGTTTCCGAGCGCCCACGCGCTGTTCATCACGCCGAAGGCGAGCCCCTGGGCGAGGCCCGCAGTCGCCGCTCGATGGGATGTCAGTGCCATCCCCGGGGTGTAGAAGCCGCCGAAGCTGAGGGCGGCGGCGGCGATGAGCAGCGCGATCAGCGCGGGCGCCGAGGCCGCCGCGAGAAGGGTGGCGACGACGATCGAGGTCGCGAGCGCCGCGCGGATTGGGAGAAGGCGCCCGCGGCGGTCGCTCGCTCGGCCGAGCACGGGGCTGATCACGACCTCGAGGAGGCCGGCACCGAAGAACACTGCCCCGATCGCGAGCGTCGACCAGCCGGCGGCGTCGAGGTCGAGCGGCGCGAGCACGACGAGCGTGCCGAAGAGGAGCGCCGGGAGGGTGTTGAGCCAGAGCCCGCCCAGGAACCGAGGGTCCTTGAACGCCCGCGACACGCCGCCGGACGTGAGGGGCTCCGCCGCCGAGGACCGTGGGAGGGAGGCGAGCGCGGCGAAGGCGACCGCCACGACGCCGAGCGTCGCGAACGAGAGCCTGATGCCGACGGCCTCGGCGACGCCGCCGAACATCGGGCCGACGATCGCGCCGAAGACGGCGGCTCCGAACGCCGTCCCGATCACCTCGCCCCGTTTCGACAGAGGCGCTGCAACGGTGACCCAGGAGAGCGCCCCGGCCCACGTTGTCGTGCTCGAGAAGCCCTGGACGAACCGGGCGATCCCCAGCGTGACTGCGCTGTCGGCCGCGGCGAACGCGAAGCTCCCGACGGCGAGAATGAGCAGCCCGCCTACGACGGCGACCTTGGGCCCGAACCTCGACGCCGCGATGCCGCCCGGCACGCCGCCGAGTAGCGCTCCCGCGCCGAAAGCGCCGACGAGGAGGCCCGCTCCCGTCTTCGAGAGGTCGAACTCGTCCGCGTATCCCGGGACCAGCGGGGTCAGCGCGGTGAAGAGCATCGCGTCGACGAAGACGACCGCCGAGACGAGGAGGAGGAGGCGACGCACTCCGGCGAGCATACGCAGCGCCGTCCAGGTCACCGCGGGGCCATGCGGGAAAGAAAATGCACCGAGCCGATGACGCCTTCGTCCGGCTTTCCGACTGACCGCCGCCGAAGCGACTGCCGCTCGGAGAACCATCAACCTCGGACGCTCCGTACTCGGTGCATCTCGACTCTATGCAAGCCCGGGCGTCGGGGTCAAGCCGTCACGCACAGAAGTTCGCGCAAATTCCGCGACTTGACAAATGTGTCGAGGAGGAGCTCGGTCCAGAAAGAAATGCACCGAGCCGGTGACGCCTTCGTCCGGCCTTCCGACTGACCGCCGCCGAAACGACTGCCTCTCGGAGAGACCCTCAACCTCAGGCGCTCCGTACTCGGTGCAAGCCGCACACTAGGGGGGCGGGACAGGGCCGTCAAGGGACCAGAACGTGCAGAGGTCGCAAATTGCGAAGTTTTCGTTTCGCACAGGGTCAAACTGCGCATGACTGCACTTGCTCTGACAAGCTCCGGAGAGAAAAAGCGGCCGGGCCCGAAGGCCCGGCCGCAGAAGTTCGCCGAGCCGGGAACGCTTTGGTCCACCTTCCCGACGAACGTTCCGCTTCCGCGTAGTGCTCCTCGGGGGGCTTCGTCCTACCGGCGCCCCGTGCTCGGCGCAGACGGGACTCTATGCGACTTGGCCCAGCGCGATCAAGGGTCTCGGCGCACGAAACTCCGCGCAATTTGCGTACGCCGCCGCTAGCCGATCCAGCCCTGTCCGTTCCAGAAGGCCCGGAGGCGTCCCCGGCGCAGCTCGAAGTGGATCTCCTCGGGCTCGAGCAGGCCGGGTGGCGCGTAGAGCTGGAAGCCGTCGGCCGCGGGGACGAGCTCCAGGTCGCGATCGGGAGGCTCGGTGGCCGCCTCGAGTAGGTGCGTTCGCCCGCGACAGCACCGGACGCTCCGCGACCATGTGTACACGACGCCGCCGCGGGCCTCCACGAACTCCGTGACCCCTGGCCCCGTTACGAGTCTCATGCACGCAGTCTAGGCTCCTGCGCATGCGTGACCGGGCGCGCGCAGTGGTCGTCGGCGGAGGCGTGGGCGGCTGCTCGATCCTCTACTGGCTCGCGCGTCTCGGCTGGGACGACGTCGTCCTCGCCGAACGGGCGGAGCTGACGAGCGGCTCCACCTTTCACTCGGCCGGCCTCGTCGGCCAGCTGCGGAGCTCGCTCTCCCTGACGAAGATGATGATGGCGAGCGTCGACCTCTACCGCTCACTCGAGGACGAGGTCGGGCTCGAGACCGGATGGCGGGAGGTCGGGTCGCTGAGACTCGCGTCGTCGGAGGAGAGGATGCAGGAGATCGCGCGGCAGGCGGGCTGGGCGAAGACCTTCGGCCTGCCGTTCGAGCTGACCTCCGCCGCGGAGGCCCAGGAGCTCTTCCCGCCGATGACCACGGACGGCGTGCTCGGCGCCGCCTACCTGCCGACCGACGGCTACATCGACCCGAGCCAGCTCACGTTCGCCCTCGCCGAGGGCGCGCGGCGGCGCGGCGCCGAGATCAACCAGCGCACGCGGGTCACGGGCATCCGCGTTCGGCGTGGTCGCGTGGAGGCGATCGACACCGACCAGGGCGAGATCGAGACCGAGGTCGTCGTCGACGCCGGCGGGATGTACGCTCGCGAGATCGGTGCGCTCGCGGGCGTCACCGTGCCGATCGTCCCGATGGCGCACGAGTACCTCGTGACGAAGCCGGCCGGGCTGCCGCTCGAGATGCCGACGATGCGCGACCCGTCGCTCCTCGTCTACTTCCGCCCCGAGTCGGGTGGCCTCGTCATGGGCGGATACGAGCGAAGCTGTGCGCCGTGGGGCCTCGACGGGATTCCTGCCGACTTCAACTCGAGGCTGCTGGAGGAGGACTGGCCGCGCTTCGAGGAGCTGATGGAGAACGCCCTCGTCCGCGTTCCCGCGCTCGGCGAGATGGAGGTTGTCCGGCTCATCAACGGCCCGGAGGCGTTCACGCCGGACGGCGAGTTCATCCTCGGCCCTTCGGATGTCCGCGGCTTCTGGGTCGCCGCGGGGTTCTGCGCCCACGGGCTGGCCGGCGCCGGCGGCCTCGGGAAGCTCGTCGCCGAGTGGATCGTCGAAGGAACACCCTCGCTCGATGTCTGGCACATGGACTCGCGCCGGTTCGGCGCCGCCTATCGCAGCCAGGAGTACACGGTCGCGCGGACGAAGGAGATCTACGAGACGTACTACGACGTTAAGTACCCGGGCCACGAGCGCTCCGCCGGGCGCCCTCTGCGCGTGTCGCCCGCGTACGCGCGGCTCCAGGAGCTCGGTGCCAACTTCGGCGAGAAGTCCGGCTGGGAGCGGGCGAACTGGTTCGAGCCGAACGCGGCGAACGGAGACAAGTCGCTCCGCCC
>JBOHBB010000108.1:0-2729 GCA_050698135.1 Gaiellaceae bacterium
CGCTCGCCCTCGGGGGTGATGCCCCACAGGCGTGTCGTCTCATCGGCCGAGCTGGTCAGGAGCGTGGAGCCGTCCGGGCTGAAGGCGACGCCGAGGATCTCCGCGGAGTGTCCCGCGAGCTGCATCAGCTGCTCACCGGACGACACGTCCCACACGACCGCCGTGCCGTCCGCGCCGCCCGTCGCGATGCGCGTTCCGTCGGCGCTCCACGCGAACGCACGCTGATCCGCCGTGGTGCCGGTGAACGTCCTCGTCGCCTCCCACCTCGCGACGTCCCAGAGCCGCACGGTGCCGTCGGGACCAGTGGTGGCGAGCGCCCCCCCGTCCGGGCTGAACCCGAGTGCGGAAACCTCCCAGATATGGCCTTGCAGCACCGCGGCGACCTCTCCGGTCGCGAGCTCCCACACGGTTCCGACGCGTCCCCATCCGCCGCTCGCGATGAGCGTCCCGTCCGGGCTGAACGCCGGGGCGAGCGGCCAGACCGGCGACCGGAACGGGTGCCCCGGCGGACCGTGGAGGACGTCGAGCAGCCGTCCCGTCGCGACGTCCCACACGCGCACGGTGCCGTCGTCGAGCGTCGCGGCGACCCGCTTCCCCTCCGGATCGAACGCCACACCCCAGACGGTGGTCCCACCATCCCCGAGGACGTCCACGAGATCGCCGGACCTCGCATCCCACATCCGCACCTGTCCGTCCTCGCCGCTCGTCGCGATCAGGTCGCCGGTCGGGTCGAACGCGACTCCGATGACGCCGGAGTCGTGCCCGGAGAGGTCGAACACGCGCTCGTGCGTCTCCATGTCCCAGACGGTGCCGCCCGTCGGGCCGACCGTCGCGAACCGCGAGTCGTCCGGAGCGACCGCGACGTTCCTCCCCTGCGGTACGGTCCCGACGGCTCGGGTCAGGACCGCTCGGTGCAGCGCCTCCTCCGCCTCGGACAGCGGGATGCCGTCGACCTCCGATGTAGCGTCGACGGCCTCGAGCGCGAGGAGGAGCGCCAGCTCGGGGTCGACGTCGAGGTTGGCCACCGAGGCGCCTGCGAGCTCGCGGGCGGTCGCTATGCGCGCCTCGCGCTCGGCCCGCACCGCCTCCCGCTCCGCTCGCTCGGCCTCGTCCTGGGCATGGCCGCGCTGGACAAGCGCGAGGCCGCCCGCGACCAGGGCCACGACCAGGAAGACGGCCGTGCCGACGAGGAGGCCTCGGAGGCGACGGTTCGTGCGGCGCTGGCGTTCGGCGTCGCGCTCGCTCGCCTCACGGCTCTCAGCGAGGAAGGCGCGCTCGAGCTCGTTCAGATCGGCGCCGTGCGTCGATGCCCAGTCGAGCGCCGCCGACAGCCTGGCGCCTCGGTAGACCTCCGACGGATCGCGATCGGCCGCGTCCCACTGCTGCGCGGCGTGCGTGAGGTGTTGCCGTAGCCGGTGCCCCTGGAGATCGTCGTCGAGCCACGACCGCAGCCGCGGCCACTCGCGGAGCAGCGCCTCGTGCGCGACCTCGACGGTCGACCCGGTCGCGACCAGGAGCCGGTCCGCCGTGAGTCGATCGACCACGCGCGATGCGACGGGATCCGTCTCGACCTCCACCTCGGCGAGGTCCACCCGTCGCCGCGTGACGAGGTCGCCATCGCCCACGCTCGCGAGACGCAGGAACAGTCGCCGCGCGACATCGCGATCCTCGGGCGTGAGCTGGTCGAACGACGCGTCCGCGAGCCGCGCCACTGCGCCGCGGACGCCGCCCGTGTGTTCGTACGCGTCCATCCGCAGCCATCCGTCCTCGCGCGCCTGCCACAGCTCGACGAGCGCCGCGGACAGGAGCGGCAGACCGCCGGGCTCATCGGCGACCTCGGCGACGAGCGCGTCGACCAGATCCGCCTCGACTCGAAGTCGCACGCGTCGAGCCGGGAGCTCGATCGCGCGGCGCAGCTCCTCGACCGTCATCGGCGGGACGAGGACCTGGTTGGCGACGAGCAGCTCGGCGAGGTCTCGGTACGGCGCGCAGTGGCCGTAGAAGTCGTCGCGAATCGTCAGCACGGTCACGAAGCGGTCGGGCGAGCCGCCGGCCGCGTCGGTCAGCGTCGAGATGAAGTGGTCCCGCTCCTCCGGCGCGCTGAGCGTGAAGACCTCCTCGAACTGGTCCACCGCGAGCACGAGCAGGCCGTCGTGGCCGCTCGCCTCGATCGCGTCCGCCAGGGTGCCGCCCACCGCGCGCTCGAGCGCGGGCATCGGGTGCTCGCCGGGACGGAACCTCACGGTGCGCCACCGCTCGCTCCCTGGGAGCAGGCCGGCTCGGAGCGACGGGAACAGGCCGCCGGCGACGACCGAGGACTTCCCGCTGCCGGACGCACCGACGACACCGAGGAGCCCGACGTGCACCGTGCGGGCAGCGAGCTCACCGACGAGCCGCTCGCGACCGAAGAACGACGCGGCGTCCGACTCCTCGAACGAGGCGAGTCCTTTGTACGGGCACTCGGCGTCCCCCGCCGTGGGCGGCGGCGTCGCGTAGAGCCTCGCGAGTCCAAGCCCGATCGCGTTGTTCGCGAACTCGAGGTCGGCCGAACGGCGGTCGCGTCCCTGCGCGAGCCACTCGGCCGCGGCCGCCAGCCGACGTCCGGCCTCGTCGCGCGTCCAGTCGCTCACCACCTCGTGGAGCCGGCCCGGTAGCCCGCCCGAGGCGCGGACCATCGACTCGAGCGGGACGTGCTCGACGTCCTCGCCCACGTAGAGCCGCGCGATGCC
>JBOHBB010000109.1:0-11707 GCA_050698135.1 Gaiellaceae bacterium
CCTGCGGGACCGCGGCGGTCCAGCTCGCGAAGCGCCTCCTCGGCGCTCACGTCACCGCTGTCTGCAACACGAAGAACGTCGAGCTCGTGCGCTCGCTCGGGGCGGACGAGGTGATCGACTACCTGCAGGAGGACTTCACGAAGAGCGGTGAGACGTACGACGTCGTCCTCGACGCGGTCGGGAAGCACTCGTTCCGGCGCGCCAGGCGCTCGCTGAGGCCCGGCGGCCTCTTCCTTGCAACCGACGGGCTCCACAACCTACCTCTGGCGTACCTCACATCGTGGGTCGGCGACCGGAAGGTGGTCTTCGCGATCGCGCGTCCCACGAAGGAGGACGCCCTCCTCCTCCGGGAGCTAGTCGAGACCGGGACGTACCGACCGGTGATCGACCGCACCCAACCGCTCGAGGAGGCGGTCGAGGCGCATCGCTACGTGGACACGATGCAGAAGACCGGAAACGTCGTCCTGACCGTGAACGGCGGGCCGGATCGATGAAGGCGGCGGTCCGGGACCGGTTCGGCTCGCCGTCCGCGGTCGTCGAGATCCGGGAGCTCGACAAGCCCGTTGCCGGCGAGGGAGAGGTGCTCGTGCGGGTGCAGGCGTCCTCGCTGAACTTCGGCGACTGGTACGCGGTCGAGGGCAGGCCGTGGGTCGGCCGCCCGTCGATGGGGCTTCGGACGCCGAAGAGCGAGCGGCTCGGCACGGACTACGCCGGGGTCGTCGAGGCCGTCGGGGCGAACGTCACCGGCTTCCAGCCCGGGGACGAGGTGTTCGGTGGGAGGAGCGGCTCCCTCGCGGAGTACGTGGCCGCCCGCGCGGACCGTTCGATCGTCCACAAGCCGGCGAACGTGACCTTCGAGGACGCGGCCGCCGTGCCGGTGGCCGCGATCACTGCGCTGCAGGGGCTGCGCGACCACGGACACGTTGCGCCGGGGCAGAAGGTCCTCGTCAACGGCGCCTCGGGAGGCGTCGGCACGTATGCGGTACAGATCGCGAAGGCGCTCGGCGCAGAGGTGACCGCCGTGTGCAGCCCGGCGAACGTCGAGACCGCCCGGTCGCTCGGCGCCGACCGCGTCGTCGACTACAAGCAGGATGACTTCACGCGCGGCGGCGAGCGCTACGACGTCCTGCTCGACGTCGCAGGGAGCAGATCGTGGTCGGAGTGCAAGCGCGTGCTCGAGAAGGACGCGACGCTCGTGATCGTGGGAGGACAGAAGGGGAGTCGCCCGCTCGGTCCGATCGGTGGCGTCGTCGGCAAGAAGCTCGGCGCCCTCCTCTCGAGCCGCAAGGCCCCGTTCTTCATCGCGAAGTTCAACAAGCCGGACATGGAGGTGCTCCGTGAGCTCCTCGAGTCCGGGAAACTGACGTCGGTCATCGACAGGCGCTACGAGCTGAGCGACATCGCCGAGGCGCTCGACTACCTGGGCGAAGGGCACGCCCGGGGGAAGATCGTCGTCACCGTCGGCGCGCAGCCGAACGAGACCACGGAGGAGCGCGTGTGAGCCGGCCCGGGCTGGCCCGGCGAGGCCCAAAGCCTTACGGCTGGTACTGCTGGTCGAGCGCGCGGACGGTGTCGAGCTGGATCCGCGCCCAGTAGCCGAGATGGTTCCCGCGGTCGTAGATCCTCCGGCCCTGCGGGTTCCGTCCTCTGACGATCTGGGCGAGGTCAGCGATCCCGACGCGCTGCGAGCGGATACCGCCAGCCCCCTGGACGAGGACGGTCGCGCGCGCGGTCGTGGGGACGCGGTACGTCAGCACCTGGCGGCTCTCGTCGCGGATGTAGTAGTCGTTCGGCACGGTCTCGCCGGGCCCGATCACCTTGTCCTCGAGCGCTGCACGGTTCGCGGTCGACCCGCCGAGCCAGAACGCCGGGTCGAGCCGGAGCTCGTACCGGCTGCCCTTGCGTACGAGCGACCGGATATGGCCGTACTGCGCGAGGTCGCGCGGCGGCGAGGAGAACGCGCCCGCCGAGCTCTTCGACGGTGCGGCCTGGAGCGACGGGATCGTCAGCGCCGTCACGACGACGGCGACGATCACGGCGAGCGTGGTGCGGGACGTCTTCATCGCGTCCTCCTTCGGAGAGGTCCGTGCGGGGTGGTGGTCAGTGCCAGTCGACGGAGACGACCTCGATCGGCTCCTCGAGGCCTTTCAGCTCCTCCGTCCGCGGGTCGGACACCCGGAACGCGGATCCCGCGTCCCCGAGCGTTCCCGCGCTCACGAGGATCTCACCGCCGCGCGCCGCAGCACCGATGCGCGCGGCGATGTGGACTCCCTGGCCGCCGTAGTCGGTGGACTCCGCCGTGACGAAAGCGGCCCCGGCGTGGGCTCCGATCCTGACGTCGGGGGCGACGATCTCGGCGTCGAGCGCACGCTGGATCGCGACAGCCGCAGCGATCGCCGCCTTCGGGTTGTCGAAGGAGGCGAAGAAGCCGTCGCCCGTGCGCTTGACCACCTCGCCACCGCTCTCGACGATCCGCTCGCGCACGAGCTCGTCGTGCCGCGCGAGCAGCCGCTTCCACTTGTCGTCCCCGAGCGTCTCGAGCAGCCTCGTCGAGTCGACGATGTCGGTGAAGAGGAACGTCCTGCGGGTCTCGAGCCGCCCGAGGAGCTCCTTCGTCCGCTCGGCGGCGAGCATCGCCCCGAGTCGCTCGAACCCGGCGAGCGCGCCCTCGAGCTCCTCCGCGCCGTCGTGCTCGTCGCCGCGTCTGCGATAGGCGATCCCCAGCAGCATCCGGGCCTCCGCCGTCTCGTACGGCGCGCCGACCGTCTGCCACTCGTCGCGCGCGCGCTCGAGGCTAGCGGCTGCGGCGTCCCAGTCCTTCTCGGCGAGCGCGATCTGACCGGCGGCGAGGTTGACGGTGGCGTCGAAGGCGTCGGCACGGCGGTCGCCGATCTTGTAGGAGTCGACCGCGTTCTCGAGCTCGGCGTGGGCCGCACGGGCCGTCCTCGGGTCGCCCGCGGCGAGCGCGATCTCGACCTGGGCGGGAAGGTGACGGATACGGAACAGCGGCTCCTGCGTGTCCTGCAGCGCGCGCGTGATGCCGGCGACCGCCGCGTCGACCTTGCCCTCTGCAAGGCGTAGGAGCGCGAGACCGGGCTGCGCGCTCCGCCCGAGCTCGTTCGCGGTGCGGTACGCCTCCTCGGCGCCGGCGAAGTCGCCGCGCCGCCGACGGATCTCGCCGATCTCGTAGTGGCCGCCGGCCGTGATGCTGCGGTCGAAGTCCACGAGCTCCTCACAGGCGGCGAGCGCCTGTGCCTCGGCGGCCGTCCAGTCGCCGCGCAAGCGCAGCACCTCGGCGCGGTGGATGCGGCAGGCGCCCGGGAAGCCGGTGACGTCGAGGCGGTCGCACCACTGGTTTGCCGCCTCCGTCCACTCGGCGGCGCGGCGGTAGTCCCCGAGGTCCCGGCAGGAGCTGATCGTCAGGCAGTAGACGATCCCGGTCGAGTGCGGCTTCAGGTCGCCGGAGATCGCCGACGCGGTCGCCTCGTCGAGGAGGGCCAGGCCTTTGTCGATCTGCCCGCTCTTGATGTACGCGCGGCCCCGGCCCGAGAGCGAGAGCACCTGGACGTCCCGGTCTCCGACGCGCTGCGCAAGCGCGTACGCCTCGTCGAACAGCGCCTCGGCGCGCTCGAGGTCGCCCTCCGCGAAGAGGGCCGTGAGCGCGTGGACGAGCAGCGCGCGGCCGTGCTCCGGCGACTCGGGCAGCTCGGCGAGCAGGCGCTCGGCGGTGGCGAACCAGCCGTTCGAGACCGCGAACGAGCCCCGGCCCTCGTAGTCCCACGAGAGGGTGAGCGCCATCCGCGCCGCGCTGCGCATGTCTCCGGCGGCCGTGTACGAGGCGTAGGCCCGCTCGCGTACGCGGATCGCCTGGTCGAGCTTCCCGGTCCACCAGGCGGCCTCCCCGAAGACCTCCAGGTCCTCCGGGCCGAGCTCGGCGTCGCCCACCGCCGAGAAGGTGCCGTGCGCCTCGCGCCAGGCGAGGCGCGACGCGGCGGCGCGTGCAGCTTCGAGCGAGTCGACGACCTGGGACATGGTGGACCTCTCATTGAAGCAGGGTGGATTCGTGCGGGAAGTGGCGAGCGTGCGACCGCGACTGTACGCTCTCGCGAGGAGCGTGGACGGGTGGTGACGACGCGCAGGTCGCCGACCAGTCGCACCTACGGCTGGCTACTCCTGCTCGCGCTGATCGCGACCGTCTCTCTCGCGTCCGTCGGCCGCTCGGCGACGCCGCACGGCGCAGCGACCCTCGCGCAGCGCAACTTCCCGGGCGGGCCGTACTTCACCGTCGTCTGCGGGTTCAGCCATCGGAACAACGACGACCCGATCCGCTTCCCGCGGCAGCCCGGGCGTTCGCACAACCACACCTACATCGGCAACCGGGACGTGACGGCGGCCACGACGGCGGCGTCGCTCCGGGGTGGGCCGACGACGTGCGACGTCGAGGACGACTCCTCGACGTACTGGGTGCCGACGGTGTACGCCGGGAGAGAGCCCATCCCGCCGTTCTTCGGGCTCGTCTACTACACGAAGCACTTCTCGGGAACCCTCGTCGCCCCGCCGTCGGGCCTGAAGCTCGTCGCCGGGAACCCGATGGCGCGGCGCGCCCAGTCGAAGGAGATCGTGTCCTGGAGCTGTGGGGGCATCGACGGCAGCCCTCGTTTCGCCGCGCTGCCGTCCTGCGGCCCGGACGACGCGCTCGAGCTCGAGGTGAAGTTCCAGAACTGCTGGAACGGCCGGGACGTCGACAGCGGGAACAACAAGCGCCACGTCGCCTACTCCAAGGCCGGACGCTGCCCGTCCTCGCACCCGGTGCGGATGCCGACGATCACCCTCGTCCTCCTGTACCCGCCGGTCCGCGGCGGCATCCTCTCTGCCGGGAGGTGGGCGACGCACGCCGACTTCATCAACGGCTGGAACCAGGAGGCGCTCGAGCGGCTCACGGCCGGGCTCAACGCGGACCGGCGCTAGCTCAGGGGCGACGTCGGGCGCCGGCCGTGATCGCGAGCCCGGCGGCGCCGGCGAGCAGCGCGCCGAAGGCGAGCAGGCCGATGCCGATCCAGAGCACGGAGTCGAGCTCGGCGCCGATGCTCAGCTCGCTCGAGACCCCTCGGCTCGCGTCCGCGTTCATCGCTACGACGGTCCAGCTCCCGTCCTCCGGCTCCCACTCGAGGGTCTGCTCGCCGGCCCCGGACGCCGAGGCGACCCAGAACGTCTCGTCCCCCGGCGGCCCCGCGGGCGGGCCGCCCGTCCGACGCGAGTAGCGAGGCTCGTCGTCGATCCCGGTGACGACGTCGCGCTCTATCGCGTCCACGTACCCGGCTGCGTCGGTATCGCTGGCAATGCCGACGAACACGGGGCGGTCGCTCTCGGAGCGGATGCGCACCGTCCCCAGGAACGACTCCACGGCCCAGTCCGCGCCCTCGGTGTCGAGGTCCGCGCTCTCCGAGACGATCGCGTACGTCGACGTCGAGAAGTCCTCGGTGGGCGACATGAGGAAGCCGTCGTCGTCGCGCTGGGTCCGGTCGATGGCCACGATCGCGGCGCCGCCGACGAGCGTGACGAGCGCCAGGAGCGCCGCGATCGTCCCGAGGACGTAGAGCACCACGCGCCCTGCACCGCCTCCGGCCGGCACCGGCGGTGGCCGCGTCTCGGCGACGAGCGCGGCCGGTGCCTCGGGCGCCTCAGGGAGGGTCGGTGCGGCCGGCGAGTCCTCGCCACCCTGGTCCAGCCTGAAGGGCGGGTACGCGTCGGTCATGAGACCCACGTATGCGGCGACCCTCGCCACCCACCGGTCGAGCCCGAGGACGAGGTCGAAGATGCCGCGCGGGTAGCGGGTCGTGAAGAGCAGCGCCACGCCCGCGAACAGCACGAGCAGACCGATGAGGCCCCAGCCCCAGCCCCAACCCCAGCCCCAACCCCAGCCCCAACCCCAGCCCCAGTGCCAGTCGCCCGCGCGCCGGGCCGCCGAGCCGCCCCAACCGAGGAGCAGCGCGAGGATCAGGTAGTGGGGGATCGCGAGCAGCCACCACTTCACGAGCACGAGGCCGCGCGAAAGGCTCTCCGGGTACGCGACGTCGAGCGTCGCCGGGTAGTCGGGCTGCTCGCCGAGCGAGAACGGCGGATAGCGGTCGGTGCCGAGAGCGCCGTACGAGTAGAAGGCCACGCGCCACGTCCAGCGCAGCACGCCGACGTTGAAGTCGAAGATGCCCTTCGGGTAGCGGGTCGTGAACAGGATCGCGAAGAAAGCGACCAAGGTGAGGATGAAGAAGGCGATCCAGAGGAACGCGAGCACGAAGTAGTGCGGGATCGCGAGCAGCCACTTCACGAGCCACAGCCAGCGCGAGGGCTCGCCCTCGAGCCTGCCTTCGAGCCGCAGGGGGTAGTTCGGGTGCTCCGCCATCGGCTCCTTCACTCTTACACGCGGCGTGTGCTCACGCGCCGGCTCGTCAGCGCGGGGCGCGCGGCGCCGAGGCGGTCAGCTGGACGACTGCGATCAGCGCGACGACGAGCACCCGTGCCCAGTGCTCCCAGGAGCTCTCCCACACGACCCAGGAGACCGCCCATGGCAGCAGGACGATCCACATGAGGATCTCCCAGACGACGGCGAGGCTGGTGAGCCAGTCGTACGCGCGCTCGAGCGTCTCTGGTGAGGCGGCGAGCAGTGCGATGAATGCGCCCCAGAAACCCGCCATCGCCCCGAACCACGCTGTTCCCGGGACGGCCGCGGCGACCTGCGGCCGCCGCCGAACGCATGGCTTCTCGACTGCGGTGTCACCCATCTCCGCCTCCTCGATCGCGGGACCCCAGGATCGCGTGGCGCCCTCGCCGTGCCATCCGGGAAGCCCCGCGGCCGTGTGCGGAGAAGTCGGTAGGTTCCCGGCGATGAGCGACGACGAGAAGAACGAGAAGAAGGAGACGAAGCCCGACCACGAGCCGCCGGCCGGCGCGGAGACGACCGCGACCTGGGGCCGCGGTCGCAAGGCGATCCCGTACACCGCGACGGCGAAGTGGATCGTCCTGCGCAAGAAGGAGAAGCCGGCGGCGGAGATCTTCTCCGTCTCGTACGTCGCCGGAAACGGGGACCAGGGCCGGCCGGTCACCTTCGTCTTCAACGGCGGCCCGGGCGCCTCGTCCGCGTATCTGCACATGGGCGCGGTCGGCCCGCGGCGCGTGGCCTTCCCCGCCGACGGCACGCTCCCGGAGATGCCCGCGCGCCTCGTCGAGAACGAGTCGTCGTGGCTCGCCTTCACCGACCTCGTGTTCGTCGACCCGGTCGGCACCGGGTTCAGCAGGGTCATCGAGAACGAGAAGAAGGGCGACGACAAGGACAAGAAGCCGCCGGAGGACGCGCCCGATCCGAAGGAGTACTTCGGGTACAAGCGCGACCTCGAGTCGCTGTGCGAGTTCATGGGACGCTGGCTCTCCGACCACGGCCGTTGGGGTTCCCCGGTCTTCATCGCGGGCGAGAGCTACGGCGGCTACCGCGTGGGGCGGCTGGCGCGCATGCTCCAGGAGTCCACGGGTATCGGCCTGAACGGCGCGATCCTCATCTCGCCTGCGCTCGAGATCACGGGGCTCACGCCGACCGACTACGACGTTCTCGGCTGGGTCGACCGCGTCCCGACGATGGCCGCCGCCGCGGTGCACCACGGACGCTCGCGAGCGTTCCGGAAGAGGACGTCCCTGTCGAAGGTGCTCCGCGACTCGGAGGAGTTCGCGACCGGCGACTACGCGTCGTTTCTCACCCGCGGCGCGGCGATGCCCGCGAAGGAGCGTGCCGCGGTCATGACCCGGCTCGCCGATCTCCTCGGGCTCTCCCTCGACCTCGTCCTCCGGGGCGAGGGGCGCGTCTCGATCCTCACCCTCGTGCGGGAGCTCCTCCGCGACGAGCGGAAGGTCCTCGGCCTCTACGACACGACGATCACGGCGACCGACCCCTTCCCAGACCGCGACGCGTTCTCATGGCCGGACCCGACGCTCTCCGGGATCAGCCCGGCGTACACGATGGCCGTGAACCGCATGCTCCGCTCGGAGATCGGCGTCCAGACCGACCGTGAGTACACGCTGCTCTCGTACGAGGTCAACACGGCCTGGAAGAACGACACCGAGCACCACGCGTTCGCCTCGCCGCCCGGTGCGACGGACGACTTCCGCTACGGCATGGCGCTGAACCCGCACATGAAGGCGTTCATCACCCACGGGCAGTACGACCTCGTCACGCCGTACTACACGAGCGACCGCCTGCGGAATCTCATGCGGCTCGACCCGCAGGTGGCCGGCCGCCTGACCGTCCACCACTTCGGCGGCGGCCACATGTTCTACGCCTGGGAGTCGAGCCGGAAGGAGTTCACGGACGCGATCGCGTCGTTCGTCGCCGGCGCAACCGGCTAGGGAGCGCACACTTTGCGCCGGTCGGCTCGTGCGGCATGATCGTGCGACTACTCACGAGGAGGTCGAGATGGCGCCGATCGTGCACAGCGTCGAGATCTCGCGAAGCCCGGAGGATGTCTTCGCGTACGTGACCGACCCGTCACGCTTCGCGGAGTGGCAGGACGCGGTCGTGAGCGCGCACGCGGTGGGGAGCGAGCCGCTGCGCCAGGGCTCGAAGGTCTCGCTGACCCGCAAGGTCGGCAGGGGCGAGCAGACGATGACGAGCGAGCTGACCGAGTTCACTCCGCCGAAGAGCTATGCCTTCCGCGTCCTCGACGGCCCGGTGCGTGCGCTCGGGAACGGGCGGTTCGAGCCCCTGGACGACGGAACACGGACACGATTCACGTTCGAGCTCGACTTCGACGGTCACGGCATCGGGAAGCTGCTCGTTCCGCTCTTCGTCCGTCGGCAGGCCGCCAAGGAGTTGCCCGAGAGCCACGAGAACCTGAAGAAGCGACTCGAGAGCGACACCGTCTGACTGCGGCTGTCGCGCCGCCGGCCTGCTCGAGCCGATCAGGCGTGGCGCTCGAGGAAGTCGAGGATCCGCGGGCCGACGATCTCGGGATGCTCGAAGTGGACCGTATGCCCGGCGTGGTTGACGATCAGCCACTCCGCCCCTGGGATCTCTCGCTTCATCGTCGCCATCTGGTCGAGGGTCGCGAACGGGTCGTCCTCGCCGGCGACGAGCAGCGCCGGGCACGCGATGCGGCGGAGGTCGTCCTCGGTCCACGTCGGGCTCGACGTGTTGTTCGCGACGATCTGCCGCAGGAGCTCCTTCCAGGAGTCGGGCTCCTTGCCCCGGTCGTGGCGGCGCCCGAACTCGGCTGCCGCCTCGGGCGCCGCCTGCTCGAGGGCGTCGGGATCGAGGGTGGCCGCGAACGTCTGGACGCCCTCGTGGGTGGAGTAGTTGCCGCCGACCACGATGATCGTGCGCGTGAGCTCGGGCCTGCGCAGCGCGCAGTCGAGGGCGACGACGCCCCCGTCACTGATGCCTGCGACGTGCACGGAGCCGAGCTCGAGCCGCGCGGCGAGCTCCGCCACGTCGTCCCCCATCTGCTCGAAGGTCATGACACCCGCTGGGTTGTCGGTTCGGCCGTGGCCGCGGTGCTCGACGAGGACGACGCGGTAGCGCTCGGCGAACGACGGCGCGAGCCCCGCCCAGCCGCCGACCGGGTCGTCGATGGTGCCGCCTGCGCCGTGGAGCAGGACGAGCGGCGGGCCGTCTGGCGGCCCGAGCTCCTCGTAGTACAGCGTGAGGTCGTTGACCTGCGCGTACGGCATCAGGTGTCCCCGCCACCGAAGGCGTCGGCGAGCCTCTTCGGCGCCCGCAGGAGCCAGGCGTCCTCGATCCGCTCGCGGAGCTCCTCCGGGTCGATGCGGTCCCAGTCCGACACGACCGTCAGTCCTCGGTCGCGGAGACGTGCTCGGCGGCGAGGCGCTTCGGCGCCTGTATCAGCCAGGCGTCCTCGAGGCGTTGGGCGAGCTCGTCCGGGTCGATCCTCTCGACGTGAACCTGGACGGCCGGATAGCCGCCGTAGTGCGGGCTCGTGAAGTAGACGTCTGGGTTCGCGTCGAGGATCAGCTGCTTCTCGTCCCGTTCGACCCGCACCGCGAGCCCGCCGCCGTCCCGCTCCCGCGCCTCCCAGGCGAAGAGCTTGCCGCGGATGCGGTACGCCCTGCGCCCGGAGGCGTCCTCCTCCGCCTCGGGCAGCGCGAGCGCGAGCGTGCGGACGGTCGCCCAGTCGGCCACGCTGCCAGCGTACTCGCGACCGGTACGAGCGGGTCTGTCAAGGCCCTCTCGTGGCGGATCGCGCCGCGGCTCGGGAGGTGCGGGCGACGCACCGGGAGTGCGCTTGCGCCTAGCATTCACCCGTTCATGCACGACGCGTCGCTGACCCTCGACCCGACCGTTGCCGAGAAGCTCGAGCAGCACCGGATCGAGCTCACCGCGTACTGCTACCGGATGCTCGGCGCCCTCGAGGCCGAGGACGCCGTACAGGAGACGTTCATCCGAGCGTGGCGCGGGTTCGAGCGCTTCGAGGGTCGGTCGTCCTTCCGTTCGTGGCTGTACCGGATCGCGACGAACGTGTGCCTGGACATGCTCGAGGGACGGAAGCGGCGCGCCCGGCCGATGGACCTCGGGCCCGCGGGCGAGCCGGTCGTCGAGAACCTGCGCACCCCCGAGGTGCCGTGGCTCGAGCCGATCCCGGACGGCTTCGTCGTGCCGGACGGCGATCCCGCCTCGGTGACGGAGGCCCGCGAGACGATCCGCCTCGCGTTCGTCGCCGCGCTCCAGCACCTCCCGCCACGGCAGCGTGCCGTACTGATCCTGTGCGAGGTGCTGCGCTGGAAGGCCTCGGAGGTCGCCGAGCTCCTGGACACGAGCGTCGCCTCCGTGAACAGCGCGCTCCAGCGGGCGCGCGCGACGCTCGAGGAGCGCGACGTTACTCCGTCCACGACCGCGCCCTCGATCGACGCGGCGGACACCGAGCTCCTCGCGCGCTACGTCGAGGCGTTCGAGCGCTACGACATGGAGGCGCTCACCGCTCTGATCCACGAGGACGCGACGCAGTCGATGCCGCCGTACGACCTCTGGCTCGCCGGCCGCGACGACATCCTCACCTGGTGGTTCGGTCCAGGGATCACCTGCCAGAGCTCTCACGTCGTTCCGGTCATGGCCGCCAACGGAGCGCCGGCGTTCGGGCAGTACAGGCCCAAGCCGGACGGCGAGGGCTACGAGCCGTGGGCGCTGCAGGTGCTGGAGGTCGAGAACGGGAAGATCGTCGAGCTGACGTTCTTCCTCGACACGGAGACCGTGTTCCCCCGCTTCGGACTGCCGCTCGAGTGGGGCCAGGCCGCGCAGGCCTGACCCCACCCGCAGCGAGCCCGCCTACGTGCTCGACGTGGCGCCGGCCTCGACCGGGCTCTGCTCGAGCGCGCTCGGGTCCATCCAGACGACCTCCCACAGGTGGCCGTCCGGGTCGTTGAAGCTCCGCCCGTACATGAAGCCCAGGTCCATGGGGTCGTTCGCCTCCGAGCCGCCGGCGGCGAGCGCCTTGTCGGCGAACGCGTCGGCGTCCTCACGGCTCTCGGCGGACACGGCGAGGATCGCCTCGGTCTGCGCCGTCGCGTCGGTGAGCTCCTTCTTCGTGAAGTCCCGGAAGCGGTCCTTCACGAGCAGCATCACCGTCGCCTGCTCGTTGACGATCATCGCGGTGGCCGTCTCGTCGGTGAACCGAGCGTCGAACGTGAAGCCGAGCTGAGTGAAGAACTCGAC